>DASWHX010000046.1:0-83667 GCA_036397995.1 Cyclobacteriaceae bacterium
TTACTGTTTAAAGGCCGTATATCCCGGTCCAAGGAAACTGGCGAGATGTTAATTAGGATTTTATCAATTGATTTTATTCTTCATTAATTTTACTTGACGAAAGATATAATTGACCAATATGAATAAGGGAAACAAAGTAAGGTATGTAACCAATACTAAAATAGATTCGCTAATAAGCTTAATAGATACGCTAATCGGCACTATTGATTCAATCGGAAAAAGTTTTGAAGGAAAGTCGGAATCTGAATTAGGAATACTGAAATTAGTTTACTTAGATATTCTTAAAAGAACAGTTCCTAATCTTCATTCAATATGTATTTTGTTAGGACAATACAAAGCTTACAATCAATATAAAATTTCGATTTTTCTTTTACTTCGAACTTGCCTTTCAGATTCCTTACTAGGTTTATATTTATCAACCTACCGTATGGATAAAAATTCATTTGAAAATGAGGTAAATGTAATTGATAGATCATACTTTGTAGCAATGAAAAAATTTCTGAAGGAGGAACCTCGCTATAAAATACCAGTCGCATCTGATACTGATCTAACTAAGGAATTTGAAAATAATTTTTCAAATTTAAGAAAAGGCCATCCAGAGTTCTTTAAAAAAGATAAATCTCTTAAAAGTAATAAGGAGCTAAGATCAAGAAGTAAGAAGGAGTTATTTGCAATTAAACGTGGAGAAAAACCTGATATGAGTTATTCTCCTACCGACGAGAACTTTTATCAGAGGCTGATTAAATTTAGAGCTTTAAAGGCATATGGATATATATACTTATTGATAAAGTTTTTTGCCCAATATCACCACTATGCTTTTAAAACAAGGTCTCTAATTGAGAGCAATAGAGAATTTGAATTTAACAAGATTGTTTTGTCGATATCTTTCTTGTATGCAACAACAGATACCTTTGGAAATCTCCTTGATTTAGATAAAAAGTTGACGGCTCCTCTAAAAAAAAGAATTGAAGAGTTTTTGACATTTAAAACTAACTCTTAGCCTTGGTTGGTGTTTTGCGCAGGGTAAATGGGGTGGATTCACCAACCAACTTACCCAATAGGGACTCCTACGGAGTATCCCACTAAAAATCCACGGCTCATCACTTTTTTTCTTCTTCACTTCGTTGACACCAACAACTCCCTAACATTCACATTCAACACATTTGAGATCTGAACCAGCGTCTCCAGGGAAGGCTGCATGTCGTTAGTGCACCAACGGGAAACGGTTGTAGCATTTTTTCCCAGTTTATCAGCAAGCCATTTGTTAGTCCTGCCTTGTTCAACTAACACAATCTTAATTCTATTAATTGCCCTTTTTGCCATCTTGATGCACTTATAATTAATTAGAATATCCTTTTACATCAAATATATAGTCTGAGAATCAAACAGTTAGATTGTGTAAAAGACTAATAGAATAGCGTTATTATTAATTAATATGTCGAATAAAATAATTTTAATATATATTTGAACTATTGTATGAACCTTTTGTATTGTTATTGAAAACTCAATTCCAGCCGGCTGAATGAACTTAAAAACCGCTAACTATCCACATAAAACTCCCTTTCGTCCCATGGTAGAGAAAAGCCTGGTCATCCGGCTCCAGGCCTTCCTCAGAAACACACAAAACCTCTTTTAGAAAATATGAGATACGTAGATCTACCAGAAAGCGAATTCCAAAAACTACTACAGCAAATTGAAGAAGATTGCGATGAATACGGTGATGATACACCACTGTTAACCCTTCAGCAAGTCATACTGGAAGAACTACGCCAAAAGCTCGAAGAAGATAAAATGAAATGGAAAAAGTTCCCGGTCTGGAACCTCTTTAAACGACAATGATCCACAAAAAAAAGCCAGGGCTCATACGCCCCGGCCTTCATTTAAAACATGATAATTTATTCAATGTGCAATGTATATATTTTTTGAATATCCACAATAGAAAGATTATCCCAAAAACTGGTAATATATTTTCGTCTCAGCGACATCAATAGATTAATAATTGGACCTCCAAAAAAAGGATAAATCCCAAAACTATACGAGTCTCATACTAGGCATCACATAAAACTCAATCTCCTGATTGACAACACATATCCAAATTACTCAATAAACAATAAATCCAGCAAAGTTTCTCTGCCCATATGAACACCCACTTTCACATATACTTCGATCTCCAAAGCCGGTAATAGCGTGTATCAATATTTTTCAGAATTTCAAAAATAGCACCCGCCCAATAATTTCGGATGCCAAATCCGGATGGTTGGCCGCGAAGACGTTCTGATAACAAAACTTCTTTATTAGTCATGTTAAGCACAATTACGTGAAAATACGCCTCTGTGTCGATCTTATTCAATGACTCTGCAATGAAGACAATTCCAATCCCGACTTCACCTTCCAAATCATAAGATTCAATAATTTGCCGGATGTCATCCTTTCTGAAATACTTCGGACTGTAGGTCAACATGTTGTCAGTATCAGCTTTGGCATTGCGAGCCATAACCATATTAATATTAATTTCTAAATCCGGCCGGCGAAAAAATTCTTTTAAATTATACTTATCGGGTTCGTTCATTAGCAGCCTGTTCCAGCTTGGGAAATAATCAATCTGCAAATCTCCGGGATCCTTCGGGCCGTGCCCGCCAAAATGAGAGAAGTCTCCAACTAACTGCACCTGGGAAAAATCAATACCCAGCCAGGCAACCGGATAATTGTGTCCGGTAAAAAAATCTTCAATGGTTTGCCCGTATCCTGAAACACTTACAGTTAAAAAAGTGAGTATGGTAATTATCTTTCTCATGAGTCGAATGATTTTCTGGTTCTGATGAATTTCCAAATCTTAATTTCATAAAATTAATTTATCTTGGCTTAAGATGATAGTTTTTGGTTTTAAATAACGGACAATATTTACAGATTGCTGATGGAACAATTTAAAAAGCGTGATATCAAATTAAAAGGTTGGGATACGGAGAATAATCTCTTAATGCGGCTAAACTCTATTGATTGCAAAAAAGGACTCCTGTACAAAGAACATTTTCTGCTTTTACAATACACAGGTCTTCTTGATAAATCTGAAAATGAGGTTTATGATGGAGACATACTTCTAATCGCTTCAAAAAAATTTCTTGTGTTTTGGGACTCCGAGCGTTCTGGCTGGGGACTGGCAGAAAATCCGCAATTGAAAAATAAAAAACCGCTGCTTGCGAGGGATGTATCCAAATCGACCAGACTCTGCAGCTTCCTCGAATCCCCGCAATCTTTCGGGTGACGGGTTACTAAACCATACTAAACCAGGATTAATTTAAAATGTCAACCCCAAAATGGTGAGAGTTACTTTTAATAACGATACCGGGAAAGAATTGGAGGATTTTGTTATTCGTGATCTAAGAGACTCAATTATCAGGGAACTGGAAGGTCTAAAATGTGCTAAATGTAAAAAGGATAGTCAAGTACGGGTAACTCTTAGAAAGAATAAACTAAACGGGATGAGGGTAACTGTGAATGCGTGCTGTGAGGAATTCAATCAAGAAATTAGTGAAGTCTTGTTACTCAACCACCCTGCCTCTCCTAGCCCAATTTCTTCTCAATATACTTAACCGCTTCATTTACGGTTTGCAACTGTTCAGCGTCATTATCCGGGATTCGGATATTAAAAGCCTGCTCAAATTCCATCACTAACTCCGCGTAATCCAACGAGTCAATTCCGAGGTCTTTTATAAGATTGGCGTCTGGTGTGACTTCTGTGGGTGCAATACCTAATTTTTCAACCAGAATTTCAGTTACTTTAACGCGAACGTCTAGCATAAAGGGTGAGTTAATAAATCCGGTGGTAAAACTATAAAAACTTTACTTATTTAAAAATGTCTCCCGGGTTAGAACTTAAGCGAAAATTCAGTCCCTTCATCAAGTTTTGATTTAACGGTTATTGAACCCTGATGTTGTCTCATTATTTGACGGGAAAGGCTTAATCCGATACCAGACCCACTCTTCTTAGTTGTGTAGAAAGGAATAAATATCCGTTGCAAAGCTTCTTCATCAATTCCTGAACCATTGTCTTTGACCGAAATCACGGGCCTTCCTTTGTCTGTTTTATAGGCTCGCATTTCAATGATCCGCTCGTTTTGTTCATCGAATGCCTGAATGGAATTCTTAATCAGATTTATGAGGACCTGCTCAATCAATTCTTTATCTGCATTTATTTTTAGATCAGCCGGCTGCAAAGATTTAATGAAATAAATTTTATTTTGATCCAGTTCTTTTTGCATGAGAGTACCGATTTCATCCAGCATTTGTGTGACCTTAATAGTTTTGAGTTTTGGTTTGGGGGTATGAGTCAAATTTCTAAAATCCTGGATAAACCGGATTAGTCCCTGGCTTCGCTTTTGAATAGTCTGAACTGCAAGTTGCATATCTTCAAATTGTTCCCCATTCAGTTTGGAGGTTTTTATCTGCGATTCGATTTCAGATTCAACGGTTGCAGCAAGGGATTGAATGGGTGTGATCGAATTCATGATTTCGTGAGTTAAAACTCTCACAAGATTTTGCCAGGCTTCCATTTCTTTTTCTTCAAGTTCGGAATGAATATTTTGCAGACTCACGAGTTTATATTCTTTTCCTCTCAGATTTAATTCTATGGCATACACCGCAAGTTGAATCAGGTCTCCTCCAACTTCGAGTTTTATTAAGTCCCTGCCACCTGTTTTTAATCTCAGAATGATATCTACAAGGTTTTCATTCAAAGATTTCAGTTCACGAATATTAACCAGGTTAGAAACACGCAATACTTTTTTTGCGGCCGCATTCATGATCTGAATCTGTCCGGAATCTTTCTCAAAGGTTATCAGTCCGATTCCAACGTGCTGCACAATATTTTTCATATATTGATAATCCGCTTCTTTCTCCCGGCGCACTGATTTAAACTTCAATATGATTTTATTAAACTCCTGGTTGATTTTATTCAGAGGCTCCGCATCTTCAGAAGTTGTGAATGATGCGGTATCATCATCAAATTCAATAGAGTCAAGGAATGAAGCAATTTCGGAATTTTTCTTATCAAGAAATTTAATAAGCGATATTAGCTGAATCACTAAAAGAAATAAGAATAGTATGGGAGTAAGAAAAATGTTGTCACCCCCCAGAGTTTCATAAAGTAAAATAGAAGTGGTTATTATCAAAAGAATTCTGATAATAACCGTTGATTTAAATTTCTTAGAGTCCATGCTTTTCCAGCCTCCTGTAAAGAGAAGCTCGTGTTAAGCCTAATTCTTTAGCAGCTTTTGAGATGTTTCCGTCAAATTTGTTTATGGCCTTAAGAATAACCTGTTTCTCAACTTCATCCAGGTTGTAATTATCAGATTGATCAGTTGTATTTATTTGTGCATGATTCAGGAAGAAAAATGCGTCCGGATTAATTGTATCTCCATCGCTCATAATCACCGCTCTTTCAATAGCATGCTGAAGTTCACGTACATTTCCCGGCCACGAATATTTTTGTAATTTTTTTATCGCGCTTTCTGAAATTCTTATCCCGGGCTTTCGATATTTTTTTCCATAGTTCTGAATAAAGTGCTCCGCAAGCATAGGAATGTCTTCTTCTCTATCGCGAAGCGGTGGCAGGTGAATTTCTACGGTGTTTATTCTGTAGAGCAAGTCTTGACGGAATTTGTTTTCTTTTACCATTTCCAGGATTGGCAAGTTAGTAGCGCAAATTAATCGGATGTCTATAGAAACCGGCTGGTTAGTACCCACTCGAATAATTTCTCTTTTCTGAAGTACACTGAGCAATTTTGATTGTAAAGGAAGGCTGAGATTTCCAATTTCATCAAGAAACAAAGTTCCCTTGTTGGCGATTTCAAATCTTCCCGGTCTATCTTCCTTCGCATCGGTAAAAGAACCCCTTTTGTGTCCAAATAATTCGCTTTCGAACAAGGTCTCTGTAACGGCTCCCATATCAACGCCAATAAATACATTGTCTTTTCTTAATGAACGCTGATGAATTGCCCGGGCCACCAACTCCTTACCTGTACCATTCTCTCCCAGGATTAACACATTGGCTTCGGTGGCGGCCACTTTTTCAATCAGGTCAAAAATTTTTTTGATCGCTGAACTGTTGCCGAGTATGTCTTTAAAGGGTTGGTTTATATCTTCTTCGAGTTGCTTTTTCGCTTTTCTGAGTTGGTCCACTTCTCTGTAAGACTGCCTCAATTTAATCGCTGATGATAAAGTGGCCAGAAGCTTTTCATTTTGCCATGGCTTAAGTATGAAATCTGTTGCACCTTCCTTTAATGCTTTTACAGCCATCTCCACATCACCAAACGCGGTTATCAACACCACCACCGCATTCGGATCTTTGTGGGTTATCTCTTTCAGCCAATAAAAGCCTTCCTTGCCACTTGTCGTGTCCTTGCTGAAATTCATATCCAGCAGAATCACATCATAAGTGTCATTGTTAAGCAGGAATGGAATTTTCTTAGGGTTCTTTTCTATGATAACCTGATGGGCGTGTTTTTTCAACAAAAGTTTCGCTGCCAACAACACATCTTCATCATCATCAATAATAAGGATTTTACCGAGTGCTTTTTCTTCCACGTCTTTAATTCGGGTTTACAGGTTTTCTGAATTTCAATAAAAATTATGCCACCTGATGTAACTTACACTAAGTCAGCATGTTAATAAAACAATTTGATCAGATTGAAGACCTTAACATTACAAAGAGTGTCTCAAAATCGGACACAATTTAGATAAAATTCAAATACAAATGGCGATAATTACTAAGGGATATTTCCTGCAATCGGGTGGGGAAAGAATTAATAAAGATTGTATTTTCATTAATTTAAAGAAATATTATATTGCATTGTTGTTATTGGATGAACAATAATTAGTCCTATTTATTTTGAGTTTTTGACCTTGGGGGCATCGTTTGAACACGATGCCTCTTTTTATTGTCCAAAGTTGCTCTTTCGTTGATTATTTCGATATGTGGCAGTGATTTTGCGGTACTTTCTTATCTACACCTCAAAATTGCTGCCTATGATAATAACCTCTACGACTGAACAAAAAAATCCAAACTACCATCCCATCAAATTAGCGCTTATCCAGCATGACATTCTGCAAAGAAAGTTATTCAAAAGATTGCTGGAATCCCTGCAAAGGTTCCAGGAAATCAGAAGTTATTCAACTTGCGAAGAGTTGATTAAATTATCTGATTCCGAAAGGCCGGATGTAATTGTTATTGATCCGGAATCTCATTTTATTGGTTTGACTGAGTCCTTCAGAAAGGTTAAACGACAATTGCCGTCAGCAAATATTGTTATGGTAATTGACGATGAGAGTGACTTCGTATTTGATGCTCTGAATTCCGGAGTTTGTGGTTTCATCAGGAGGGGATCAACGAAAGATGAAATTCTGAATGCCGTGGTTGAGGCGGCTAACGGGGGAGCTCCGCTCACATCAAAAATTGCCAGAATGGTTGTAGAATCATTCCAGAAAAATCTGGAGACACCATTAACTGCGCGAGAAACTGAAGTAATGGAATTGCTGTCAAGAGGGAAAAGTTATTCGATAATTGCGGATGAATTATTTATTCATAAAGAAACGGTTAAAAGTCATATAAAAAACATCTACGTAAAACTTAAAGTAAAAAGCAAGGCGGAGGCAATTGACAGGGCGATGAAAGACAGACTTATTTAGCAGCCTGGTAAGTTTTTAGTTCCACCCTTCCGGAGGCATAAACTCCATAAGAGAAGTTATCAATCCAATCGCCAAGGTTGATATAAGTTGATGATTCGCTTATTTCGTAGGTGTCGGGTTTATGTCTGTGCCCGAAAATGTAGTAATCATGATGCGCTTCTTTTTCAAGATTGACACAATATTGAAGCAGGCGATCCTTTTCGTGAGAGATTTCTTTTTCACCCGATTTCCTGCTTTTGACGGACCAATAATTGGCGATTCTAAATCCAAGATTTGGATGGATTCTCGCAAAAAGCCATTGGCAAAAAGGATTGCTGAAAAACTTTTTAAGAATCTTATACCCGGTATCTCCCTGTCCGAGTCCATCACCATGACCAACCAGTAGAATGCTGCCATCAATTTTTAAAGTCATGTTACTTTTTACAACAGGGATATTTAATTCTCTCGGGAAATAATCAAACATCCACATGTCATGATTTCCCACAAAGAAATAAATGTCAATCCCGTAATCTGCCAGTTGACTTACCTTACCCAGAAATCGGGTAAAGCCTTTCGGAATTACATGTTTGTATTCAAACCAAAAGTCAAAAATATCTCCAAGGAAAAAGATTGAATGTGCATCAGCTGAAATAGATTCCAGCCATTTCACCATTAATTTTTCTCTTTTTAAACTTTCGGAGTAATCAGGACTACCCAGATGGAGATCGGAAACGAAATAAACCTTCTTGCCTGGAGGTAAAGGAGAAAGATCTTTCACCATCTATGATTATCAGGGTCAATTTTCAGATGATTCTTTATTTATTTCTTCTGATTCATCACTACTCAAATGTTCCGGCTTTTCTTTATCGTCATCCTTTACAGGTATTTCCGGCTTCACATTTTCGGCAGGAGTTCCGTTCAGGGAATCTGACTTTTGGGTATAAGCCTGATAGGTAGTACTTGTATTGAAAGGTCTCTTTCCAATTAGCCTTTCCAAATCCGTTTGGAATATAATTTCCTTTTCAAGAAGTTCTGTCGCGACGATATTTAATTGCTCTCTTTTGTCTTTCAGCAGCTCTTTTGTTCGGGCAAATGCGTCAGAGATTATTTTTTTTACTTCCTGATCTATAATTTGGGCAGTTGATTCTGAATAGGGTTTGGTAAAAGTGTAATCTGATTGTTTGGAATCATAATAGGAAACATTTCCAATCTTATCATTCATTCCATAAATAGTAACCATGCTATAAGCCATTTTGGTTACACGTTCCAGATCGCTTAAGGCACCCGTAGAAATCTTATTAAATACAATTTCCTCTGCGGCTCTTCCGCCCAGTGTCATACACATTTCATCAAAAAGTTGTTCAGTCTGGTAAAGGAATTGTTCCTTTGGCAAATACTGGGCATAACCAAGTGCTGCAATTCCTCTGGGAACAATGCTTACCTTAACCAGCGGATCTGCATGCTCAAGGAACCAGCCAGCCACTGCGTGCCCCGCTTCATGGAAAGCCACAATTTTCTTTTCTTCAGGAGAAATAATTTTGCTCTTCTTCTCTAATCCACCTATAACCCGGTCAATTGCATCATGGAAGTCTTCCATTTCAACCGCTTTTCTATCTTTTCTGGCTGCAATTAGTGCCGCTTCATTGCAGACATTGGCAATTTCCGCTCCTGCAAAACCTGGTGTTTGAGCAGCTAGTTTCTTAGGATCAACATCCTTTGAAAGCTTTAGTGGTTTCAGATGTACTTTAAAAATAGCTTCTCGCCCGGCAATATCAGGCTTGTCAATACTTATCTGACGGTCAAAACGACCGGGTCGCAGTAATGCTGAATCCAGAACGTCTGGCCGGTTGGTAGCTGCAAGAATAATTACTCCGGAATCAGTGCTGAAGCCATCCATTTCAACCAACAATGAGTTAAGGGTATTTTCACGCTCATCATTTGAACCTGGAACCTGACCTCTGCCGCGTGTTCTTCCTATTGCATCGATTTCATCGATAAAGACTATGCAGGGCGCTTTTTCTTTTGCCTGTTTGAAGAGGTCTCTAACCCGGGCCGCACCTACTCCAACAAACATTTCCACGAAATCGGAACCTGACAAAGTAAAGAATGGAACAGCTGCTTCCCCTGCAACTGCTTTGGCAAGCAACGTTTTCCCCGTGCCTGGAGGTCCTACCAGCAAAGCGCCTTTTGGAATTTTACCTCCCAGCCTGGTAAATTTTGCAGGTGTTTTAAGGAAATCAACAATCTCTTTAACCTCTTCTTTGGCTTCATCCAGTCCGGCAACATTATCGAATGTGATCTTTACCTTGTTCTCTGCATCAAAGAGAGCTGCTTTAGATTTCCCAATATTAAATATTTGTCCCCCCGGACCTCCGCCTCCTGTCATTCTTCTCATTAGGAACCAGAATCCGAATAACAGCAGCAGCAGGAACCCCCAGGTAGATATGAATTGAGTGAAGTCTGATTTTTCTTCCGTAGTATAGGTAATTTGCTGATCCCTTGGAAGTTTGTTCATTACGTCTTTAAAATTTTCATTAAACACTTCTACTGAAGGTATTTCATATCTGTAATGAGGTCCGCTGGAAACGCCAAAAGGATTACTGCTGTCTAACTCAGTCTGGTATTTGGCGTTTTGCAATGCGCCGGGCTTTAATGTTATTTCAACATATTGTTGGTTCTTGATCAATACAACTTTCTGAACATCATTGCTAAGCAGCATTTCCTCAAACCGGTAAGGATCAATGGTTACCATTGAGGTAGATTTATTAAGATAAGTTACTCCCAATATCACTGCCAGCAGTATTACAATAATCCAAACCTGATAATTTGGCTTTTGAGGTCCTTTCGACATCATTTTTTTCTTATCGCTCATCCCAGGTTTATTTCTAAAATATCTTTTTCATAACGGTTTTCAATACCAGAAGTTTTTAAGCAACAATTTCAAGGGCAACAGCATCTCCCCACAAATTTTCAAGGCCGTAAAAAGTTCTCTTATCTTTTTTAAAAATGTGCACCACAACATTGATGTAATCCAACAAGACCCATTCCAGGTTCTTCTTCCCTTCAATGTGGTAAGGTCTCTCAAAGCCCTCTTTCAGGGTCACCCCTTCCACTGAATCAGAAATTGCTTCAATCTGAGTATCTGAATTGCCAGAACAAATCACAAAATAATCTGCCACTGAGTTTGGGACATTGCGTAAATCCATCACTAAAATGTCGGCTGCTTTTTTTTCCTGCATCCCCCTCACAACTATCTCACTCAACTTATCGGAGGGCAGAGGATTATTTTTTCTCCTCATTCAATACCTTTGATTTCTACAAAACTACGAAAATCCTTGTATAAAAATCCTGCCAATACACTATTTATGGGCAAAAAGGTCATTTACGTGCCAACTTGTCATTCAACGAATTTGCTCGCTGAGCAGGTTTTGGCAGATAAGGGCAATTATGAAGGCACTGTGGTAATCACTGATCACCAGACAATGGGCAGGGGACAGTTTGATAGAGAATGGGAAACCGAACCGGGGAAAAACCTGACGCTTTCTGTTATTTTGAAGCCAAGCTTTCTGCATCTTGAATCCCAGTTTCTTCTGAACATGTTCTCCAGTCTCGCGGTGAAAAAGACTGTTTCCTTCTTTGCGGGATATTCTGAAATTAAATGGCCTAACGATATACTTATTAATAACAGGAAAATATCCGGCATTTTAATAAAGAATGTTCTGAAAGGAAAAACGATAACTAACTCAATCCTTGGAATTGGGCTAAACGTGAACCAGGAAAAGTTCACCAATGAAAATGCGGCTTCTCTCCGGGGAATGACAAGAAAGCAACATGATTTATCCGTTGTTTTTTCAAGCCTCATGGAAAACCTTGAATCTTATTATTTGAAGTTAAGAGAATCAAAATGCAAAGCACTGGAGAATGAATATCATAATTCTCTTTTCGGCCTGGAAAAAGAAATCCATTTTGAATCTGAAGGAGAGTTTAAAGGGATTATCAAAGGGGTTGACAAAAAGGGCCAATTGATTGTGGAAGTTTCAGGGAAAAATCAAAAGTTTAACCTGAATCAAATAAAAATACATTCCAAAGGCTGGTTAGGAGAAAAGTAGTGAATATTGTATTTTTGCACGCTTTAAGAACAAAAAACTATCAACAATGATTGAAACACAGCGTAAATACAAAGTTAAGGATGTAAGTCTTGCAGATTGGGGCAGGCGAGAAATAAAACTGGCCGAATCAGAGATGCCGGGACTCATGGCAATCAGGGAAGAATTCGGATCCAAAAAACCGTTAAAAGGAGCAAGAATTGCCGGGTGTCTGCACATGACAATTCAAACCGCTGTACTAATCGAAACTTTGATTGAATTGGGTGCGGAAGTTACATGGTCATCTTGCAATATATTCTCAACCCAGGACCACGCGGCTGCCGCAATTGCTGCAGCAGGAATACCGGTATTTGCATGGAAAGGAATGTCGGAGGAAGAATTTAACTGGGCCATTGAGCAAACATTATTTTTTGGAGAAGGCGAGGACCGGAAGCCGCTTAACATGATTCTGGATGATGGTGGTGATTTAACCAACATGGTTTTAGATAATTATCCGGAACTCGTTTCAGGCATTAGGGGCATTTCAGAAGAGACAACCACTGGCGTTCATAGATTGCAAGAGCGTGAAAAAAATGGAAGCTTACCGCTTCCGACAATTAATGTAAATGATTCAGTTACAAAATCGAAATTCGATAATAAGTATGGTTGTAAAGAATCTCTTGTTGATGCCATCAGAAGGGCCACCGATATTATGATGGCAGGTAAAGTTGCGGTGGTAGCCGGATATGGTGATGTTGGAAAAGGATCCGCCGCGTCTTTAAGAGGTGCTGGAGCCAGAGTTATTGTAACAGAGATTGATCCTATTTGTGCCCTGCAGGCAGCAATGGATGGCTATGAAGTTAAAAGGATGGAAACTGCAGTTGCCGAAGCCAACATCGTTGTAACAGCTACCGGAAACAAGGACATCGTTACAAGTCAAATATTTAAGTTGATGTCTGATAAAACTATTGTTTGTAACATAGGTCATTTTGACAATGAAATTGATGTTGCATGGCTTAATAAGAATTTTGGATCAACCAAAGAAGAGATCAAACCTCAGGTTGATAAATACACCATTGATGGCAAGGATATAATTCTTTTAGCAGAGGGGCGATTGGTTAACCTTGGTTGTGCAACAGGTCATCCATCTTTTGTTATGTCCAATTCATTTACTAACCAGGTGATGGCTCAAATGGAACTCTGGAATAATATTAATAAATACGAAAACAAGGTTTATACATTGCCAAAGCATTTAGATGAGAAGGTCGCCAAATTACACCTGGCTAAAATAGGGGTTGAGTTAACTACGCTTACCCCTGAACAGGCGAAGTATATTGGAGTTGAAGTCAATGGTCCATTTAAACAGGAATATTATCGCTATTAATTTTTACCCACATAAAATCAGCTAGCCAAAGTTTTGCACTTTGGCTTTTCTCTTTTTCAGCCAGAATGATTTTTTGTCTTATCCGCAAGTAAGTTTCTATTGCCAGAAACTTACCAGAGAATGATCCATAATTTTTGCCACAAATAGAATTTGGTAAAAATGAACCAGGAAGTGATTTCTTCTTTATAGTTAAATAACCACAGCGTATTAACTTACAATCCTGAATTATTTCATCCTAAAGGTGGCCACATTCTGAAGTTATCGTTCGGTTTTAGGTTATTTTTGATTGCAATGGGAGAATCAATTCAGCAGCTAAACAAGGCCGGGAAAGATAAATTATTCGAAATGGAACTTTTGCCACACCTTAGTTCTCTCTATAATTTTGCGTATAGTTTAACTTCTAATCAGGATGATTCGGACGACCTGGTACAGGAAACCTTCTTAAAAGCCTATAAATTTCTAAATTCCTATCAATCCGGAACTAATGCAAAAGCATGGTTGTTTCGAATATTGAAGAACTCATTCATTAATGATTATAGGAAATCTTCAAAAGAACCTCCTAAAGTTGATTATCAGGAAGTGGAATCTTATTACAATTCAGACGATGTGGACATAAAGATGACAACCGACCTAAGGGTGGATGCAGTAAATGGGATGATGGGTGATGAAGTGGCAATGGCTCTGAATAATCTGGATGTTGACTATAGAACAATAATAATTCTCTGTGACCTGGAGGGATTTAAGTATGAAGAAATGGCAAAAATTCTTGATATTCCAATTGGAACTGTGAGATCAAGATTGCACAGGGCTCGGCAGCTTCTTAAAGAACAATTGCTTGAGTATTCTCAAAAAATGGGGTTCACAAAAAGGAAAAACTAAACATGACTCACGAAATATCAAGGTGGATTAAGAAAAATCTGGTAACCAGGTATATTAAAACCGAATGTCCTGAAAGAAGAAAGTGTCTGCAAGCTTTGGAGGAAATTCTGGATAATGAAGCGCCGGAAGATATGGAGTCTGAGTATAAAGCTCATATTGACCAATGCTGGAGTTGTTTTCAGGATTATAAACTGGAACGGGCGATTCGACAGCTAATCAAGATCAAACTTGAAAGGAAACCTGTTCCAGATAAACTTCTGGAAGTTATTAAAACAAGAATTAGTGAATCAGAATAGATCAGGCTTCAAAGGCAAAGCCATTATTATATCAGCCCCCTCCGGATCCGGAAAAACTTCATTGGCAAGAAATCTTCTTAAGTCCCGAAACGATTTGGATTTCTCGGTTTCTGTTTGCACCAGGCCTCCAAGACTCAACGAAGCAGAGGGCGTAGATTATTATTTTATTTCGAATGAAGAATTCAAGGAGAAAATTGCCAAAGGAGAATTTATTGAATGGGAAGAAGTGTATAATGGAATGTTTTACGGTACGCTAAAATCTGAAATTCAAAGAATATGGACCAACAAAAAGCATGTCTTATTTGATGTCGATGTAAAAGGTGCACTAAAACTTAAAAAGCACTTTGGTGCGGATGCACTTGCTATTTTTATTAAGGCTCCCTCAATAGAAGAAATTGAGCGAAGATTAACAAAAAGAATGACTGAGAATTCTACGTCAATGAAAATCAGGTTCGATAAAATAAAATTAGAGCTGACTTTCGAAAAAGAGTTTGACGTAACAGTATTGAACAAAGAAATTGAAGAGGCGAACAGAAATATATTGTCAATTGTCGAGAAATATCTTGCTTCATGAAGGTTGGATTATTTTTTGGTTCATTTAACCCCATTCATACAGGTCACTTAATTGTAGCCCAGGCAGTACTCGAGCAACCCGGCATCAATCAGATTTGGTTTATTGTTTCTCCCCGAAACCCATTGAAGAAGAACGCGAACCTGCTTCATGAATTCGACAGGCTGGATTTAGTAAATGCAGCAATTTGGGATAATCCAAAAATGAAAGCTAAGGATATTGAATTCAGATTACCAAAGCCCAACTACACAATCAATACAATAATTGCTTTGAAGGAGAAACACCCTAAGCACGAATTCTTCCTCATAATTGGACAGGATAATCTTAGCCAATTTCCAAGGTGGAAAAATCATAAAGAAATTTTGAAGGAAGTACATTTATATGTGTACCCCCGTCCCAATGCTCAGAATTCTGAACTCGATAAACATTCTAAAGTAAAATTCATTGAAGCGCCTCTCTTGGATATCTCTGCAACTTTGATCAGAAAATCTGTAAAAAAAGGAAGATCGATTAAATATCTTGTTCCGGAAACAATAGAGGAAATGATCAGGCGAAAGAAATTCTATCTCTGAGTTAGACGTGAAGTATGTCCGTTTCTTTATTTGCTATCAAATCGTCAATTTTTTTTGTGTACGTCGAAGTCAGCTCATCTATTTTTTCTTCACCTTTTCTAATTTCATCTTCTGCAATGCCTTCATCTTTTAATGCTTTAATCGAATGAAGTACCTCATGACGTGCATTCCTTATGCTAATCTTTCCTTGCTCGCCTTCATGTTTAGCCTGTTTCACTAATTGAACCCTGCGTTCTTCGGTTAAGATTGGTATATTGATAATAATCTGCTCTCCATCGTTGTGGGGATTCAATCCTAAATCAGAATTGATAATAGACCTTTCAATCTCTGATACCAGACTTTTCTCCCAGGGTTTTATAAATATTGATCTTGCATCAGGCGTGCTTAATGAAGCAACCTGGTTAAGAGGCGTTGCATTGCCGTAATACTGTACTCTGATACTATCCAGCATTGAGGTCGTCGCTTTCCCGGCTCTTATTTTTGCAAGCTCTCCATTTACATGTTGCAGAGCCTTTTCCATCAAAGATTTCGCCTCATCTAATAACATAATAACTTCTTCCATGGCTTAGTTAATTAAGGTTCCAACTTCTTTGCCAATTATTACATCAAGTAAATTCCCCGGTTTATTCATGTCAAAAACAATGATAGGAAGATTATTCTCCATACATAGGGTGAAGGCTGTCATATCCATTATGTTAAGACCCTTTGTGTATGCGTCTTGAAATGTTAGGCTGGTATACCGCTCTGCATCAGGAAATTTTTCAGGATCAGCTGTGTAAACTCCATCAACGCGTGTGCCCTTGAGAACCACATTCGCTTCAATTTCAATAGCCCTCAGGCTTGCAGTAGAGTCGGTTGTGAAATAAGGATTTCCTGTGCCAGCTCCAAAAATAACAATCCGGCCTTTTTCAAGATGCCGGACTGCCCTTCTCTTTATGAATGGTTCACAAACCTGATCCATTCTTATGCCTGACATTAATCTGGTATAAATACCTTGCTCTTCAAGGGCGCTTTGAAGGGCCATCCCATTAATAACAGTGGCAAGCATACCCATATAATCTCCCTGCACGCGGTCAATTCCCATCCTCTCAGCATCACTTCCCCTGAATATGTTGCCTCCCCCAATAACAATTGCAATCTCAACCCCCATTTCACTAACCTTCTTTATCTCTTCAGCGTATTGTAGCAATCGCTTGGGATCAATACCAAAGGATCTTGTGCCCATCAGGGCTTCACCACTGAGTTTTAGCAGAATTCTTTTATACTTCATGTTTTGGAAAGGAAATGATACATTTTTTTGCAAATATAAGACTCAACCTCTTTTAAAAGTGCTTAAGCTTTTTTAAAATTCAATCAAAATCTGATTCTTTGCCACGCTTTCTTTTTCTTTCGCCTTTATATTTTTGATGATTCCATCAACTGGAGATTTAATAATATTCTCCATTTTCATGGCTTCAAGTATAAGGATAGGCTCCCCTTTCTTAATGGACATTCCACTTTTCACCAGAATCTGCAAAATTAACCCAGGCATTGGAGCTTTGATTTCACCAACAGAGGCAGCAATAGTTTTGTACATCCCCATTTTATTCAGCAACTCATCAAGGGTTGTTCTTAGCTCGCCAGAAATAATACTATTATTAACCCTTAAGACGGGAGTGTTGGAATTGCCATTAAGGGTGAGTACTTCTAAATTGAAAGACCTGCAATCAATCAGTATATTATAGTAATAAGGGTTTATTGGAAGAATATTAATAGTCACTTCGGATCCGTTTAAGAGCCATTTTCCGTCAAACTTTTCAACGTTGAACTCCACCTTATCCTGAGATTCGAACACAATTGTATGCATCTGCAATTTAAGTTGGGTGATTTGCTAAAATACGAATAATTCCATCGCTTGAAAACCAAGAAGATGCCAAAGAAGCTCAACTTCAAAATTGAATTCAAAAATTTGAATAAAATAAATTTAAATCTATTTTTGCAACTCCAAAATTGAGGGTAACCAGACTATCCTTTTTATTAGGAACTGAAGGGGGGATACCGAAGCGGTCAAACGGGGCAGACTGTAAATCTGTTGGCGCAGCCTTCGTAGGTTCGAATCCTGCTCCCCCCACCAGAAAGCATTCGGTAGCTGGAATTTGGTAATATTATATTAAATTCGCAGTCCGATTATCATAAGCGGGAGTAGCTCAGTTGGTAGAGCGACAGCCTTCCAAGCTGTAGGTCGCGGGTTCGAACCTCGTCTCCCGCTCTGTGAAGGCTTAGTAAAGCCGATGTAGCTCAGGGGTAGAGCGCTTCCTTGGTAAGGAAGAGGTCAAGGGTTCAAATCCCTTCATTGGCTCGGATAAAGTCGGAAAATTTTGTAGAAATAAATAGTAATCATAAAATACACTTAAAAATTGAATTAATTAAAATTAGGAATTTTCAAATATGGCTAAAGAAACTTATAACCGCTCAAAACCACACGTGAACATTGGAACTATAGGTCACGTAGATCATGGAAAAACCACTCTGACTGCTGCCATTACCAAAGTTCTTTCAGCGAAAGGCTTGGCCCAAATAAGAGACTTTTCTTCGATTGACAACGCTCCGGAGGAAAAGGAAAGAGGTATTACAATTAATACCGCTCATGTTGAATATCAGACAGACAAAAGACATTATGCTCACGTTGATTGTCCAGGTCATGCTGACTATGTGAAAAACATGGTAACAGGTGCCGCTCAAATGGACGGCGCCATTCTGGTTGTAGCAGCAACAGATGGACCAATGCCTCAAACCAGAGAGCACATCTTATTGGCAAGACAGGTTGGAGTACCTGCTTTAGTGGTGTTTATGAATAAAGTTGACCTTGTTGACGATGAGGAATTGTTAGACTTGGTTGAAATGGAAGTGAGAGAACTATTAACATTTTATGAATTTCCCGGAGACTCTATCCCTGTAATCAGGGGTTCTGCATTAGGAGGATTAAATGGCGAAGCTAAATGGGTAGAAAAAATCCAGGAATTGATGAATGCCGTTGATGAGCATATTCCAATACCAGAGAGACTTATCGACAAGGACTTCCTTATGCCGATTGAAGATGTTTTCTCAATAACTGGTAGAGGTACTGTTGCTACCGGTAGAATCGAAAGAGGAGTAATCAATTCCGGCGATGGCGTAGATATTCTTGGAATGGGTGCAGAAAACCTGAAATCCACCGTTACTGGCGTAGAAATGTTCCGGAAAATCCTTGATAGAGGCGAGGCGGGTGACAATGTCGGTCTACTCCTCCGGGGAATTGAAAAGGATGAAATTCGAAGAGGAATGGTTATCTGTAAACCAGGTTCTGTAACACCTCATTCACTCTTCAAAGCTGAAATCTACGTATTATCAAAAGAAGAAGGTGGAAGACATACGCCATTCTTTAATAAGTATAGGCCGCAGTTTTATCTCCGAACTACTGACGTAACGGGTGAAATTAAATTGCCCGATGGAGTTGAAATGGTGATGCCTGGAGATAATGTTACCATTGAAGTTAACCTAATTAACAAGGTTGCAATGGAGAAAGGACTTCGATTTGCAATTAGAGAAGGAGGCAGAACGGTAGGGGCCGGTCAGGTGACCGAAATCCTTGATTAAGGCAGGGGAATAAGCTCTTTCAATAGTTAGTATAACAGACGCGTTTCTGCATAAAAAAGTGCGAAACGCGTTTGTGTTATAGCATATATTATGATACCTTTGCAGTCCCTTTTGGGTTGCTCAAAGACGGGTGTAGCTCAATTGGTAGAGTGGTGGTCTCCAAAACCACAGGTTGGGAGTTCGAGTCTCTCCACCCGTGCAAGTAAAAACCGGTAATGATGCAGAAGCTAATTGAGTTCTTTAAAGAGTCGTATGACGAAATGAGATTTAAGGTTTCCTGGCCAAAATACAGGGAACTTCAAAGTAGCTCGGTATTGGTTTTGGTGGCCTCCTTAATATTCGCTCTAATCATAGGAGTAATGGATTTGGGGTTTGAAAATATATTGGACTGGTTTTACCGCGAATTCTAAAATAGCATGGAGATGACTGAAGTGAAGTGGTACGTAATCCGTGTCTTAAGCGGTCAGGAAAAGAAGGTAAAGGCTTACCTGGAAACTGAGATTGAACGGGAAAATCTAAAGGAATACATTCCCGAAGTAATGATTCCTTCAGAGAAGGTATATGAAATGAGGAATGGAAAGAAAAGGGTTCGCGAAAGAAATTTCTTTCCTGGTTATGTATTGGTACAGGCTAATTTGGAATATGGAGAAGCAAAACATGTTGTCATAAGCATTCCGGGAGTAATTGGTTTTCTCGGAGCAAACAGCACAAGTACTTCGAAAGAACCGGTTCCCCTGAGACAAAGTGAAATAAACAGGATTCTGGGTAAGGTTGACGAGGTGGATGAAATGGTTGAAAAGCTGGATCGCCCATATATTGTTGGTGAAGGAGTTAAAGTAATGGATGGTCCGTTTAGCGGTTTTACCGGAACCGTTGAGGAAGTTTTTGAAGAAAGAAAGAAATTAAACGTAATGGTTAAAATCTTCGGAAGAAATACACCCGTTGAACTTAATTATATGCAAGTTGAAAAATTAGACTAAATGGCTAAGGAAATTGAAGGTTTTTTGAAATTACAGGTAATGGGCGGCTCGGCTAACCCATCTCCTCCTGTAGGACCAGCATTGGGTAGCAAAGGACTCAACATCATGGATTTCTGCAAACAATTTAACGCAAGAACCCAGGATAAGCAGGGTACTTTGATCCCCGTCCTGATCACAATATATAAAGATAAATCCTTCGATTTCGTTGTAAAAACTCCGCCGGCTCCGGTTTTGATACTGAAGGCGGCTAATCTGAAGAAAGGTAGTGCTGAACCCAACAGGAATAAGGTTGGGTCATTAACCTGGAATCAATGTAAAGAAATTGCCGAAACCAAAATGCAGGATTTGAATGCGTTTACTATTCATTCCGCAATGAAAATGATAGCGGGTACTGCAAGAAGCATGGGTATAACTGTAACCGGAACTCCCCCGAGGGAAGCTAATGTTAACTAGGATGACAAAGCTGACAAAAAACCAAAAAAATGTGCTTGAGAATTTTGATCCAATGAAATCTTATTCTCTGGAGGCAGCATCAAAACTGGTAAAGGAAATCACCACTACCAAATTTGATTCATCAGTTGACCTGGACATTCGCCTCGGAGTTGATCCGCGCAAAGCCGACCAAATGGTGCGCGGAGTAGTTGCTTTGCCCCATGGAACCGGTAAGCAAGTTAAAGTTCTTGCTTTGGTTACTCCGGATAAAGAGAATGATGCCAAAGAGGCCGGTGCAGATTATGCGGGATTAGATGATATCATAAAAAAAATTGAAGGAGGATGGATCGATTTCGATATTATCGTTACAATGCCAACTGTTATGGCGAAAGTTGGTAAGCTGGGGAAAATCCTGGGACCAAGAGGCCTTATGCCAAATCCAAAAGCCGGTACGGTAACTCTTGATGTCGCAAAAGCTATCAGGGAAGTCAAGGCTGGTAAAATTGATTTCAAAGTAGACAAATTCGGGATCATTCACGCCAGTATTGGAAAAGTCTCTTTTACGGAAGATAAAATTCTTGATAACGCAAGAGAGCTTATTCACACAATTTCCAAACTTAAGCCGGCATCTTCAAAAGGCACTTACTTCAGGAGCATAAGTCTTTCCAGCACAATGAGTGCAGGAATTTCCATTGATAAAAGTTCAATTGTTGGAATTTAAAAAGTCATGATACGAGAAGAAAAAGCAACAATTATTAATGAACTCTCAGAAAAGCTGAAGGAAAATAACAATTATTATTTTACAGATGCTACAGGTATGACCGTTGCTCAGATAAATGATTTCAGGAGAATGTGTCACAAGGTTGACATTGATTACAAAGTGTATAAAAACACTTTAATTATCAAGGCACTGGACACCCTTAAATTTGATTATTCCCCGCTTTATGAAAAAGCCCTTAAGGGTGCAACAGGAATTTTGTTTTCAAAGGAAATTGCCAATACTCCGGCTAAGTTGATTAAGGAATTTAGAAAAAAGAGCAATTTGGACAAGCCTTTATTCAAGGGGGCATATATCAATCAGGATGTTTATATAGGCGAGAATCAACTGGATACTCTAAGTAATCTCAAGTCCAGGGAAGAACTTATTGGTGAGATAATTGCCATTCTCCGGTCTCCTGCTCAAAATGTTATTTCAGCACTTCAAAGTGGAAAGAATAAACTTGCCGGTATCGTTAAAACTTTATCAGAAAAAACAAATTAATAAATCATTAAAGCAAATATCTAAATCAAACTAAAAATGGCAGACTTAAAAGCATTCGCTGATCAGCTTGTGAACTTAACCGTGAAAGAGGTTAATGAGTTAGCAACAATTCTTAAGGAGGAGTATGGTATTGAACCGGCGGCAGCGGCAGCTCCAGTAATGGTTGCTGGTGGAGGCGCGGCATCTGCAGAAGGTGGAGCGGAAGAAAAATCATCATTCGATGTAATTCTAAAATCTCCTGGTGGAGCCAAGCTGGCTATCGTGAAACTCGTTAAGGAACTGACAGGACTTGGGTTAAAAGAAGCCAAAGACCTGGTAGATGGTGCACCGAAAGCGGTAAAGGAAGGATTGGCTAAAGACGAAGCTGAAGGCTTGAAAAAGCAATTAGAAGAAGCAGGAGCGGAAGTAGAATTAAAATAAAATTTGGACAACCTGCTGAACGGTAGTCTAACTGCAGTTAGACCCTGATTTTCGTCGGGGTCTTTTGCTGTTTGTAGATGTTTCAGTTTTCTATGAATAAAACATTTTTTTAAACTAAATAAAAATTGCCTTGGCAACTAAAAAATCAAACAGAATAAGTTTCTCCAACATAAAATCTGTAATTGATTATCCCGATTTTCTGGATGTTCAGTTGAGGTCTTTTAAAGACTTTTTTCAGATTGAAACCCCAGCGGAGAAAAGAACGCAGGAAGGGTTGTACAAAGTATTTTGTGAGAATTTTCCTATCAGCGATTCCCGGGAAAATTTTGTACTGGAATTTATTGATTACTTAATTGATCCTCCCAAATACTCCGTTGATGAATGCATTGACAGAGGATTAACCTATTCAGTTCCTTTAAAAGCAAAGCTTCGACTTTCTTGTAATGATGAAGATAATGAAGATTTTGAAACAGTAGAGCAGGAAGTCTTTTTAGGAAATATTCCCTACATGACCGAGAAAGGTTCTTTCGTAATCAATGGAGCAGAAAGAGTTATTGTCAGTCAGCTTCATCGATCACCAGGAGTATTCTTTGCCCAAAGCAAACATACAAATGGTACAAAGCTGTATTCAGCTCGAATAATTCCTTTCAAAGGATCCTGGATAGAGTTTGCTACCGATGTCAACAATGTGATGTATGCCTACATCGACAGAAAAAAGAAATTCCCGGTTACCACACTTCTCAGGGCAATCGGATATGGGACTGATAAAGATATTCTTGATTTGTTTGGATTGTCTGAAGAAGTTTCAGCCACAAAGGCAAATCTTAAAAAAGTTGTAGGAAGGAAATTGGCGGCACGTGTCCTTAAAACCTGGACTGAAGACTTTGTGGATGAAGATACTGGCGAGGTTGTTTCTATTGACAGAAACGAAGTATTGCTTGAGCGGGACTCGGTGCTAACAAAAGAAGATGTCGAACTGATAATTGAATCCGATACAAAATCAATTATTCTCCATCGGGATGATGTCAACATCACAGACTACAATATCATTTTCAATACTCTGGCTAAAGACAATTCGAACTCAGAAAAGGAAGCGGTTGAGCAAATTTATCGGCAGTTAAGAAATACTGAAGCCCCCGATGAACAGACTGCAAGAGATATTATCCAAAGTCTTTTCTTTAGTGATAAGAGATATGATCTGGGCGAAGTAGGACGATACAGAATTAATAGGAAACTCGGAATTGATATAGGATTTGAGCAGCGAGTTCTAACAAAAGGTGATATTATCCTTATTGTTAAATACCTTATTGGGTTAATTAACTCTAAGGCGGTTGTAGATGATATAGATCACCTGAGCAACAGAAGGGTTCGAACCGTAGGTGAGCAGCTTTATACACAATTCGGAATTGGGTTAGCCAGAATGGCCAGAACCATTAAGGAAAGGATGAATGTAAGGGATAACGAGGATTTTAAACCAGTCGATCTCATAAACGCGAGAACACTTTCCTCAGTGATTAATTCATTCTTCGGCACAAATCAACTCTCTCAATTTATGGACCAGACAAATCCATTGGCTGAGATAACTCATAAAAGGAGAATGTCTGCGCTAGGCCCAGGTGGTCTCTCCAGAGAACGCGCAGGATTTGAAGTTCGCGACGTGCATTACACCCATTATGGAAGATTGTGTACCATTGAAACTCCCGAAGGACCAAACATCGGTTTGATCTCTTCCCTTTGTGTACACGCCAAGGTGAATCATATGGGATTCATTGAAACACCGTACCGTAAAGTTGAGAAGGGACTAGTTTCAACGAATGTGATTTTTCTTACTGCTGAAGAAGAAGACACTCACAACATTGCTCAGGCAAATGCTAAAATTGATGACAAAGGTAAATTCGTTAATAAAAGAGTAAAGGCAAGATATGAAGGAGATTTTCCCGTCGTAGAGCCCAAAAAGGTTTCTTATATGGATATTGCTCCTAACCAGATTGTGTCTGTTGCGGCTTCGCTTATTCCATTCCTGGAACATGACGATGCAAACAGAGCGCTCATGGGATCAAATATGCAAAGACAGGCCGTTCCATTGATGAAGCCGGAAGCTCCCATTGTGGGAACCGGCCTTGAAAGAAGGGTAGCCGAAGATTCAAGAGCGTTAATCCTCGCTGAAGATGAGGGAGTTGTGGAATATTCTGATGCCACTAAAATAACAATCAGGTACAAGCAAACCGCGGAACAAAAATCCATTGCCTTTGAAGATGATCTCAAGATTTATGACCTGGTCAAATTCAGACGAACTAATCAGGATACCTGCATCAACCTTAAGCCTATTGTTAAGAAAGGTGATAGTGTGAAAAGTGGAACACCACTTTGTGAAGGATATGCCACGCAAAATGGTGAACTGGCTCTGGGAAGGAATTTGCAGGTTGCATTCATGCCCTGGCAAGGATATAATTTTGAAGATGCTATTGTTATATCCGAAAGAGTTGTGCGAGATGATACCTTTACTTCTATTCACATTGAAGAATTTGAACTCGAAGTAAGGGACACCAAGAGAGGAGAGGAAGAATTGACCTCTGAAATTCCAAATGTGAGCGAAGAAGCTGTAAAGAATTTAGATGAAAATGGAATAATTAGGATTGGAGCGGAAGTAAAAGAAGGAGATATTCTTATAGGGAAAATTACTCCAAAAGGAGAGACAGATCCAACTCCGGAAGAAAAACTATTGCGGGCAATTTTTGGTGATAAAGCCGGCGATGTAAAAGATGCATCATTGAAGGCGCCCCCTTCTCTTAGAGGAGTCGTTATTGAAACAAAACTTTTCTCCAGACCAAAAAAAGATAAAGATTTAAGATCCAAATCAAAAAAAGATGTAGAAATACTAAAGTCAAAATACAGTAATGATTTAAGAACATTAAGGGCAGAGATGATAGATAAGCTCGCTGCTCTGCTGCATGGAAAGGTGTCTGAAGGAGTAAATCACAAATTTGGCGAATCCCTGATTTCAAAGGGAACAAAGTTTACCGCAAAAGTAATTTCAAATAATATTTTCCCTGAAAAGAATGTTTTCAGAGACGAAAGTAATTATAATGTTCCTGAGGAAGTAAATCTTATTAGCGATATAAATCTTGATGGGTGGACCAAAGATTCGAAAACCAACAAGTTGATCGAAAGGCTGGTTAAAAATTATATGGCTGCCCGCAATAAAATAGCTGGTGAATTCAAAAGAGAAAGATTTACACTTGAAGTTGGTGATGAACTCCCTGCTGGAATTGTTCAATTGGCTAAAGTGTATATTGCCAAGAAGCGTAAGCTGAAAGTTGGGGATAAAATGGCAGGTCGTCACGGTAATAAAGGTGTTGTGGCTAAAATCGTGAGAGAAGAGGACATGCCTTTTCTTGAAGATGGAACCCCGATGGATATAGTGCTAAATCCCCTGGGTGTGCCTTCAAGGATGAACCTGGGTCAGATTTATGAAACCGTGCTTGGTTGGGCTGGAATGAAGTTAGATCGAAAATATGCCACACCAATTTTTGACGGTGCTACTATTGAAGAAGTTTCCAGTGAATTGAATGAAGCTAATTTACCAGAGTTCGGCCGGACCTATTTATATGACGGATTAAGCGGAGATAAGTTTGACCAACAAGTTACAGTAGGTGTGATTTATATGCTTAAACTGGGACACCTTGTTGATGATAAAATGCACTCCAGATCAATTGGACCTTATTCACTGATCACACAACAACCACTTGGCGGAAAAGCTCAGTTTGGCGGTCAAAGATTCGGTGAAATGGAAGTATGGGCCCTTGAAGCTTTTGGAGCGGCCAACGTCCTCCAGGAAATCCTAACCATAAAGTCTGATGATGTAATTGGTCGCGCAAAGGCTTATGAAGCTATTGTGAAGGGAGAGAATATGACAAAACCCAATATCCCTGAATCATTCAATGTGTTGGTTCATGAATTAAGGGGCCTTGCCTTAGAAATAACATTAGAATAAGAAATTATAAATCATAAATAAAGCCATTTAAATATGTCTTTCAGGAAAAATAAAAAAATTAACACTGATTTCTCAACAGTTACTATAAGCCTTGCATCTCCAGAATCAATTTTGGAGACCTCACACGGGGAGGTAACTCAGCCAGAGACCATAAATTACCGGACCTACAAGCCTGAGATGGGAGGACTCTTCTGTGAGAGAATTTTCGGGCCTGTAAAAGATTGGGAATGCCATTGTGGCAAATACAAGAGAATCAGATACAAAGGAATCATTTGTGATCGTTGTGGAGTTGAAGTGACAGAGAAAAAAGTCCGCCGGGAGCGAATGGGTCATATTGAGTTGGTAGTCCCTGTTGCACATATCTGGTATTTTAGGTCCTTACCTAATAAAATAGGCTATCTGGTTGGACTCCCCACCAAGAAACTGGATCAAATAATTTATTACGAGAGATACGTTGTTATTCAGGCAGGAATAAAAGTTGAAGACGGCGTTTCATATCTGGACTACCTGACCGAAGATGAATATCTGGACATACTGGATAAGCTGCCCAGGGAAAATCAGCTGCTTGAAGATTCTGATCCGAATAAGTTTATCGCAAAAATGGGAGCTGAAGCTCTCGAAATGCTCCTTAGCAGACTAAACCTGGATGTAATGTCTTACGATTTAAGACACCAGGCTGCTACCGACACAAGCCAGCAAAGAAAAGCTGAAGCTCTTAAGAGATTGCGCGTGGTTGAGGCATTTAGAGATGCAAATACAAGGATAGAAAACCGGCCGGAATGGATGGTCATAAAGATGGTACCGGTTATTCCTCCTGAGCTTCGCCCTCTTGTTCCTTTGGACGGAGGCAGATTTGCAACCTCTGATTTGAATGACTTATACAGAAGGGTAATCATTCGCAATAACAGGCTTAAGAGATTAATTGATATTAAAGCTCCCGAAGTAATTCTTCGAAACGAAAAAAGAATGCTACAGGAAGCAGTAGATAGTTTGTTTGATAACTCACGAAAGGTAAATGCGGTTAGATCTGATGGAAACAGAGCGCTGAAATCCTTGAGTGATATGCTGAAAGGGAAACAAGGCAGATTTAGGCAAAACCTCCTTGGTAAAAGAGTAGATTATTCTGGTCGTTCAGTAATAGTTGTCGGACCTGAATTGAAACTTCATGAATGCGGACTACCAAAAGATATGGCTGCGGAATTATTTAAGCCTTTCATTATCCGGAAACTTATTGAAAGAGGAATAGTTAAAACAGTAAAATCCGCTAAAAAAATCGTTGATCGTAAAGATCCGGTAGTTTGGGATATTTTAGAAAACGTTCTTAAAGGACATCCTGTATTGCTTAATCGTGCTCCAACATTGCACCGATTAGGTATTCAGGCATTTCAACCTAAACTAATCGAAGGCAAAGCTATCCAGATCCATCCTCTGGTGTGTACAGCATTTAACGCCGATTTTGATGGTGACCAAATGGCAGTTCATGTTCCCCTTGGCCATGAAGCAATCCTTGAAGCATCGTTATTGATGCTTTCATCTCACAATATTTTGAATCCAGCTAATGGTGCTCCTATTACAGTACCATCACAAGATATGGTACTTGGCCTTTATTACATTACAAAAGGTAGGAAAGGAACAAAGCAAAGTCCGGTTAAAGGAGAAGGATTATCTTTTTATGACCCAACGGAAGTGATAATCGCTCTTAATGAGGGAAGGCTCAACAAACACGCTAACATTAAAGTCCGAGTAAAAATAAGAAATGAAAAAGAGGAACTGGAGATCAAAGTGATTGAAACCGTCGCAGGGCGAGTAATTTTTAATCAATTTATACCTGATGAAGTGGGATATGTAAATGAATTGCTTACCAAGAAAAAGCTTCAGAAAATTATCTCTGACGTACATAAAATTGCCGGAACAGCCAAGGCCGCAAAATTTTTGGATGATATTAAAGATCTTGGATTCCAATCAGCATACAAAGGCGGATTATCAATGGGACTGAACGATGTAAAAATTCCGGAGTCCAAGACCAAACTAATCGAGCAAGCAAAGAAAGAAGTAGATGTTGTCTGGAATAATTATATGATGGGTTTAATTACTGATAATGAAAGATACAATCAGGTAATTGACATTTGGACTCGAATTAATTCCCAAATTACCAACGCCCTAATGACTCAGTTGGAAGAGGATGATCAGGGATTCAACTCCATATACATGATGATGCATTCCGGTGCCCGCGGTTCAAGAGAACAAATCAGGCAGCTGGGAGGCATGAGAGGTTTAATGGCAAAACCTCAGAAGAACCTTCAGGGATCAGTTGGTGAAATTATTGAAAACCCAATTCTATCAAACTTTAAGGAAGGATTGGATGTAATAGAATACTTCATTTCAACCCATGGGGCCAGAAAAGGTCTGGCAGACACGGCTCTGAAAACGGCAGATGCTGGTTACCTTACGCGACGATTGGTTGACGTAGCCCAGGATCTTGTAATTAATGAAGCAGATTGCGGAACTCTGAGAGGACTGGTGGTTACAGCACTTAAAGATAATGAAGACATCGTTGAACCGCTGTCAGAACGAATATTGGGTCGTGTTAGTGTGCATGATATATATGATCCATTAACAGAGGAATTGATTGTAAAATTTGGTGAAGAAATCACTGAAGAGATTGCAAAAAAAATTGATGAAACCAGCATAGAGGAGGTTGAAATCCGATCACTTTTAACCTGCGAAACAAGGAAGGGCTCTTGCGCTAAATGCTACGGTAGAAATCTGGCTACAGGAAGAATGGTAGAAAGAGGCGAAGCTGTTGGAGTAATTGCTGCTCAATCCATTGGAGAACCCGGCACTCAGCTGACACTCCGAACTTTCCACGTTGGTGGAACCGCATCAAACATTGCAGTGGAAGCCAGAATTCGCGCTAAATTTTCCGGCACCGTAGAATTCGAAGATATCAGGTCAGTTACAACCAAAAATTCTGAAGGAGAAAAGGTAGAAGTTGTGATGGGTCGATCTGGCGAAATAAGAATTGTCGATAAAAAGTCTAAAAGAGTTTTGATGACCAATCACGTTCCCTACGGAGCATTCCTTGTAGTTAAGAGCGGTGTAAAAGTTGAAAAAGGTGATGAACTGTGCTTCTGGGATCCATATAACGCCGTAATCCTGTCAGAAGTAGAAGGAACGATTGATTTTGACGCGATTGAAGAAGGTATAACCTTTCGTGAAGAAAGTGATGAGCAAACTGGTCACAGGGAAAAAGTTATTATTGATACAAAAGACAAAACGAAGAATCCCTCTATTGTCATCAAGAAAGGAAAAGAAGTGAAGTCTTACAATATTCCGGTAGGCGCTCACCTGGTAGTTGATATTAAGGATAAAGTAATCCCAGGACAGGTTTTGGCAAAAATTCCAAGAATAATGGGCAAGTCAAGAGATATTACCGGAGGTTTGCCGCGGGTAACAGAATTATTCGAAGCACGAAATCCTTCAAACCCGGCGGTAGTAAGTGAGATTGACGGAGTTGTCACATATGGTGCTATAAAGAGAGGGAACAGGGAAATCTTCATAGAATCAAAAGATGGTGTTAAGAAGAGATATTTGGTTTCTCTTTCAAAGCATATTCTTGTTCAGGATAACGACTATATCAGGGCAGGAGATCCTCTGTCTGACGGAGCCATTACTCCCGCCGACATTCTTGCTATCAAAGGTCCTACAGCCGTACAAGAGTATCTCGTAAATGAAATTCAGGAAGTTTACAGACTTCAAGGTGTTAAGATAAATGACAAACACATAGAGGCGATTGTGAGCCAAATGATGCAGAAAGTGGAAATTATTGAGGCTGGTGATACCAATTTCCTCCAGGGGCAAACGGTTGATAAATTTGCCTTCCAGGAAGAAAATGATTCTGTTCTTGATGTGAAAGTAGTAACTGACCCTGGTGATTCAGAATCATTAAAAGCGGGACAAATTGTTTCCTCACGAAAATTGCGTGACGAAAACTCCAGCTTAAGAAGAAGAGATCTAAAAATTGTTGCAGTTCGTGACGCAGAAGCAGCCGTAAGCCGTCCAACATTGCAGGGAATCACCCAGGCATCACTTGGAACGGAAAGCTTCATTTCGGCAGCTTCATTCCAGGAAACAACCAAAGTGCTGAGCGAAGCATCAATCCGTGGTAAAATAGATCTCCTCAATGGATTGAAGGAAAACGTAATTGTTGGTCATCTTATTCCGGCCGGAACTGGTCAGAAAAGATTCAAGAATCTTATCGTTGGTTCTCAGGAAGAGTATGACACATTAATAGCATCCAAGGAAGAATTCAATAGAGAAAAGGCTGAAGAAGTAACTCAGGATTAATGGCAGATTCAAAAGAAAATAAAGCAAAGCAAAACCAAATCAACATAGAGCTTTCAGAAGAAATCGCTGAAGGGATATATGCGAATTTGGCCATGATTGCCCACTCAAATAGTGAGTTTGTGATAGATTTTATCCGCTTAATGCCAGGAGTACCCAAAGCAAAAGTGAAATCCAGAATTGTAATTACTCCGGAACATGCTAAGCGACTCCTTCATGCTCTTGGTGAGAACATTTCAAAATATGAAGACACCTTTGGCCCTATTAAGAAAACGGATGAAACCCCAAAATTTCCAATAAATTTTGGAGGCACTGTTGGAGAGGCTTGAGTAAAAATAATTCGGTCAGTCGGTGGTTGCATTTCGTGTTTACTGCAGCTCTGTTTTGTAAATAAATTTGAATTATGAGGCTTGTAAACTAGCATTTAAAGCTATACCTTTGCAATCCGAAATTTGGGCATTTATGCCCGTTTTTGATTATAAATAAAAGATTCTTTAATGCCTACCATACAACAGTTAGTAAGAAAGGGAAGGAAAAAGCTGACCTCAAAATCGAAGTCACCTGCGCTTGATTCATGTCCACAAAAGAGAGGAGTGTGTACCCGCGTTTACACCACTACTCCCAAAAAGCCAAATTCCGCGATGAGAAAAGTGGCCAGGGTTAGATTGACAAATCAAAAAGAAGTCAATGCCTATATACCAGGTGAAGGACATAACTTGCAGGAACACTCCATCGTGTTGATCAGAGGCGGCAGAGTAAAAGATCTTCCCGGAGTAAGGTATCATATAATTCGGGGCGCTCTGGATACCGCCGGAGTAAGCGGCAGGTTGCAAAGAAGATCCAAGTACGGTGCCAAAAGACCCAAGAAGTAATTTATTGAGTAATGAGAAAAGCAAAACCAAAGAAGAGATACATTCTGCCTGACCCAAAGTACCATGATACTTTGGTTTCTAAATTTGTGAACTGTTTAATGATTGAGGGCAAGAAAAATAAAGCGTACAATATTTTCTATGGAGCTATAGATCTGGTTGAAGATAAATTGAAAGAAAATGGTTTAGAGGCCTGGAAAAAAGCATTGAATAATATAACGCCCTCAGTTGAGGTTAAAAGCAGGAGAGTTGGAGGTGCAACTTTTCAGGTTCCACTTGAAGTTAGACCGGAAAGAAAGATATCATTGGGCATCAAATGGCTAATTAAATACTCAGAGGCTCGCGGAGAAAAAACAATGACCGAAAAGTTAGCCGCAGAAATAATAGCGGCAACCAAAGGTGAAGGTGGAGCGGTAAAGAAGAAAGACGATACTCATAGAATGGCTGAAGCCAATAAGGCATTTTCACACTTCAGATTATAATCAATGGCCAAGAAAGAACTCAGAAGATTAAGGAACATTGGGATTATGGCCCATATTGATGCAGGTAAAACAACCACTACCGAAAGAATTCTATATTATACCGGATTAAGTCACAAAATTGGTGAAGTACATGATGGCGCTGCAATAATGGACTGGATGGAGCAGGAACAGGAGCGTGGAATTACTATCACATCAGCAGCAACTACTACCTCCTGGAAGTATCCAACTGATCAAGGTCATACAGTAGATAAGACCGAGGAGTATATGATTAATATAATAGATACTCCAGGTCACGTAGACTTCACTGTTGAGGTTGAACGATCCCTAAGAGTATTGGATGGCGCTGTGGCATTATTTTGTGCTGTCTCAGGTGTGGAACCTCAATCTGAAACAGTATGGAGACAAGCGGATAAATATAAAGTACCCAGGATTTGTTTTGTAAATAAAATGGACAGATCTGGTGCTGATTTCTTCAACGTTGTTTCTGAAATCAAATCCAAACTGGGAGCAAATCCCATCCCTTTACAAGTTCCTATTGGAGCAGAAGAAACTTTCAAAGGAGTGGTAGACCTCATTACCGATAAGGCAATTGTGTGGAACGATGACGATTTGGGAATGACATATAAAGTGATTGATCTTCCCGAAGATCTTAAAGAAACCGTTTTTGAATGGAAGCAAAAACTTGTTGAAAATGTAGCGGAATACGACGATGTGATTCTGGAGAAGTTCTTCGATAACCCAAGATCAATAACTGAAAAAGAATTAAGAGCAGCTATCCGCAAAGCGGTGATAGATATGAAAATCTATCCTGTCTTCTGTGGGTCAGCTTTCAAAAATAAAGGTGTTCAGGCTGTGCTCGATGCTGTTTGTTCTTACTTACCATCACCCATTGATTTGCCCCCTGTAATAGGGGCTAATCCATATTCCGGTAAGGAAGAAGAAAGAAAGCCGGATGCCAATGGTCCTTTCGCCGCTTTAGCATTCAAGATTGCAACGGATCCATTCGTGGGCAGGCTTTGCTTTTTCCGTGTTTACTCAGGTACACTTAATGCGGGTTCTTATGTTTTGAACATGCGAACAGAAAAAAAGGAAAGAATTTCGCGTTTAATGCAAATGCATTCAAACAAACAAAACCCGATAGATGTTGTTGAAGCTGGGGATATTTGTGCGGGTGTTGGATTTAAAGATATTAAAACCGGAGATACTTTGGTTGATGAGAAACATCCAGTTGTTCTTGAATCAATGAGTTTCCCGGAACCTGTTATCGGTTACGCAATTGAAGCCAGGAAGCAAGCAGATGTAGATAAACTTAGTATTGCAATTTCAAAATTAGTGGAAGAAGACCCAACTTTAACCGTTATGACTGACCATGAAACAGGTCAAACGGTTTTAAAAGGTATGGGCGAGCTTCACCTTGAAATTATTCTTGACAGACTTAAAAGAGAATTTAAAGTTGAGGTTAACCAGGGGGCTCCACAAGTTGCCTACAAAGAAGCTTTAACGAAAAGAATAGAACATAAAGAAGTTTATAAGAAGCAAACCGGAGGTAGAGGAAAGTTTGCTGATATCTCATTCGAGATTGGACCCAGGGAAGATAACATTCCGGGATTAAAATTTGAAAATGCAATAGTAGGTGGCGCAATACCCAAAGAATTTATCCCTGCTGTCCAAAAAGGATTTGAACAGGCGATGGTTAATGGTCCATTGGCAGGCTATCCTATAGATTCCATGCATGTAAGATTATTTCATGGTTCCTACCATGACGTGGATTCTGACTCCTTATCTTTTGAAATGGCTGCCCGGATTGGCTTTAAGGATTCGTCGAAAAAAGCATCTCCAATCATACTCGAGCCCATTATGGCTGTCGAAGTAGTTACACCTGATGAATATACAGGACCCGTTACCGGTGACCTCAATAAAAGGAGAGGAATAATGAAAGGAATGGATTCCAAGGGTGGAGCTAAAGTTATTAAAGCGGATGTTCCATTATCAGAACTTTTCGGCTACGTTACCGATTTGAGAACCATCTCATCGGGCAGAGCATCGGCTTCATTGACATTCTCACATTACAATCCGGTTCCAAAGAACCTGTCGGAATCTATAATAGAAAAGGTAAAAGGTGCACCAGTTAATTAGCAATCAAAATGAACCAGAAAATTCGAATTAAATTAAAGTCTTACGACCACAACCTTGTGGATAAATCCTCTGAAAAAATCGTAAGAGCAGTTAAAACAACCGGTGCAATCGTAAGTGGACCCATTCCTCTTCCAACCGAAAAGGAAAAGTTTACAGTACTGCGTTCTCCACACGTAAATAAAAAATCGAGGGAACAGTTTCAACTTTGTACATATAAGCGTTTGGTTGACATATATTCAAACAGTGCAAAGACCGTTGATGCGTTGATGAAACTTGAACTTCCCAGCGGGGTTGATGTAGAAATAAAGGTCTGATAAAAACAATATTGTAAATCAAAGAGAACCAATCAGTTAAGCTTGGTTCTCTTTTTTATGGGCTAAAACAAATTTAAAAGGTTCGCTTTGGCCTAAATCTATTAATTGCTATCTTTGCAGTCCATTTTTGAGGTATTTCTCATTTTGTGACAAAAACAATTAAAAGTCTGAAGTAAGATGTCAGGAATTATTGGAAAAAAAATCGGAATGACTAGCATTTTTGACGCTGAAGGAAGGAATGTGCCCTGCACTCTCATTCAGGCTGGACCTTGTATTGTTACACAAATTAGAAACAAAGAAACTGACGGATACAATGCAGTTCAACTGGCCTATCAAGATGTTAAAGATAAGCATACAACAAAGGCTTTAAAGGGACATTTTGCTAAAGCAAATACAACGCCCAAAAGAAAAGTAGTGGAGTTTAGAGACTTCCGAATAGAATTTGAAACCGAAGTCAAGGTTGGGCTTGAAGTTAAAGTTGGTGAAGTTTTTAAAGAAGGTGAATTCCTGGATGCCATCGGAACCTCCAAAGGGAAAGGATTTCAAGGCGTTGTAAAGAGATATAATTTCGGAGGTGTTGGCGAAGCTACACACGGTCAGCACAATAGACTCAGGGCACCGGGTTCAATTGGTGGCTCCTCCTTCCCATCAAGAGTATTTAAAGGAATGAGAATGGCGGGAAGAATGGGAGGAAATCGTGTGAAGGCGATAAACTTGAAAGTAATGAAAATTATTCCTGAGCAAAATTTAATTCTCATTAGTGGTTCGGTTCCGGGTGCAATTAATTCAACTATAATTTTAGAAAAATAAAAAAATGAATCTTTCGGTATATACTCATAGCGGAAGCGATACGGGCAGAAAGATTAGCCTGGTTAAAGAGATTTTTGGTGCCGAGCCAAATGACCACGCTATCTATCTGGATGTGAAGCAGTTTCTTGCCAATCAAAGGCAGGGCACCCACAAATCCAAACAGCGAAACGAAGTGAGCGGGTCAACGCGGAAGTTAAGAAAACAGAAGGGAAGCGGTGCGGCAAGGGTTGGCAGTATTAAATCTCCGTTGTTCAGAGGAGGGGGAAGAGTTTTCGGACCACAACCGCGAGACTATAGCTTTAAGCTTAATAAGAAGCTAAAAAAATTAGCCAGGATTTCAGCGCTTTCATATAAAGCAAAAGATAAAGCAATTACCGTTGTTGAGGATTTTACCTTTGATGAAGTTAAAACCCGGAATTATGTCAACATGTTGAATTCGCTTTCCCTTGGAGATAAGAAAACTCTTCTTGTCATGCCCAAATCAGACAAGAATGTAATTCTGGCCGGTAGAAATATTAAAAAGGCCGCAATAACAACAGCTGATAACCTGAATACTTACGATGTTCTCAACGCGGATAACCTATTGGTGATCGAAAGTTCATTGGACCGGATAAAAGAATTATTAAAATAATGAGTGTATTAATTAAACCATTGGTCACCGAGAAAATGTCAGCTCTTAATGAGAAAGGACAATATGGATTTGTTGTAAACAAAAAAGCAAATAAGATCCAAATAAGGCAGGAAATTGAAAAGACCTATGGTGTGAAAGTGCAGAGTGTACGAACTATGAGATATGGTGGAAAAGAAAAGTCACGCTATACAAAGGCAACTGTAATCGTTGGAAAAACTCCATCAATAAAAAAAGCTATCGTCCAGGTAGCAGATGGGGAGGTAATAGATTTTTATGGAGGTATTTAAAAGAATCAGAGAATGGCTGTTAAGAAATTGAAACCAACAACTCCCGGACAAAGATTTCGAGTTGCTTCTACAAGCAAGGAACTCACAAATAATAATCCGGAAAAATCTCTGACCAGATCTTCCAGGAAGACAGGAGGAAGAAACAACCAGGGACGGATGACAATGCGATATATAGGTGGAGGACACAAGAAGAGATTCCGTGAAATCGATTTTAAGAGAAACAAGGTTGGAATTCCGGGTATGGTTAAAACAATTGAATACGATCCAAATCGTTCTGCTCGAATCGCTTTAATATTTTATCCGGATGGAGAGAAAAGATATATCCTTGCCCCTGCAGGGTTAAAAATTGGTCAACAAATTATTTCCGGACCAGAGGTCGCTCCCGAATTAGGCAATGCACTTCCGCTGTTAAAAATTCCTCTTGGTACCATTGTTCACAATGTAGAACTTAAGCCGGGTAAAGGTGGGTCGATGGCAAGGTCAGCAGGAAGTTATGCCCAACTTCTTGCAAGGGAAGATAAATATGCAACGCTGAAATTACCTTCCGGTGAAATGAGAATGGCTCTTGTTAATTGTTATGCTACAGTCGGTTCAGTGTCGAATTCGGATCATATGAATGAATCGCTGGGAAAGGCGGGCAGAAATAGGTGGCTGGGCAGAAGACCAAGAGTGCGGGGCGTTGCAATGAACCCCGTCGATCATCCAATGGGTGGCGGAGAAGGAAAAGCATCAGGTGGGCATCCCCGGTCGAGAAATGGAAAATATGCGAAAGGTCTTAAAACCAGAAATAGAAATAAATATTCTAATAAACTAATAATAGGGAAGAAGAAATAATGTCAAGATCGCTTAAGAAAGGTCCTTATATAGACTTCAGACTCCAAAAGAAGGTGGATTCAATGAATGAATCTGGAAAGAAATCTGTCATCAAAACCTGGTCAAGAAGATCCATGATTTCACCGGACTTTGTAGGCCATACTTTCGCGGTGCACAATGGCAATAAATTCATACCGGTGTATATCACCGAAAATATGGTAGGACATAAGTTGGGCGAATTTGCCCCAACCAGAACCTACCGGGGTCATGCCAAAAAAACAGCGTAATGGAGGCAGTAGCAAAATTAAATAACGTACCCACCTCACCTCGTAAGATGAGGCTTGTAGCAGACCTTATTCGAGGTCAGAAGGTAAGCAATGCCTTGAATATTCTGAAGTTTGAAAGAAAGAATGGAGCGCCCAGGCTGGAGAAATTGCTCTTATCTGCAATCTCGAACTGGCAAAATAAATTTGAAGATGTTAAACTGGAGGAGGCGGAACTTTTTGTTAAGGAAATCAGGGTCGATGGCGGAAGGATGCTCAAGAGATTAAGACCAGCACCCCAGGGAAGGGCCCACAGAATCAGGAAAAGATCTAACCATGTCACGCTTGTGATCGATAGCTTAAACAAGCTTGAAGTGAAAGAGAAAGTGGAAAAGACACAGACTGAGGAGAAGCAAAAACCGGTAAAAAAGGAAAAGAAGAAAGCCAAGACTGTGAAAGCAAAAACAGGGAAAGCAACAACGAAGACAAAAAAGATTGTTAAGAAATCAACTAAGAAAACAGAGAAGAAAACCAAAGGCAAGAAATAATGGGACAAAAAGTTAATCCGGTAGGCTTAAGATTAGGAATTATTAAAGGTTGGGATTCCAATTGGTACGGGGGAGGTACATTCTCTGATAAGCTGGTTGAAGATCAGAAAATAAGAAAGTATGTAAATGCAAGGATACCTAAAGGAGGTATTGCCAAAATTGTTATAGAAAGAACCCTGAAGAGAATAACTCTTACAATTCACACCGCCAGACCAGGTGTAGTCATTGGAAAAGGAGGAAGCGAAGTTGATAAGATTAAGGAAGAGTTAAAGAAAATAACCAGGAAAGATGTTCAGATAAATATTTTTGAAATAAAAAGACCAGAACTTGATGCAAAGTTGGTTGGGGAATCAATCGCCCAGCAATTGGAAGCAAGGATTTCATATCGAAGAGCGATGAAACAAGCAATTGCTTCATCAATGCGAGTGGGAGCTCAGGGTATCAAAATAAAAGTATCCGGAAGATTGGGTGGAGCTGAAATGGCCCGAACTGAACAGTATAAGGAAGGTAGAATTCCGCTTCATACATTACGTGCAGATATCGACTATGCAATTTCTGAGGCACAAACAGTGTACGGGAAAATTGGCATTAAAGTTTGGGTATTTAAAGGTGAAGTATACGGTAAGAGAGATTTATCTCCCAACGTGGGCGTATCCAGTTCAACCTCAGGCGGCGCGCAATCAGCAGGTTCACGAAGAAAAGAATCCGGTGGAAGAAGAAAAAGACGATAATTAGAAAAGAGAAATCATGCTCCAACCGAAAAGAACAAAATTCAGAAGAATGCAAAAAGGCCGGGTGCGAGGTATCGCGCAAAGAGGACATACAATCGCCTTTGGATCATTTGCATTAAAATCCATGGAACCGGCCTGGATTACAAGCAGGCAACTTGAAGCTGCAAGGGTGGCAGTAACCAGGGCAATGAAACGGCAAGGCCAGGTTTGGATTCGGATTTTTCCTGATAAGCCAATTACAAAAAAACCTGCTGAGGTCCGTATGGGTAAAGGAAAAGGAGCCCCGGAATATTGGGTAGCAGTTGTAAAGCCTGGAACAATTCTTTTTGAATCAGCAGGAGTGCCAATCGCTTTGGCTAAAGAGTCAATGGCCCTGGCAGCACAAAAATTACCAATAAGAACAAAATTTGTTGTTCGTAAAGATTATACCGAGAGCAAATAATGAAACCAGCAGAAATTAAAAAACTTTCATCAGAAGAACTGAGAGAGAAAATAAAAGGCGAAAAGGAATCGCTTCAGAAAATGAAATTTTCTCATGCAATAAGCCCTATTGAAAACCCTATGAAAATTCGTGAGGCAAAGAAACTTATAGCAAGACTTAAAACTGAATTAACAGCAAAAGGGGATGCCAACTAGTATGCAAGCAACAAGAAATTTACGAAAGGAAAGAATTGGTGAAGTAATTAGCAACAAGATGGATAAGTCCATTACAGTTGCGGTGAGAAGAAAAGTGAAGCATCCTATTTATGGCAAATTCATCCGAAAGACCACCAAGTTTATGGCTCATGATGAGAAAAATGAATGTGGCATCGGTGATACTGTAAAAATAATGGAAACCAGACCCCTGAGCAAAAGTAAAAGGTGGCGGTTAATAGAGATAATTGAAAAGGCAAAATAAAAATGATACAGCAAGAAACAAAGCTGATTGTAGCGGATAACAGCGGAGCAAAGGAAGTGCTTTGTATTCGTGTGCTTGGCGGAACCCGAAAGAGGTACGCCAGCCTGGGTGACAAAATCGTAGTCACCGTTAAATCCGCATTAACCTCAAGCGCGTTGAAAAAGGGAACAGTTTCCAAGGCCGTAGTTGTACGAACCAAAAAAGAAGTCCGCAGAAAGGATGGATCGTATATCAGATTTGAAGATAACGCTGCTGTCTTGCTTAACCCGCAGGATGAGCCTCGGGGAACAAGGATATTCGGCCCTGTTGCAAGAGAGTTGCGAGAGAAACAGTTCATGAAAATTGTATCACTGGCACCAGAGGTAATTTAAAAATGGAAAGGAGATATAACAAACAGCCCAAACTTCATATCATTAAAGGTGATACCGTAATGATTATATCCGGAAATGACAAGGGGAAAAAAGGCAAAGTTCTGGAAGTTCTTGTTTCAAAAAACAGGGCTATTGTTGAAGGGATGAATATTGTGAGCAAACACGTAAAACCCTCAGCAAAGAATCCTGATGGAGGCATCCGGAAGACTGAAGCTGGTATCCATTTGAGCAACCTTATGGTGATAGAACCTTCCTCCGGTGAACCAACCAGAACCGGAAGAAAAAAGAACGATAAAGGTAAACTTCAAAGATATTCAAAGAAAACAGGAGAATTTATTACCAATGGCTAATCCAAGACTAAAAGAATTATACAAAAAGGAAATCGTCCCGTCTCTGAAGGAAAAATTCCAATACAAATCTTTAATGGAAGTTCCAAAGATTCAAAAGATTTCCATTAACAAGGGTATCGGGGAAGCTGTATCCGACAAGAAACTGGTTGACGTAGGCGTTGAAGAACTTACTGCAATCTCAGGACAAAGGGCGGTAGCTACTTTATCAAAGAAAGCAATCTCAAACTTCAAACTTCGTGAAGAAATGCCCATCGGTGCCAGAGTTACCCTTCGTGGAGATAAAATGTATGAGTTTCTTGACAGACTCATGAATGTTGCTCTTCCCAGAGTGCGCGACTTCAGGGGAGTTAATGACAAAGGGTTTGATGGAAGGGGGAACTATACACTTGGTGTTAAGGAACAAATAATTTTTCCTGAAATCAGTATTGATAAAGTCAATAAGATAAACGGAATGAATATTACAATCGTGACAACGGCAAAAACCGACAAAGAAAGTTATGAATTGCTTAAAGCATTCGGGATGCCTTTCACTAACAGAAACAATTAACAAATGGCCAAAGAATCAGTAAAAGCTAGAGAGAGAAAGAGAAGAGTCCTTGTCATCAGGTATGCGGCAAAAAGGAAGGCTCTGAAAGCGGCAGGCGATTATCAGGGCTTGGATAAGTTGCCGAGAAATGCATCCCCAGTGCGCTTGAAAAACCGGTGTAAGTTAACCGGCAGGCCCAAAGGCTATATGAGAAAATTCGGCATTTCAAGGGTAACTTTTAGAGAGATGGCAAGCACAGGAATGATACCTGGAATAACGAAGGCCAGCTGGTAAAAGAATGCCATTCGGCTTTAAATTGACAGTAAAATGAAATAACTTTGCAGGCCCAAAATGGGTGTGCATTTTTGCTTTATAAATGAAATGAGATGACAGATCCTATTGCAGATTTCTTAACCCGGATTAGAAACGCTGTTAAGGCGAATAAGAGGATTGTGGATATTCCTGCTTCAAACATAAAGAAGGAAATAACCAAAGTACTCTTTGAAAAAGGCTATATAAAGAATTATAAGTTCGAGGATGGAGTTAACTATCAGGGAAATATAAAAATCGCTCTGAAGTATAACCCCGTCACCAAGACATCGGCGTTGGTTCAACTGAAAAGGGTAAGTAAGCCAGGGCTTAGGAAATATTCAAAGGGTGCTGATGCTCCCAGAGTGCTAAACGGCTTGGGTATTGCAATCTTGTCTACCTCACAGGGGGTTATGACGGATAAAGAGGCACGACAAAAGAATATTGGCGGTGAGATATTGTGTCATGTTTATTAATCAGGAATAAGAATGTCGCGAATTGGAAATAAAATAATTGAGATTCCCAAAGATGTTACCATTGAGGTTAAAGAAGGTAACATTTCGGTTAAAGGACCAAAAGGCTCACTATCCCTGGAGATGGATTCTGACTTTAAACTAAATCAGGAAGAAGGCTCTGCAACTTTGAAACGGCCAACTGAGCAGAAACGACATAAGGCTTTACATGGTCTCTACAGATCACTGATTAATAACATGGTTGTCGGAGTAACAAACGGATATAAAAAAGAGCTCGAGGTGATTGGAGTGGGATATAAAGCAGCAGTTCAGGGGAAAGTACTTGAACTTAGTCTCGGTTATTCTCATAATATATACTTTGGAATTCCTGAAGACCTGAAAATCTCAGCCGAGACGGTGAAGGGTAAGAATCCTACTATTACTATAGAAGGCATTGATAAGCAATTAGTGGGTCAGGTAGCTGCGAAGATTAAATCTTTAAGGAAAGTAGAGCCATATAAAGGCAAGGGCATTCGATTTGTTGGTGAATATGTTAGAAGAAAAGCAGGTAAAACTGCAGCAAAATAAGTGAGCAATGGCAGTAACTAAGCTAGTAAGACGCAGAAAAATACGCTACGGTATCAGGAACAAAGTAAGTGGCACAGCGGAGCGACCAAGGTTATCTGTATTTAAAAGTAACAGAGCTATCTATGGTCAGTTAATAGATGATGCCAAAGCTGAGACAATAGTAGCCTTTAACTCATCGAAACTTGATCTGAAAAGCAACAATACAGTTGCATCCAGCAAGGATGTGGGGAAAAAGCTTGCTGAACTAGCGATTGACAAAGGAATAAAAAAAGTTGTTTTTGATCGGGGAGGATATAAATACCACGGGCAAATAAAGGCATTAGCTGAGGGTGCCCGTGAAGGAGGACTAGAATTTTAAATTATAAAACCATGTTGCAACAAAATATCAGAACAGTAAAAGCAAGCGAAATAGATCTCAAAGAAAGGGTTGTTGCTATTAAAAGAGTAGCCAAGGTGGTTAAGGGAGGTCGTCGTTTCAGTTTTTCTGCAATTGTGGTTGTCGGTGATGGCAATGGTGTTGTAGGATATGGACTCGGGAAAGCTAACGAAGTAACAGATGCAATCACAAAAGGAATTGATGATGCAAAAAAGAACCTAGTAAAAGTACCTATTCATAAGCATACAGTTCCCCATGAGGCAATAGGTAAGTTTGGTGGAGGACGGGTATTGCTTAGACCAGCAGCCCCCGGAACAGGTGTAATTGCAGGGGGTGCTATGCGAGCAGTTTTGGAAAGTGCCGGAGTAAGAGACGTGTTAGGAAAATCAAAAGGTTCTTCAAACCCTCATAACGTGGTTAAAGCAACTTTTGACGCATTAACCAGAATGAGAGATGCATATACCGTAGCACAGCACCGCGGAGTTCAATTGAGTAAGGTATTTAATGGATAACAAGAGATGGCCAAAGTAAGAATATCACAAGTAAGAAGCACTATTAAAAGACCGGAGCGTCAGAAAAGAACCATCAAAGCTCTTGGGTTAGGAAAGATTAATAGAATGGTAGAAGTTGAGTTAACTCCCCAGATTCAGGGAATGATAAATAAGGTAAGCCATTTGGTATCTGTAACAGAATTATAAAATGAAATTATCAACATTAAAGCCAGCTAAAGGCTCGGTCAGAAAAAGTAAACGAGTTGGCAGAGGTCAGGGTTCAGGTAGAGGAGGAACGTCTACTCGAGGGCATAAGGGTGCTCAATCACGTTCAGGATATTCAAGCAAAGCTGGATTTGAAGGAGGACAGATGCCACTTCAAAGGCGAGTTCCAAAGTTTGGATTTAAGAATAATAATAAAATTGAGTTCAAGGCGATCAATCTGGATACGCTTGAGAATCTTGCGTCTCAAACCAAAGTAGCTTCCATTGACACCGGATTATTGATAAAAAATGGACTTGCTGCAAAAAAAGATAAAGTGAAGATTCTTGGACGGGGTGAGTTGAAAACGAAAATTGAAGTAAAAGCACATGCCTTTTCTAATTCAGCTATAGAGGCGATCGAAAAAGCTGGAGGAAAGGCCATAACTATAGAATGAAGAATTTCTTTACAACCATAAAGAACATTTTTTCCATTGAGGAATTGAGGACACGGATCATCAATACCATTGGGTATTTATTGATTTTCAGACTTGGTTCTTACATAGTTTTGCCTGGAATTGATCCAGTCATTCTAAAATCAATCACCGGCGATCCTACCGGTATTTTTGGATTATTAAACACCTTCCTTGGAGGCGCTTTTCAGCGCGCATCCATTTTTGCGTTGGGAATAATGCCCTATATATCCGCTTCAATTGTTGTCCAGTTGTTAACGGTCGCAGTTCCTTATTTCCAAAAACTTCAAAAAGAAGGAGAATCAGGAAGAAAACGAATCAACCAGATAACAAGAGTTCTGACCATTGCTATAACATTTATGCAGGCTTTCAGTTACTTGTCAGTAACAATTCCGGCTGAAGCAATCACTATTAGCCCATTCTTGTTCAAAGCATCATCCATAATTATCCTTGTTACCGGAACCATGTTTGCCATGTGGCTTGGTGAGAGAATAACCGATAGGGGAATAGGTAACGGTATTTCAATGTTGATAATGATTGGTATCATTTCAAGATTGCCATCCCAATTGGTGGCCGAAGGCCTTTCAAAGGGGATGCCAGGGGCTTTAATGTTTATTCTTGAATTAGTAACCCTGTTTTTTGTCGTTATGGCCGTAGTAATGTTTACCCAGGCAATTAGGAGAATCCCGGTTCAATATGCCAAACAAGTGGTAGGAAACAAAGTGTATGGGGGGCAAAGACAATATATACCATTGAAAGTTAATTCGGCAGGAGTAATGCCCATAATATTTGCTCAGGCGTTAATGTTCATACCGCCTTTGATAGCAGGCTTATGGGCAGACAACGATATTTCCATTTACATAGGCACTGTCTTCAATGACACAACTTCCTGGCAATATACGCTTGTGTTTGGAATCCTGATTTTAGTATTTACATTTTTCTATACCGCAATCACTGTTAATCCAAACCAGATTGCAGACGATATGAAACGAAATGGAGGGTTTATTCCCGGAGTAAAACCAGGGAAGCAAACTTCCGAATTTATTGATAATATATTAACAAGGATAACATTTCCTGGATCCGTTTTTCTTGCCATAGTAGCTATAATGCCCACCTTTGCTGTGCTTGCCGGAGTAACTCCCGGATTTTCACAGTTTTATGGTGGAACATCGCTTTTGATTATGGTTGGGGTTATACTTGATACCCTGGCGCAGATTGAAAGTTATTTACTAATGAGGCATTATGAAGGAATGATGAAGTCAGGAAGGATAAAAGGACGTTCTCAAAATGTTGCTGTTGCTTAATTAGTAATGATTCATTACAAAACAGCGGAAGAAGTTGAACTGATAAAGGAAAGTGCTGAAATTCTTAGCAGAGCTCATGGTGAAGTTGCTTCCATGATTAGACCTGGCGTGAAGACCATCGACCTTGACCATAGAGCTGAGTCTTTTATTAAAGATCAGGGTGGTAAACCTTCATTTAAGAATTACAAATCCTTCCCATTTTCATTATGCATTAGTTTAAATGAAAATGTGGTTCACGGCTTTCCCGGGAAATATGAACTTCAAGAGGGAGACATTGTTTCCATTGATTGTGGCGTCTTTTATAAAGGATTTCATAGTGATTGTGCATACACCTATCCGGTAGGTCCAGTTTCTCCGGATAAGGAAGAATTATTAAAAATTACTGAAGAATCTCTTTATGAGGGCATACGGAATGCAAAAGCAGGAAACCGCATTGGTGACATTAGTTTCTCAATTCAGGAATATACAGAGAAACGAGGATTTTCAGTAGTGCGCGAATTGGTTGGTCATGGTATTGGAAAAAACCTGCATGAATCTCCTGAAGTACCTAATTATGGTAAAAGAGGCAATGGGCCTAAAATAAAGCCCGGATTGGTAATTGCCATTGAACCCATGATTAATATGGGCCGAAGAAATGTGGTTCAGGAAAATGATGGATGGACAATAAGAACCCAGGACAGGGAACCATCTGCTCACTTTGAGCATACAGTAGCTATTTTTGAGGGTAAAACAGAAATATTGACGACACATAAATATATAGAAGAGAATTTTGTAATGAATGGCTAAACAAGCATCGATAGAGCAAGACGGAACAATAATTGAAGCATTATCCAATGCAATGTTTAGAGTTGAACTGGAAAATGGGCACCAGGTAATTGCCCATATCTCCGGTAAAATGAGAATGCATTATATAAAAATATTACCTGGCGACAAGGTCAAACTGGAAATGTCTCCCTATGATCTTACAAAAGGAAGAATTGTTTACAGATATAAGTAGAGTTAGTCATGAAAGTAAAAGCATCAGTAAAAAAGAGAAGCGCAGATTGTAAAGTAATCAGGCGGAAGGGAAAGCTTTACGTGATAAACAAAAAGAACCCAAGATTTAAGCAACGTCAAGGTTAAAATATTAGAATACTATGGCACGAATTTCAGGTGTAGATATTCCAGATAGTAAAAGAGGTGAGGTAGGACTCACTTACATTTATGGTATCGGAAGGAGGTCGGCTCAAAAAATATTAACAAAAGCAGGAGTTGACTGGAATAAGAAAGTGAGCGAGTGGAATGATGAAGAATCAAACAAGATTCGATCAATCATTACGGATAATTTCCGCGTCGAAGGTTCCTTAAAATCCGAAGTGCAGCTAAGTCTCAAGCGATTGTTAGACATTGGCTGTTACAGAGGACTCCGGCATCGTAAAGGACTTCCTGTTCGTGGACAGAAGACTAAGAATAATGCAAGGACTAGAAAAGGCAAGAGAAAAACAGTGGCAAATAAGAAAAGGGCACCTAAGGGTTAATAGTTAATAAAGCGATGGCTGAAAAAAGAAAAGACAAAGCAAGAAAGAGAGTAGTTCATGTTGAAGCTGTGGGTCAGGTTCATATACAGGCAACTTTCAACAATATTATTATTTCCATTACCAATATGCAGGGCCAGGTAGTTTCCTGGGCATCAGCAGGTAAGATGGGATTTAAGGGTTCCAAAAAGAACACGCCATACGCGGCTCAGGTAGCAGCCTCTGACTGTTCTCAAAAAGCCTTCGACCTTGGCTTAAGAAAAGCGGAAGTATTTGTTAAAGGTCCTGGATCAGGAAGGGAATCAGCAATCAGAACTATTCAATCAACTGGAATTGAAATTACAACCATAAAAGATGTTACCCCTCTTCCACATAACGGTTGCAGACCTCCGAAAAGAAGAAGAGTTTAAAAAGAAATAAAATGGCAAGATATACAGGACCAAAAGCAAAAGTAGCACGAAGGTTTAATGATCCAATCTTTGGGCCAAGCAGGGCAGTTCAGAAGAAAGCATACCCTCCCGGCCAGCATGGAAGAAACAGGAGAAGGAAACAGTCGGAATACTCGCTGCAATTGATGGAAAAACAAAAAGCGAAATACACATACGGCGTTCTTGAACGTCAGTTCGAAAACCTTTTTCATACCGCGGCTGCAAAACCAGGTATTACCGGAGAGGTTTTGCTTCAATTACTGGAAGCCAGGCTGGATAATACCGTTTACAGACTTGGGATTGCACCCACCAGGAGAGCTGCCAGGCAACTAGTTTTACACAAGCACATAACCGTAAACGGCAAAGTCGTAAACATAGCCTCTTTTGAAATAAGGATTGGTGATGTCGTTGCAGTTAGAGAAAAATCAAAATCATTGTTGGCAATAACTGAATCTCTTGCTGCCAATCCAAAGAAATTTCCCTGGCTTGAGTGGAATGCCTCTGCTCTCGAAGGCAAACTTATTAGTATGCCAATCAGGGAAGATATTCCTGAGAATATTCAGGAACAATTAATCGTTGAACTTTATTCTAAATAATAATTATCTCTGTTGAAGAGAAAAATCAAATAACTAAAAATATGTCAATACTTGCATTTCAAATGCCTGAAAAGGTGGTAATGGAAAAATCCGATGATTTCCATGGATTATTTACTTTTAAACCGCTGGAAAAAGGGTATGGTGTCACCATTGGTAATGCACTAAGAAGAATATTATTGTCCTCGTTGGAGGGCTATGCAATAACAGGGGTAAAAATACCAGGTGTTTTACATGAATTTTCTACTGTGGAAGGAATAGTTGAGGATGTGTCCGAAGTGATCCTTAATTTGAAAATGGTGAGATTTAAGAAAATCGCCGAAAGCATAGACAGCAAAATAATAGTGAGTGTTAAAAAGCAAAGTGTACTTACTGCCGGTGATCTTATCAGGTTTACAAACTCCTTTGAGATACTAAACCCTGACCAGGTAATTTGTAATCTGGATGAATCTGTTAATTTGGAGCTTGAATTAACAGTTGAAAAGGGAAGAGGATATTTGCCAGCGGAAGAGAACAAACCTAGCGAGCAAATTTTTGGGTTTATTCCCATTGATGCGGTTTTTACACCTATCAAAAATGTGAAATTTAGTGTGGAAAATACTCGTGTTGAACAAAAGACCGATTATGAAATGTTGATTCTGGATATTGAAACCGATGGTTCGATACATCCGGAAAACGCACTGAAAGGAGCAGCAAATATCCTGATTCAGCATTTTATGCTGTTCTCTGACCAAAATATGGTGCTTGAACCAACAGATTCCGGCGAACCAGAGGCTGTGGATGAGGAAATGCTCCACATGAGAAAATTACTTAAAACCCCGCTGAACGACCTGGATTTATCTGTAAGAGCTTACAACTGTTTGAAGGCTGCAGATGTGAAAACCTTGGGAGATCTTGTGAGACTGGAAATTTCTGACATGATGAAATTTAGAAATTTTGGTAAGAAATCACTTGCCGAACTCGAGCAGTTGATTGCTGAAAAGAACCTCACTTTTGGGATGGATCTCTCAAAATATAAACTTGAAGAAGACTAAGACAAATGAGACACGGGAAGAAATTCAATCATCTAGGCAGGACTTCCTCTCACAGGAAATCAATGCTTTCTAATATGGCTTCCTCATTGATTCTAAAGAAAAGAATCAAAACTACAGTAGCCAAGGCAAAAGCATTGCGCCTGTATGTGGAACCCCTTTTGACAAAGGCAAAAAGTGATACGACACACTCAAGACGAGTTGTATTCAGTTATTTGCAGAATAAATACTCATTACAAGAATTATTTGGCGATATAGCTTCAAGGATTGCTGAACGTCCGGGGGGATATACACGGATTCTGAAAACTGGAAATCGTTTAGGTGATAATGCTGAAATGTGCATCATTGAACTTGTTGATTACAACGAAGGTCTGCTGAAAACAGAGAAATCAGCTAAATCGAAGACCAGGAGAGGTCGATCAAAGAAGAAGTACTCAGATTCGGAAGATACAATGACCACAGCTGAAGTTGTTGAGGAAACCACTGCCGCAGTCGAAGTGGTTGCAGAAGAAGAAAGTGTCGAAACTAAGAAACCAGAAGCTTCATCAGAAACTCAGGAAGGAACTACTGATGATGAATCGAAACAGAACCCGGAAGCAGAAGGGTCTGATGAAAAGAATAAGGAGAATTAATGCGTAAATTGCAGTTAAATAGAGAAAGGGATTAGAGATTTATCTAATCCCTTTTTATTTTTGGGGCCAAATCCTATCCAATGAAAATAGCATCCAGGAAAAAAGCATATCTGGTTCTGCAGGATGGTTTGATTCTTCAGGGTATCTCAATTGGAAAATCCGGAACCAGGGGTGGAGAAATCTGCTTTAATACAGGGATGACAGGATACCAGGAAATTTACACCGATCCCTCTTATTTTGGCCAGATAATAGTTAGTACAGCTGCTCACATTGGCAATTATGGAGCAATGAGTACTGAGCAAGAGTCATCAGGCGCTAAAATCAGCGGATTAGTTGTAAATGAATTTTCCCAGGTTTATTCCCGGGAAACTGCAGACGAAAGCTTGCAAAATTACCTGGAAAGAAATGAAATTGTAGGAATTGCCGACATCGATACACGTAAGTTAGTAAGGCACATTCGCAGCAAAGGTGCAATGAATGCTATCATCTCATCAGAACTTGAGCCGGATGCCCTTAAAACCGAACTTAACAAAATTCCATCTATGGAAGGGTCTGAACTTTCATCGGTGGTGTCAACCAAAGAACCCTATTTTGTTGGCGAATCAAAAAATTCATTCCGAATTGCTGCCCTTGATCTTGGGATAAAGAAAAGTATTTTGACTAATCTGGTTGAAAGAGGATGCCTTGTTCAGGTATTTCCAGCCAAAACTAGCTTTACGGATATGGAGAAATGGGATCCGGACGGTTATTTCATAAGCAATGGTCCTGGGGATCCTGCTGCTATGGAATACGCGGTAGAAACAGTTAAGGAAGTGCTCAATAAGAATATTCCCTTGTTTGGAATCTGCCTTGGCCATCAAATTCTTGCCCGTGCATGCGGAATAAGTACTTACAAGATGCACCATGGTCACCGGGGGCTTAATCACCCGGTGAAGAATTTGAACACCGGAAGAAGTGAAATCACATCTCAGAATCATGGGTTCTGCGTGAACGGAGATGAAACCAGTAAGAATAAGAATTTAAAAATTACTCACGTTAACCTTAATGACAAAACCATAGAAGGGTTTGAAGTATTGAATAAGAAAGCGTTCAGTGTTCAGTATCATCCGGAAGCCTCGCCAGGACCACACGACTCCCGTTACCTGTTCGACAACTTCATCGAAATGGTAAAAAAATCTAAAAAGATTAACGTATGAGCTTTATTGAAGAAATAATCGCCCGACAAATTTTTGATTCGAGAGGTAATCCTACAATTGAAGTTGACGTTCTGACCGAAAATGGATTCATAGGACGTGCTGCAGTCCCATCTGGTGCTTCCACAGGAAGCCATGAAGCGGTTGAATTACGAGATGGAGGACCGAATTATATGGGAAAGGGTGTATTGAAAGCCGTAAAGAATGTTAATGAACTTATTTCACCTGAATTGATCGGAATGCCAGTTATGGAGCAAACTTTGATTGATAACTTGTTGATACAATTGGATGGCTCACCCAACAAAAGCAAAATGGGTGCTAATGCCATTTTAGGGGCCTCACTGGCTGTTGCAAAAGCAGCTGCTCAGGAATCAGGTCAACCTTTATTCAGATATGTCGGTGGCGTAAATGCTTGCACAATGCCAATTCCTATGATGAACATTTTAAATGGTGGAAGCCACGCGGATAACTCAATTGATTTTCAAGAGTTCATGATTATGCCAATGAAGGCTTCAAGTTTTTCTGAAGCTCTGAGAATGGGTACCGAAGTGTTCCACAATCTGAAGAAGGTATTAACCTCCAAGGGGTTGTCGACTAATGTTGGAGATGAAGGAGGATTTGCTCCTAATATAAAATCTAATGTAGAGGCCATTGAATTGGTTTTGATTAGTATCGAGAAAGCGGGTTACAAACCCGGTGAAGACATCTTTATTGCGCTGGATGCTGCTTCATCCGAATTTTATGATATTAAAAAGTCAAGGTACATTCTCAAAAAATCTACCAGGGAAGAACTATCATCATCGGAACTGGCTGCATTCTGGAAGGAGTGGGTAGATAAATACCCTATTGTTTCAATCGAGGATGGTATGGCCGAAGATGATTGGGACGGGTGGAAAGAACTCACGAATGTAATTGGCAGCAAAGTTCAGATTGTGGGTGATGACCTTTTTGTGACCAATGTTGAAAGGTTACAAAAAGGAATTGATGAGGGCATTGCCAATAGTATTCTGATTAAAGTTAACCAGATCGGAACGCTAACAGAAACAATTAATGCGGTGAATCTTGCCACCCGCAACTCCTATACTTCGGTAATGTCCCATCGATCCGGAGAAACGGAAGATAATACCATAGCTGATTTGGCAGTGGCACTTAATACCGGTCAGATTAAAACCGGATCAGCCTCCAGGTCAGACAGAATGGCTAAATATAATCAGCTTTTGAGAATTGAAGAGGAGCTTGGGGAGGTGGCCTATTTTCCAAATAAATTGAAATAATCAGGGAAGTAATAGTAATTCCTTTTTATTTTACTGTTATTAATATTATTTTTAGGATAATTTGAATATGATATGAGAGTCAAATTACCTGCCTATCTCAAGAATTTCTACTTTATAATCGCGGTATTCTTTTTGATCTGGATGCTTTTTGTCGATTCAAATGATGTTTTTTCCCAACTTAAACTCAGAAAAAAGGTAACTACCCTCGAACAAGAAAAGGAATACTACCTGGAGAAAATTGAAGAAGTGAAAAAGGATCGGGAGGAGTTGCTGAGTAACCAGGAACTTCTTGAAAAATTTGCCCGGGAAAAATATCTGATGAAGAAAAAGACAGAAGATATCTATCTTGTAGTTGAGGAAAAGTAGAATTAATGAAAAAGTTTTTGCTGGTACCTTTTATCCTGGTCTCATTCCCGGCTATATGTCAATATGATCAATTGATCGGAAAAGATGTTCCATTAATAGAAAGGTTTTATGTGGGTGGCGGCTTTGGTCTGGGATTTAGCAGTTTCTCGGATTATGTTGCCGTCTCTCCAAATATTGGATACCGGATTACAGAAAGAGGGTCAATTGGTATTGGAGTATTGTATCAGTATAGAAACTATAAAGCCTATGATGTAAAGACTGATGATTGGGGCGGCAGTATCTTTACAAGGTATAAAGTTTTTGGCCCGGCTTTCGCCGCAGCAGAATACGAATATATAAATTTTGAATTCGTAACTGCAACACTAACCACATTTCGTGGTGACTATTCAAGTTTCATGGTAGGTGCAGGAATTGCTCAACCAATAACACGGAACGTTTCTTTCATCATTTCTGCGATGTACAACCTTACTTACAGGGAAACTGACGGTGGGCCGTATTCCTCACCCTGGAATTTACGCGTAGGAATATCTGCAGGTTTTTAAAAATCAAGTCCGAATTTTTCCGCCAGTACTTTAAGTGATTCTTCAACCTTAGGATCCAGGTTAATCCCGTTTTTTAGCCGTTTAATTTCTTCCTCTCGCTCCACATCGCCTGGTATTAATACCCTTTCCTGGCCGTCGATGGTTTGTGCATTTCTGAACCTGCCAATCCATTTATCCATGTTTTCCTTGAATTCTTTTGCGTCTCTGAATGCATCAATTCTCATTACTCCAAAAAAATGACCTATGCCATCACCAACCAAATCGTTCCTGACTGGCAGGAAGCTGACAAACGGCGGCACCCACGGACCATAATTTGCGCCAGATAAAATTGCTGAAAAAATATCTACCAGGGAACCCAGGATATAGCCTTTGTGGCCGCCTGTTTCTCTGATTCCGCCTAAAGGCAATAATGCGCCGCCATTTTGAACTTCGTTAGGATCCTGAGAGGGGAGGCCTTCTTTTGTCTGCACCCAACCTATTGGAGCCTTTCCACCCTGTCGCTGCAGTATTTCGAGCTTTCCATTAGCGGCGGTTGTGGTAGCAAAATCAGCAACATATGGAGGTTCTGTACCGGCGGGAATCGCCACAGAAATTGGATTCGTTCCAAGTAGTCTTTCTTTAGAGAATGTCGGAGCAACGAGTGGGCTTGCATTTGTCATTGAGATTCCAATCATGTCATGCTGCAAGGCAAGCATTGAATGGTAGGCGGCAATTCCAAAATGATTTGAATTTCTGACTGCCACCCATCCCGTTCCGACTTTTTTTGCTTTCTTTATTGCAATCTCCATGGCGAATGGTGACACGACCAAACCAAGTCCTCTATCACCATCAACTACTGCCGTGCCCGGTGTTTCATGAGTTATTCTGATCACCGGCTTACTATTGATTCGACCTGCTTCCCATAGTCTAACATATCCGGGAAGCCGGGCAGATCCATGCGAATCTATCCCACGAAGGTCTGCTGAAATCAAAACGTCTGCTGCAAGGTTTGCATCAATGGGGCTACATCCCATTTTAAGAAAGACGTTGGTGCAAAATTCTTTAAGGCGGGCAGGTATAACCATGTTTGAAATTACACCAGATATTTTTGTGATTTCAAAAATTCTGAAAAAATTCCCTCTTTTAGAGAATAAGAGGAAACCCGAACTCCTTCAAATGAGTTCATCATTATAACTGATTGGATTAAAATTGAAGCAACCACAATAAGATCTACCCGCATTTCTATCATCCCTGAAATTTGCAGTCTTTGGGCTCTGTTTTTAGAGATTATTTCAAGCTGAATATCTTTCATCCCTTCAATGGACAATGGAAGTTCGGTTTGGTCCGGAACAATCGCGATGTCATTTTTTCTCCTGTAAATCTCACTGAGGGTGTCAAATGTGCCGGAAGATCCTATAAGGATTTTAGGTTTGTAAACATTGAGGGCCTGATACAGAGGAGTAAGCTTTTCAATCAAATATTGTTCAACATTTCTGATTTCACCGGGAAGAATAGGATCATTTTCCTGAAATTTGTCGCTTAATCTTTGTGCACCTATTTCAAGGCTTTTCTTCCATTTTATTCCAGAGGAGTTCCCAATAACAAACTCAACACTTCCGCCTCCTATGTCCATTATCAGGCCATCTGCTTCATCCATTTTCAATGCTAATGAAACACCTTCAAAGATATAAGCCGCTTCCTTTTCACCCGAAATGATCTCAATATCCATTCCCGTTATTCCAGTCAACTGGTCAATTATTTCTGACGAATTTCCGGAACTTCTGAGTGCGGAAGTAGCCACACATTTTGTACGCTCAACTTTGTACAAGTCAAGGAGATTCTTAATATGAAGAGCGGCAGAAAATGCTCTGTTTGCTGACTCAGGGGTTATAACACCTGTATTGATTCCACCCTGGCCAAGAGCAACATGAATTTTTTCTTTATGGATAAATGAATACTCCATCCCCTCCATTTCCGCTACCAGAACATGAAAAGTATTCGTTCCAAGATCAACTATTCCGACTCTTGTTTTCATAAAAAATTTGACGCGAATATAGTGTGAAGTTGAGATTCCGTCAATTCAAGTCCTTTATTTAATCATTATGGAATTGCAGGGCTAAATTCTCCAAAGTTTCTTAATTTGGCTTTCTACATTACAAAATCATATGGCAAAGAAAACCTCCAAATCGAAGTCTAAATGGGTAACATCCAAAGAGAAGTTCGCCTTGCTTGAAAGGAAAAACAAGCAGGCTTTGCTTGGCGGAGGTGAAGACAGGATTATTGCTCAACACAACAAGAACAAATTAACTGCCAGGGAGAGAATTGAATTACTGATTGATAACGGAACTTTTAATGAAATTGGAAAATTTGTCAAACATCGATCGAAAGATTTTGGACTTGATAAAGTACAGGTATTGGGTGATGGGGTTATTACCGGCTATGGATTGGTGAATGGAAGATCTGTCTACGTATTCTCGCAGGATTTTACAATTTTGGGAGGTTCGTTATCAGAAACTCATGCGGAGAAGATTGTTAAACTGATGGATCTTGCACTAAAAAATGGAATTCCCTTAATTGGGTTAAATGATTCAGGAGGCGCGAGAATTCAGGAAGGGGTAGTATCTCTGGGGGGCTATGCTGATATTTTCTACCGGAACACGCTGGCCAGCGGCGTGATACCACAGATATCTGCGGTTATGGGCCCATGCGCCGGTGGTGCCGTTTATAGTCCTGCAATCACAGATTTTATTTTAATGGTTGAGCACACCTCTTATATGTTTGTGACAGGACCAAACGTTGTAAAGTCTGTTACACAAGAAGAAGTTTCTGCTGAAGAATTAGGTGGTACTTCTACGCACAGCACCAAAAGTGGTGTAACTCATTTTTCCTGTGCCAATGAGGTGGAATGTATTCAACAAATAAAGCAGTTGCTTAGCTATATGCCCCAAAACTGTGAAGAACAACCTCCCCTGTTTGAATATGACCCTTCTGAAGAATTACGGCCTGATTTGGACACAATAATTCCTGACAATCCAAATCAACCATATGATATCCGTGAAGTAATTGATCAAATCATTGATGGAAATACATTCCTGGAAGTGCACGAAAATTTTGCTGAAAATATAGTAGTGGGGTTTGCCAGACTGGCTGGTCGAAGTATTGGCATTGTGGGAAATCAGCCTTCAGTACTTGCGGGTGTATTGGATATCAACTCCAGCATCAAAGGCGCAAGGTTTGTGAGATTTTGTGACAGCTTCAATATTCCCTTGCTGGTATTGGTTGACGTACCAGGGTTTTTACCAGGAACTGACCAGGAGTGGAATGGTATTATTACTAATGGCTCAAAATTGCTTTACGCATTCAGTGAAGCTACCGTTCCACGTATAACTGTCATTGTCAGGAAGGCATACGGCGGAGCATACGATGTGATGAATTCAAAGCATATTGGAGCCGACCTTAATTATGCCTGGCCAAGTGCAGAGATTGCCGTTATGGGTGCCAAAGGTGCAGCCGAGATTATCTTTAGAAAGGAAATTCAATCTTCTAAAGATCCTCAGAAAAAGCTGGACGAGAAAATAGATGAATACACCAAAAAATTTGCTCATCCTTATATTGCCGCCGCCAGGGGATTTATTGATGAAGTAATTTACCCCAGGGAAACAAGAGAAAAGTTAATTGGAGCTTTCAAAATGCTGGAAAATAAGGTGGATAAGATTCCAAGTAAAAAGCACGGTAATATCCCCTTGTAGTTTTATGAACGAGAAAGTTATTATAGTAACAGCAGCCAGCAAAGGAATCGGCCGGGCTTGTGCAATTAAATTGGCTGAACAAGGTTGTAAACTTTCGCTGATGTCTCGATCGGAGGAAATTTCGGAAGTTCTTCCAGGAAAAGATTTTCAGGCAACTATTGGTGATGTAGGAAAATTGGAGGACCTTGAAAAACTGGTAGCTCATACGATGTCAAAATTTGGCAGGGTAGACGGTGTGGTTAACAACACCGGACATACAGCCAAGGGAGATTTAATTTCTATATCTGATCAGGAATGGCAGCAGGCTTTTGAGATTGCATTTCTCAACACGGTAAGAATGGCACGACTTGTGACTCCGCTTATTCAGAGGCAGGGTACAGGTTCAATAGTAAATATTTCAAGTTTTGCAGCTAAAGAACCATCCTTGCTATTTCCCACTTCTTCAGTAATCAGGGCTGCTTTGAGCAATTATGCTAAACTGTACGCTACCCGGTTTGGACATAGGAAAATCCGGATGAATAACGTCCTTCCAGGCTATGTGGACTCGTATCCCCTGGATAAAGAAACAATAAAAACAATCCCAATGGGAAGGCCGGCCAAGACCGAGGAAATAGCTAATTTAGTCGCATTTTTAATATCAGATGAATCATCTTATATCAATGGTCAATCAGTTGTTATTGATGGCGGACTAAATAAATCCTTTTAATTATGGACAAGAAGAGCGAAAAGTTTTTATATCAATATCTTAACAATGCATCGCCAACCGGCTTTGAGTCTTCCGGTCAGCAAATTTGGCTGGATTACATAAAGTCTTATGTTAACAAATATTTTACAGATACATATGGTACAGCAGTGGGAGTAATCAACCCCGATGCAAAATATAAGGTGGTTATTGAAGCCCACGCGGATGAGATTTCCTGGTTTGTAAATTACATTACTAAGGAAGGTTACATTTATGTAATAAGAAATGGAGGTTCAGATCACATTATTGCACCATCCAAGAGGGTAAATATTCACACTGATAAAGGAATCGTTAAAGGAGTTTTTGGATGGCCGGCTATTCACGTTCGGGATAAAGATTCAGAAAAAGCACCTGCCCTTGATAATATCTTCATAGACGTAGGATGCCATTCAAAGAAAGAGGTAGAACAACTTGGAGTTCATGTTGGATGCGTTATAACCTTTGAAGATGAACTCACAACCCTTAATAAACGATACCTTGTGGGCCGGGCTCTGGATAACAGGATCGGCGGGTTCATGATTGCCGAGGTTGCAAGAAGGCTGAAGGAAAAGAAAAAGAAACTTCCGTTTGGGCTGTATGTAGTTAATTCGGTTCAGGAAGAAATCGGCTTGAGAGGTGCGCAAATGATTGCTCAAAAAATTAGTCCCGACCTTGCCATCATAACGGATGTTTGTCATGACACGCAGTCACCCATGTATAATAAAATAAAGAGCGGAGATCAAAAATCAGGTGATGGGCCGGTTTTAACTTACGGACCTGCTGTGCAAAACAACGTGTTGAAATTCATTATAGAGGTTGCAAAGAAAAACAAGATTCCATTTCAACGACAAGCGGTGTCCCGGTCAACAGGTACGGATACCGACTCTTTTGCTTATTCAAATGAAGGTGTAGCATCGGCGCTGATTTCTCTTCCTCTTAAATATATGCACACAACAGTGGAAACCGTGCATTTTGCTGACATTGAGAACGTAATTAAGCTTATTTTTGAAACTGTGTTGAGTGTTAAACCAGGTCAGAATTTTAAATACCTAAATAAGGCTACCTGATAATAAGTATCTTCTTTGATCGAAAAACTCCGTCTCCTGTTAAAGTAACAATATATAAATTGCTAATCAAAGTTGGAAGTTCAATTCGGATTTCGGGATCATTGAATTGCTTAGTGTAAACCTCACGGCCTGTTTGATCAACTATTTTCATGGCTAAATTCCTTCCATTGAAATTTTCAAGGATTAAAGAATAAATACTTTCACTTTTTATAATATGAAAATCAAACTTACCGGAATTAGACAGGAATAAAACATTGGAGAATTTCTGTTTATTTCCATCGGAAATTCCAAGTATCCTGAAATAAGCCTGGCCTGGAACCTCGTCAAGATGCATATAGCTGTAAGACGATTTACCATTGACAGGGGTAACCTCTGCAAAGGTCTGAAACTCGCTCCCATTTAAACTTTTTTGAATTTCATACGCAATATAAATGCTCGTCGGATTAGTTTTCCAGTCTAAGGATATCTGGCTGCCAAGCTTATTGGTAGAAAGTTCAATTTCATTAACAGGAAGGCCGGTAATACCTGTTGCCTTCCCAAACGTGAAAGTGCTGAACGAAGTTACATTTGCGGTTATGCCACCTTCTCCTCCTGCACCTATGCTGCTGCCGGGAGTAATACTTCCACCAATATTTTGCCAGGGTCCGGTTCCAGAGTATTTTGATATAATTAGATCAGATGACAAGACATCAATGTCACTTTGGTTGGCATCTTTCCAAAAAAAAGTAACATCGCCCGTCGCCGTACCGCTCAGCCGGTTTAAGGTCCAATACTCCAGACTGCTCACATGATTAATTGCAGCATCAAGATTTGCCATGTCGACAGGTTCCTGATAATGGTAAGAAGCTGCAAATAAGTTTGAGGAAGTTCCTCCGGTCAGGATAGAAATGGAAACAGGTGCCCAGATTCCCGCATCTCCGGTGGGAAAGGTGAAGTCTCCCGGGATATTTCCTCTTTTGGCAACGGTTCCTTCAATAAAGCTGCCATTATTGCCTGTGGAAGAATTTGCGCCATTTTCAATTGTAACATCAAATGAATTGGTTTCAATAATGCCATTCACTAAAGACAGAAAATCTAAAATCTGTAGCCTAAACCCAAGTGAAGCCGTGCCTCCTGATTTGTTTATTTCCAAATTTCGAAAAGAAGGGATATTTGAAGTCCCATCAAGACGAACAAAGTTTTGATTTGTGGATCCATCCAGAATAGTTGTTCCCGATAACTCGCTAAATCCGAAGGCTGGACTTGAAGAATTTGTATTTATGATAATATCTCCAGCAATTGTACAATCACTGTTATAACACGGCTGCAGAAAACCTGTATTGGATTTAATAAGCGTTAAGTTACCATTAAAGTCATCTGGTTTACCTGGGTCGTATGCCAATCTTAGGCGAGCTGTTCCGGCATTCTCAAAAGTTACATTTGAGTTAAACGTATTTGCACCCGGGCAGTAACTATTTATTGTACCGGTTGTTTTGAAAGAGGAAGAATTATTAAAAGAATTTCCTTCCAGGAGGAGGATGGGTGTTTCCACAATTACCGGAGCATTCCAAATGGTGTTAATAAAATTTAGCGTTGAGGAACCGGTAAGGGAAAGATTATAGGTTGAAGCAGATCCAAATTGAGATACATTTCTGAGACGCAGAGTGCCTGTCTCGAATCCGGTTGATCCAATATTGACAATTGCGCCAGGGTTTAATGTTACACTTCCTGCGTTGCCAAGATAAACCCCCGCGCCACTGGTACAATTAACAGATATGCTATTATTAAAGGTGGAACTGGATGAGGAAAATTCCGAGAAGCGTATATATCCCCCTCCGCCCGTACTCTCCTGATTTACTATAACCGGGCCATTAAAAACATTGCCGGAACTATAGCCGCTCATGAAGATCCTGGATAAGGAACCGTAATTATTTAAAGTTACCTGACCATTATAAACATCTGGCGGAGTAGCCGCGTTAGCACCGAAAAGGATAAAGTAATTGCTTGAATTGGTAATACTTAGATCACCATCATATTGGTTGCCTCCTAAGCTGGCGTCATCAAGATCTCCGGTCTTCTCCACAGATAAAGAGTTACGGAACCTGCTAAATGAAGTAAAGAATCTTGGTGATTCAATTTGAATAGGACGATTAAATATGCACGATTTTATGTTAAGCGTAGCTCCATCTGTCAGTATCAAATCCATTAAGTCTGTATTGAAATCCTGAATGCTTTGAAGAGTTAAAGTGCCTCCAGTGAAATTGGAAATTTTGATATTGGCTCCGGGATTGAAATTTATTTGGGAAGTGGCATTTCCGAAATGAATATTTCCCACTGCGTTATCAATACTTATAGTAGAACTAAAATTGGAAGTACCGCTATAACCTAGCCAGAGAGTGCCGGTACCATAATTATTAAGGTCAATTAAATCTTCAAAAGTATCTCCCGACAGATTTCCCATGATCAGATTGCCGGCGCCGGAAATTTCCAGCACAGAATTAGTGTAAAAAATGTTGTCACCTGCCGAATAATTATCTGCATTTCCCGATTTGCTGAAATAAACCGATTCAATAAATTCATTTCCACTTAAATAAACATCGGAACTCAATGAGTAAGTAATAACTTCTAAGCTTGTATTTTCAAATCTGGTTGTTCCTGAATTGAAAATAATTAGGAAGGGAGCGCCAATGGAAGAAAATATTGATCCTGAGGTAATTTCTACTTCACCGAAAATAGAAACATCATTGCCATCAAGGTCTATGGTTCCTGTGAAGTCTGTTATATACAATCCTGCCAGTGAAATGGATGCTGACAACTTCGCGTCATAATTTGAACTGGAGGCGGAAAAGTAAACTACATCCGTTGATAATGGTGTCCCCGGGGGAGTCCAATTTACCGGATTATTCCAATCTCCATCCAATGATGAATTTATCCAGGTTTTAGTTTGGGCATTAGAGTACTGGCAGGCGCAAAACAGATCAAAAATCAGTAAAAAGGAAAATATACTATTCCAACAATTCATAGTTTAAATATATATTAATTAATACATGAATAGTATAAAAAGATAGGTAAAAAATTACACCTGTTATTTAATTTGCAAATTCCATAACAGATTCAAGCTGATTCCAAAAACCTGGATATGATTTGTTAATAACTGAGGGATTCTCAATCAAAACATCAGTGAAGAGCATAAGAGGGGCAAATGCCATTGCCATTCGATGATCTTCATAAGTGCGGATTCGGATTTGCTTTGGTAGTTCACCAGAAATAGTTAAAAAGCTTAAAGAATATGAATTATCCTGATTTTTTAAAAATGCCACACCAATTTTTGAAAGTTCTTTTTGTATGGCTTTGATTCTATCGGTTTCTTTAATGGAGAGGGTATCCAATCCATTGAACTTTGCCCTTACTTTAAGTAAGGCACACAAAACTATAATAGTTTGAGCCAGGTCAGGATTTTCAATAAAATCGAAGATCTTTCTCTGTCTAAATTTAATCCTGGTCAACTCATATCCACCCGGAATAGGTCGAGATCGTACTCCGAAACCCTTCATAATTGAGATTAATTTTGCATCACCCTGCCGTGGGTGATGGCTAAGACCAGTCAAAAGAATCCTTTTAGCGTTGGAAAGCCTGAACAATGAATACCAATAGCTTGCCGCTGACCAATCTCCATCTACTTTTACTTTACGCTTCCGGTATTTTCCCTCTTTGATAAAAATGCTACTTGCCTTCACAATTGGCTTTATTCCGAATTGCCCCATCAGCGAAGAAGTAAGCAGAATATAGGGTTTGCTAACAACCTTTCCTGCTAAAGTTATAGTTAGACCGCCGTCCAATTTTGGACCAATCATCATTAATGCCGAGATAAACTGACTGCTTATGCCACCGCTTATTTGAACTTTATTTTTCCCCGAGTGCACAAAATCAGCAATTTCTATTGGAGGAAACCCTTTGCTGCCCAGATACTTAATGTTAGCACCTAACTTCTTAAATGCTTCCACCAGGTCCCCAATTGGCCTCTTATGCATTCTTTCTGAACCTTTCAATATTTTACGTTTGCCGGTAACAGCAAAGTAAGCAGTCAGAAATCTCATGGCCGTTCCGGCATCTCCAACGTCAATTGTTTTGCCTGAGTTGGTCAAAGCTCTTTGGAAAATAAGTGTATCCCGCGAGGAAGATAAATTCAGGAGGGTTGAAATACTACCCGACAATGCATTAATCATTAAATACCGGTTGCTTTCACTTTTGGAGGGCGGAAGAGTAATTTTTGCTCCTTCTTTTAATTGGGATTTTTTTAAGAGCAAGGATTCACTTTTCATGATTAAGTAAAGTCAGAAAGGTTTAGTAGAATTTTTTCGTGCAAATTTGGCAACTTTTTTGCATATTTAGGTGTTAAATATAAATAACAAATCAAAGTTAATTAGAAAGTAAATGGGTTCAACGGGTAAAGCTTTTGCGTTATTAGTAGGATTGGCAGCAGGTGCTGCGCTTACGGTATTCGCTTTTTCGAAAAAAGGGAAGAAAACTCGTGAAGAGATCGCAAGGAAGTTTAATGAAATTGCTGATGGAGTAAAAACTTCAGTCAGGAAAAGCCTGACAAAGGTATCTTAGGCTTTAACCAGATGATTGTAAAAAGAAAAACTTTTTTCAATTTCTTCAACGGAAACTTCAACATTCACCTTCACCTTTCCAATTCCGGATATTAGGGTCATTAGTATCCGGCCTTCAATATTTTTTTTATCGTTTTTTAAATAATTCATAATTTCAGGCTGGCTCTCAGGTGAGATTTTTCTGCAACCGAAATTATGAACGATTAATTTGGAGATATCCTGCAAAGCCGGATCCGGTAAGCCCAGTTTGAGCGCAGATACAAAGCTTTCACACAAAAGGCCTGCGGCAACTGCCTCTCCGTGAAGAAGTTGGTTATTTTTTTCCATATAATAACTTTCGAGTGCATGCCCAATTGTATGCCCGAAATTAAGCGATTTTCTGACTTCTTCTTCAAAGGGATCCTGAACAACAAAGCTGTGCTTAATTTCAATACTCCTTTGGATGACCTTATCCCACTTGATTTCGTCAAAGGAGGTGGTAAGTAAATATTGAAAGTATCCATTATCCGCGATAAGGCTGTGCTTAATAATTTCCGCAAAGCCAGACTTTACATGTCTTTTATCCTGCGTTGATAAAAAAACAGGATCAATAATCACTGCAAAAGGTTCACTGAAAACACCCAGTTGATTTTTAAGGGACAAGAAATCAATGCCGGTTTTTCCACCAATACTGGCATCCACCTGTGCCAGCAATGTTGTAGGAATATTAATAAATTCTATTCCCCTTTTAAAAGTTGCGGCGCAAAATCCACCCATATCGCAAATTACACCCCCACCCAAATTGATTAGCAGGGAAGAGCGGTCAAAGCCTGCGTTAGTCATTGATGTCCATATGTGATTGCAGGTTTCCACGTTCTTATAAACCTCCCCTGACTTAATTTCGATGATTCCGCAATGGCTTACGGCAGAAGAAATCAAAGGAAGGCAATGCTTTTTAGTATTTTCATCCACCAGAATTCCGGTTCTTGAAAAATGATTCTTTGAAAAAAACCCTTCAAGATCATTTGAAACGCTGGAAGTAAACATCAGATTTTCAGGTAGCATTTCTACTTCGACTCTTTTTTGGAATTGATTGCGGTCTGAATCCTGATGGATTCCTCGTGAATAACTTTATACAACTCCTCAATAAATCTTGGGCTTAACCCCAAAACTTTTGCCCACTCAGGCCTGGATTTTAGAATTTCCTTCCAACGTTCAAGTTGAAAGACGGCCACATTATTTTCTTTTTTGTAGTCACCTATTTGCTCAACTAATTTCATTCTTGTTGAAAGAGCTTCTATGAGGTCCCGGTCTGCTATATTTATCTTTTCCCTTAACTCTTCGAGAAGATCAAGAAACAGTGGATCTGTAAAGTTTTCAGAACGTATTTCAAGTCTGTTCAATAGTTCACCAAGACTTGTGGGCGTTATTTGTTGTTCCGAATCGCTAAGCGCCGTTTCCGGGTCAGGGTGCACTTCTACCATCAAGCCATCATAATTAAGATCCATACTTTTTTGAGCAATTTCTAAAATCATACTTCTCTTTCCCGCTATATGACTGGGATCGCATATGAGAGGCAAATCCGGCCTTATTCTTCGCAATTCAAGAGGTATTTGCCAAAGTGGAATGTTCCTGAATCTGCTGGGTTGAAAACTTGAAAAACCCCTGTGAACCGCGGCAACGTCTTTGGTTTTCTTCTCTATTCTCTCTATGGATCCCAGCCATAAACCTAAGTCGGGATTGATAGGATTTTTTATCAGGACAGGCCTTTGAATTCCTGATAAGGCCTCGGCGATTTCCTGAACCACAAAAGGGTTTACTGAAGTCCGGGCCCCAATCCAAAACACATCGATTTCATATTTTAAAGCCTGTTCAACATGATAAGGATTTGCGATTTCCGTTGTCACCTTAATCTCAAATTCGTTGCGAATTTTGCCCAGCCATTCAAGCGCCAGAACTCCAAGGCCTTCAAATGTATCCGGTCTTGAGCGGGGTTTCCATGAACCTGCTCTTAACAAAGGAATGTTCATTTCCTTTAACGCTCCTGCCACAAGCGCTAATTGCTCATAGCTTTCTACGCTGCATGGACCTGCGATAATAAAAGGTTTTTCTTTCCTGAAAAATGATTCCAAAATGATGAATGTTAACTAAAAACTAAGTTAGTTTTGGGAGATCGTACCTCCTAATTAATAAGTAGATTCTTTTATATTTGCGCGATTCAAAACCCGGGTTGATGGACTTAAAAACTTATGTAGATTTCGATAACACCGAGGTTGCTTTTTCTTCAAAATCAAACCGAAAACTTTTTAAAGCCAGGCTTTTGTTTTGGGTTGTAAATCATCCCTTTCTGGCAGCAATTTCAACAGGCTTGGTCAGAGTCGTTATTTTTTTCGGACTGCCTGTAAATTGGATTATTAAGCCTACCGTTTTCGAACATTTCTGTGGTGGTGAAACCATTAAAGAGAGTGAAGGGTCAATTGCAGAATTGGCATCATTCAATATTAAGACAATCCTGGATTACTCTGTGGAAGGCGAGGACTCTGAAGAGGATTTTGAAACAACCAAAAGAGAGACTTTAAGAACCATTGAAAAGGCTGCCCAAAATTCAAACATGGCTTTTTGTGTTTTCAAACCCACCGGTTTAGCCAGTCAGATAATTATGGAAAAAGTTCAGCTCAGGAAAAATCTAACTGATGAAGAAGGAAGAAACTGGCAAAAAGCCGCCGAAAGATTTGATGCAATTTGCAATGCAGCGTCTGAAATGAAGATTCCAATATTAATTGATGCTGAAGACAGCTGGATTCAGGATCCCATTGATAAGCTAGCCATGGATTTGATGAGAAAGTATAACAGGGAGACTGCTATTGTATTCAACACTTATCAACTTTATAAGAAGAATGCGTTGCAGGATCTAAAAAGAGATTGTGAAAGAGCCAGAACTGAAAAATTTTTTCTGGGTGCGAAGCTGGTTCGCGGTGCTTACATGGAAAAAGAAAGAGAAAGAGCTGAAGAAAAAGGGTATCCTGATCCAATAAACGAATCAAAAGAAGATACGGACAGGGATTATAATGCTGCGTTAGAATTTTGCATTGAAAATATTGGGCAATTATACTTGTTTTCAGGTTCTCATAATGAATACTCAAATTATTACCTGACCCTTTTAATGGAAAAACAAGGATTGGCGAAGAATGACAAACGGATTTTTTTCGGCCAATTGTATGGTATGGGGGATCATATTTCTTTCAATTTAGCGGCCGCAGGTTATAATGTGGCAAAATATGTCCCCTTTGGGCCTGTCAAGTCAGTTATGCCCTATCTTTTCCGTAGAGCGGAGGAAAATACTTCCGTGAAAGGTCAGAGTTCCCGTGAACTTACCTTAATCCGTAAAGAAACACTTCGACGGAAGTCCGGATAGGGCATTTTGGGGCAAAAGTAATAACTTTGCAGTCAATTTTTAAGCATGGAATTAAGCGAACAGGAATTAATCAGACGACAGGCTAAAGCTGAATTGGAAAAGTTGGGAATAAATCCTTACCCACCTGAGGAATATCCGGTCACCACCACTTCCGGAGAGGTAACCAGCGGATTTGAGGCGAATCCCGAAGCCTTTAAAGATCTAAGTATAGCCGGCCGAATCATGAGTCGGCGAATTATGGGGTCGGCGTCTTTTTTTGAGATTCAGGATTCATCCGGTAGAATTCAGGCTTATGTTAGAAGAGATGATATATGCCCAAATGATGATAAAACTTTTTATAACACGGTATTCAAAAAACTCCTGGACATTGGAGACATTGTTGGAATTCATGGATTTGCTTTCAAAACGCAAACCGGTGAATTAACGATTCACGTAAGTGAACTCAAGATTCTCAGCAAGTCTTTGCGCCCGCTGCCAATTGTTAAAGAAACGGTAGAGGTTGATGGAAGCATAAAAGTGCACGACGCATTTAAAGATCCGGAGGCAAGATACAGGCAGCGATATGTTGATTTAATCGTAAATCCGCAAGTTCGGGAAGTATTCAGGAAGCGAACCCGGCTTATGAATTCCATGCGGAGGTTTCTTGATGAAAAAGGATATCTTGAAGTTGAAACTCCCGTCCTCCAGCCCTTATATGGCGGGGCAGCTGCCCGACCCTTCAAGACTCATCACAATGCCCTCGATTCAACTTTGTATTTGAGAATTGCCAATGAATTGTATCTAAAACGCCTGATTGTCGGCGGATATGACGGCGTCTATGAGTTCTCCAAAGATTTTCGCAATGAAGGTATGGATAGATTCCATAATCCTGAATTCACCCAGATCGAATTGTATGTTGCCTATAAGGATTACAATTGGATGATGGAATTGGTAGAAGCGATGATTGAAAAAGTTGCCTTGGATCTACACGGCACTACAGTGGTAACAGTTGGTGATAATAAAATTGATTTCAGGAAACCCTGGAAAAGATACTCCATGTTTGAAGCGATTCAGCATTTTACAGGCGTCGACATATCTAAAATGGATGAACTTGAATTAAGAAAGACAGCTAAGGAAATGGGTATTGAAGTTGAAGCCACAATGGGCAAAGGGAAAATTATTGATGAGATTTTTGGTGAGAAATGTGAACCCAAACTAATACAACCTACCTACATAACAGATTATCCGCTTGAAATGTCACCGCTTGCAAAAAAGCACAGATCGGTTGATGGGCTGGTAGAAAGATTTGAAGCAATCGCTAACGGAAAGGAAATATGCAACGCGTTTTCCGAATTGAATGATCCGATAGATCAGCGTCAACGTTTTGAAATGCAGTTAGAGCTGGGCTTAAGGGGGGATGAGGAAGCTATGATGATGGATGAAGACTATATAAGAGCGCTGGAATATGGAATGCCCCCAACCGCAGGGTTAGGAGTTGGTATTGACCGTCTAACCATGATGATGACCAATTCTCACTCTATCCAGGATGTTTTATTTTTCCCGCAAATGAAACCTGAGAAAAAACCCGGGGTTTCCAACGATGCCGAGCTCGAACAACTGGGAATAAATGCCGGACTGATTCCCGCAATCCGCAAATTAGGCATTAATACTATTCAGCAAATAAAATCTTCCAATCCAAACAAATTATTTAATGATGTTTGCGGAACGCGGAAGAAAATGAAATTAGATGTTGCCAACCCCACTTTAGAGGAAGTAAAAAAATGGATAGAAAGTTGATTACCTGTCAAAGAAGCTTCGCCGTCTGTTGATTTTTAGATCCTGAAGCATGGAGGATTTAACTCTGATTGTAAAATCGTAAGATTCAAATCTGCCAAAAGGTGTCCATGTAAAAAGCATTTCCCAGCAGTGCAGGTTTCGCGTTAAAGAGAATTGAGTTTGAGTGAACTCCTTACTTTCAAAATCGTATCCCGATGTAAATGTTATCATGGTGTTTTGAGTAATCCGCAAATCACCATTAAATGATAATGATTGAGTGATATTCGGATCTGCTAACCCTATTTTGCTTCGAGTAAGACTGTAATTGGCACTCAGATTCCATGGCAAATCGAAATCAACATACAGATTTGGATTGTTTAGCATAAACTCTTTCTCCGCGTCACCGGCCTTGGATTTTTCTATTTTTTCCTTGGTTGAAAAAGTGGCGGGATTCAGGCTTGAGCTCAGGCCAATGGTTAATGAACTTAGTTGTCCGATTCCCTTTCCGTGCTCCCAGGTATACTCATCTAATTTTACCTGATTACCCGCATCGTCTTCTCTGTACACATAAGGATCTATTGAACCATTGATAGAGGCATTTAACTTGCCTCCGAAAAGACTTGTTGCAGTGGAGATGGAGATATTACTTAATCGATACCGCTCCGCGAGGAAATTATATCCTGAACTCACGGATAAATTATTAAGCAAGGTAACTTTTTTTGTTTTTTGCAAAGAATCACTTTTATCCAGCACTTTAGCTTCCAGGTTATTTCCCAGGCTGAACCCTATACTTCCGTTTCGTCCGGTTCCTGGTACTCCATAAATTGCGGACTCGAACCTGTTAGCATATTTCAGGTTTCCATTTGCATCATCATACTGTTCATAATAACCGAATTTTTGCTTACCGAAATCAGGCCGGTAGGAAACAGAAACCGTGGGAATTAATGTATGCCTTATCGCTCTCAAATATCCTTTCTTAAACAACAACGTTCCATACAAACGCGTGGTCATGGATGCATTTGTGGAGTAATCATATACTCTGTAAAAACCAGATGAAGTGTCTGATTTGACCTTGGTTTGCCCATCGTCCACATAATCAAATCTTTCAAAATACCATCTTTCCGTGTAATTGAAACTGGGGGTAAGTGTAAAGAATTTAAACAAACTCATGCTGGTGGATATGGGAATGGAATGGCTCAGCCCTCTTTTAGCGGCACCAAACAAGTCTCCCATGTTTTCAAAGTTGAAGGCAGAGACACTGTCTCTTGAAATTCTGTTGTTCAATTGGTTTCTGCCGGAAAGGGTATACCTGAATTTAATTCGTTCAATAACATTCCGGGGACTTTGATTTCGTTTTCTAAATGGAAATTGGTCCTGCATGTTTACACTCAAATCGGGAAGTAAAAAGGTTACCTCCTTTGTTGTAAGGTTTTGAGTAAATCTACTATTCAATCCCATACTGAAGGGAGTCCCGGTAAATGACTTGGTATAAGAGATGGAAGAGTTGAGGGTTCTGTTGATGTTGTCTTCAATTTGCAAGGCATTGTTTTGATTAAATGTGTTTGTTGCAGCATTTATGTTGATTGAGAATCTACTTGAACCATAATTTTGGGGTGTATGAGACCAATTAATTCTAAAGTCTTTAGATACTGCTTCACGTCCTTCCTCGCCCAATTTCGTAGAAGTGTAATTCCACCTTAAGCTGCCGGTATATTTGTATCTTTTCTTATAGGTTGATGAACCATTAATCCCATAGCTGCCGGTGGTATAGGCGTCTCCGGTAACCGCGAAGTTCACATAATCATTGATAGCCCAAAAGAAACCGCCATTACGGACAAAAAATCCTCGGCGTACTTCTTCGCCATAAGTAGGAAATATAACACCGGAAGCCCTTTGATCAGGCGCCGGAAACATTCCAAACGGAAAACCTATTGGTGTGGGAACATCATTAATATTGAGATTAAACGGACCTGCCACAACTTTTTCCGATGGGACAACAATTAACCTTCGTGCCTGAATGTAATAATGGGGATGTTCAAGGTTGCATGTTGTATACTTTGCATTTCTAATATAAAGGTGATCCAGTTCATCTTTTTTCACTTCATCTCCATGCATAAAACCCTCACTTTCTTCGGTAACCACTCCGGATATGTAAGCACGTTTCGATTTGAAATTATATTTGATGCCTGTAGTTTCATACCTCGATTCACCTTCCTGAAAAACCGGCTTGCCAATCATTTTTCCTGTTGAATCAATAACCGGATTTGCTATTAACAGGTTATCGTTATAATCCACCTCAATTCTCTCACCGGTGAGTACTATTTCGCCATACTCAATCCTTGCATTTCCATATAAATAAACATGCTTGGCGTCAACACTGAATCGAATGGAATCCACCGCGAAATATTTAACAGTTGTTTCAATATCTCCCTTTCGGACTACAGAATCTGCGCTAATAGAGTCATTAGGAGCATTTAGAGAGCTTTGGAGGGTATCAGCCTGATTCAGAATCGGTTTTTGGACAGGAATTTGTGCAAACCCTGTAAAACTGAATAGAAAAAATAGCAGGAAAGAAAAAGAAGTTCTTAAAATATACACCCGTCTTTTCAGTTTTTAACAAAAATTTACAACTTTGTGTAAAGTTATTTCAATAACGATAAACATGGGAATATTGTGAAGAATATTACCGTAATTTCAATACTCTCCGCAATAATCTTGCTAGGCTCGTTTACTCCACTTGAACTCAGAAAAATGAAGGTGAGCAGGATTGTAGTGGATGCAGGTCATGGAGGTCAGGATCCCGGAACTCATGGCGATTTTTCCAAAGAGAAAGATGTCGCATTGAAAATTGCCCTTAAATTTGGCAGATACGTAGAAACACTCCTGGATGAGGTGGAGGTTATTTATACCCGCAGTGATGACCGGTTCCTGGAACTGGAACAGCGCGCTCAAATAGCGAACAAGAACGGAGCTGATTTATTTATCTCGATTCATTGCAATGCTATACCCCGGACTGAAATACATGGAACCGAAACATATGTTATGGGTTTGGATAAAGTCGAAGGGAATCTGATGGTGGCCAAGCGGGAAAATTCTGTAATTCTTCAGGAGGATAATTACGAAGAAGTTTATGAGGGCTTTGATCCTAATTCACCTGAAGCCAATGCAATCTTTGCCTTATATCAGTCCGCTTATTTGGAAAGCAGCCTGAAACTCGCGTACAAAGTGGAAACTCAGTTTAAAACGAGAGTAGGCAGATATAGCCGGGGAGTGAAGCAGGCTCCCTTTTGGGTATTATGGAGAACCTCAATGCCAAGTGTTTTGATAGAAACCGGCTATCTTACGAATCCAAATGAAGAAAAATTCTTGAATGATGAGCTAAAACAGGATTATATTGCGTCTGCAATATACCGGGCGTTCAGGGATTATAAAAAAGAGTTGGATTCAATGTAAAAGTCATTTCGTGAAATATAGCAAAGAAATTAAGGTTGGATTTTTTTCAGTTTTAACTATTGCCATGTTGTATTTGGGAGTGAACTATCTCAAAGGGGTAGATTTCTTTTCCAGTGTGAGCCGCTACTATGTGATGTATGACGATGTAGGGGGATTGCAGGTTTCAAATCCGGTAAAAATAAATGGATTTACCGTTGGCCGGGTGAGTGATATAAGTATTCTGCAAGAAAAACAGAATAAGATACTGGTGGAAATCGAAATTAAAGAGGAAATAATCTTAGGAGATACAACTTTGGCTTTATTGGATGTTGAATTCCTGGGAGCAGTAAACATTATTCTGGAGGTTGGAGATATTTCAAATCCCTTAAGTTCCGGAGATACATTACGACCCAAATTGGATCAAGGCCTGGAAGATTTATTACGATCAAGTGCGCTTCCCGTTGCCGATAACCTTCAGGGAACCATTAGAAAAATTAATACATTTCTGGATGACCTTTCCGGTAATCTGGAACACCTCGGACCTGCCTTAGAAAATATTTCCGGTGCAGCCAGGAACGTAAAAACGATCACAGCCGGTTCTAATCAGGAAAAGCTCAGCGATTTACTTGATAATCTAAATTCAACCGCGGTAGAATTGAAAGCCACAATAAAAAAGATTGATCCCCTGGTGCAGAATTTTACACAGGTCGCTGATTCCCTGAAAAGCCTTCAGATAAATGAAACCCTTGCCAAAATGAATACAACTCTTGAAGGCCTCGATCAAACCCTAACAGATATCCGCGAAGGGGATGGAACAATATCAAGATTAATTAAGGAAGATTCGCTATACGTTCAATTGAATCAAACCCTGCAAAATCTCGATAAACTGCTCATTCACTTTGATGAATTTCCGAAAGACTTTTTATCCCCCCTGGGACGCAGCAGTAAGAAAATTCAAAAACGAATAGAGAAAGAAGGAAACAATTAGTTCAAATTGTTTTTTTGATTTAATTTTCTCAATAATAAATTCACAAACCATAATTGGATGAACCTTGAATTTAATCGTAATGAGGATAAGTATAAAATGCTTGTTTCTGAATTGAAAAGGAAATTGGCGGAGATTAAACTTGGAGGTGGCAAATCCAAAATTGACAGTCAGCACAAAAAAAATAAACTTACCGCAAGAGAACGAATCGAATACTTAGTCGATCCGGCTTCTGATTTTCTGGAAATTGGCGCTTTTGCTGCCGACGGTATGTACAAAGAAGTAGGAGGGTGCCCATCGGCAGGTGTGGTTACCGGTATCGGATACATATCAGGCAGACAATGCGTGATTGTGGCAAACGATGCAACGGTAAAGGCCGGAGCCTGGTTTCCCATGACAGCCAAGAAAAACCTGCGCGCCCAGGAGATAGCCATGGAGAACCGGCTTCCAATCGTATACCTGGTGGACAGTGCCGGGGTATTTTTACCAATGCAGGATGAAATTTTCCCAGATAAAGAGCATTTTGGCCGGCAATTCCGGAATAATGCCCGGATGTCTTCGATGGGTATCATCCAGATTGCTGCCATAATGGGTAGTTGTGTCGCGGGAGGTGCCTACCTGCCAATTATGAGTGATGAGGCCATGATTGTAAATAAAACCGGATCCATTTTTCTGGCGGGATCATACCTCGTTAAAGCGGCAATTGGAGAAGAAATTGATAATGAAACGCTGGGTGGAGCAACCACACATTGTGAGATTTCCGGAGTTACAGATAATAAATATGAAACAGATCAAGACGCTCTTGATGCAATTAAAGATATTTTCTCAAAATTAGGGAACTTCGATAAAGCTGGTTTCAACAGAATTAAATCCAAACCTCCAATTGAAAATCAGGAAGAAATTTACGGACTTATCCCTGAGGACGGTTTAAAGCCTTACGACACCATGCAAATCATCAGAAGGATTGTCGATAATTCCGAATTTCAGGAATACAAGGGATTATATGGAAAAACAATTATTTGTGGAACCGGAAGGATTGATGGCTGGTCTGTGGGGATCGTGGCCAATCAGAGAAAAGTGGTGAAATCCAAAAAAGGTGAAATGCAAATGGGAGGGGTGATTTACTCCGACTCAGCAGACAAGGCAGCAAGGTTTATTATGAATTGCAACCAGAGAAAAATTCCCCTTGTATTTATGCAGGATGTAACAGGCTTCATGGTGGGCAGCCGCGCTGAACAGGGAGGCATAATTAAAGACGGTGCCAAGATGGTAAATGCCGTGGCCAATTCGGTAGTTCCAAAGTTTACTTTTATTATAGGAAATTCGTATGGCGCCGGAAATTATGCAATGTGTGGTAAGGCGTATGACCCCAGGCTGATCTTTGCATGGCCATCGGCCCAAATTGCCGTGATGAGCGGAAACTCTGCAGCCAAAACCCTGCTCCAAATTAAAATATCGGCATTTGAAGCAAAAGGAAAGAAATTAAGTAAAGAAGAACAGGAACAGCATTTGAAAGAAATCAAGGACACGTATAATTCACAACTGAACCCCTATTATGCTTCAGCCAGATTATGGGTAGATGGAATTATCGATCCTCTGGAGACGCGAAAAATTATCTCAATGGGAATAGAAGCGGCAAATAATGCGCCCCTCTCCAATAAATTTAATGTGGGCGTGATCCAGACCTAGTGTTTTTTTGCTTCTTTATTTGTAATTTTTCATCCGACTGTGGCAAAGGAAAAAATCAATAAAAAAGAAATCAAGGCTTTGGTATCATTGCTTGACGATGACGATAAAGAGGTGCTTATCAATGTTGAACAAAAACTGCTTTCCCTAGGAGGCGATGTAATCCCGCTGCTTGAATCAGAATGGGAGTATAATTTCAATCCGACGGTTCAAAGAAAAATTGAGGATATAATTCATGTACTTCAATTTGAAAACTTACTCGACCGGTTTCACCGCTGGAAAAATCAAAAAGGTAAAGATTTGTTAACCGGCATGTGGCTGGTAGCAACATACCAGTATCCGGACCTCGAACTGGAGAATCTAACCAAGGAGCTGGAACAAATCTATTATGAAGTTTGGACGGAATTCAAACCGGATTTGTATCCTTACGATCAGGTAAAGGTTTTGAATGGAGTATTATTTAGCAAACTTAGGTTCAGTGCCAATACAAAGAATTTTCACAGCCCAAGCAACAGCATGATAAACAGCGTTTTGGAAACCAGGAAAGGTAATCCCATTAGTCTCGCCGTTGTTTATCTCTTAATTGCAAGAAAACTGAATATGCCGGTATATGGAGTAAACCTACCCAACTTGTTTATTTTGACATTCAAGAATAAGGAGACACAATTCTATATTAATGCATTTAACAGGGGACTGATCTTTTCCCGGGAGGATATTGATAATTACATTTCAGAATTACATCTCAATAAACAAGACACCTTTTATGAGCCCTGCACCAACCTGGATATCATCCAGCGTGTGCTCCGAAATTTGATGGTTTCATTCGAAAAAATCGGAGACCATTATAAAGTAGATGAGGTGAAACGGCTTTTGAACTCCATTCTCTAAAAAAAATCTCATTAGAATTTTCTTGTAACTCAAATATGGAAAATTCATGAAAAAGGATTATCTATTGAAACTAACTTAGCTAACGTATAAAAAATAGTTGAATTTCTGGTAGTGTCTCAGTTGGAATCGTTAAACGTGTGCCACACTTTTTCGACTTGAAAAACAATCAATTTCAACTAATAAAGACGGAAGTGCGGCACACGTAGATACTAAGACACTACCGAATTTCTGTTTCCCTTGAAAATAATTTCTATTTGAAGTAACTTAGCTGAGTTTTCTGGTAGGCAGTTAACCCATTTCTCTTATTAAAAATTAAAGCATTATGAAAACCGGAAAATTTTATTTATCCTTTCTTCCCATAATTCTTCTTCTGTCTTGCATGAATGACAGCGACAAGAAAATGGAAGTCATTTCAGTTGATGTAGCAGAAGCAAGAATTGATAGTATTGCAAAGAAGCTTGTAGCCGCTGGAAAAGTTGTTGCTGAAAAGGAATTTCTTATTCCTTCCCCAATGCGGGGGTCTGTCAAAGAAATTATTGCCCGAAACGGTCTTTGGGTAGATTCAGGAGCAGTTTTAATTAAACTGAAGGACGATTATTTCAGGATGGATTTGGAAAAGGCCAAAGCGGCAAAATCAGCTAAGGAAATTGTTTTCCAAAAAATGACGCTGGACTATGTGGATATCAATGATTGGGAAAGTGAAAAAGGACAAGACGTCAGAAAGATGTTACGTTCCTATAGTGGATTAGAAGTAGCTGAAATTAATTTACAGGAGGCTCTGGAGGCCCTGGACAATACGAGCATCAGAACCCCGGTGGGTGGGATAGTAGATCAGTTAGTGGTGCAGGAAGACGAGTATCTTTCTGATGGACAACTCCTTTGCAAAGTGTACCACCCTGCGCACATGGAAGTTATTACCTTCTTCCCTGAAGAGGAGGGGATTTATTTGTATAAGGACCAGGAGGCCAGCGTTTATATTGATGATGCCATAGAATCTGCACCTGGAATCATAAAATGGGTAGATAATAAGCCCAACGAAAATGGTATGATTAAGGTATTGATTTCCCTGGAAGGAGATAATCTTTTACCTGACAAGCCGGCACGCGTGGAGACAATTTCAAAATACTGGGCAGGTATGCTTATTCCCGTTGATGGGGTTTTATTGAAAAACGGAAAACCCGCTATTTATAAAGAGGTAGAGGGTAAAGCAATTTTTCAATTTGTGGAACTTGGGATGGCTAGTGGCCAGGAAATTGAAATTACCAGTGGGTTATTATTAAATGAAAAAGTAATAATTTCCAATTTAAACCTGCTTGAAAGTAATTCGCAGGTTACGATAAACAATTAGGAAAATTATTTTTTGATTATGCATCCGGCCGGGTTTACAAAGGCAGGATTTGCATTTCGATTCAGCAAAAGCTGATTAATGGCATTATCCAGATACGGCGTTCTTACATCATGTTCAACCTGAGGATTGTCATCAATCGCGCCACGGTAAAAAATCCCAAATTTTCCATTTTCAGGTTTCAATAAAAAGACCTCAGGATTCTTTCTTGCCCCAAATTTATTCATGGCATCCTGGGCGATGTCAGCCAGATAGGGAAAGTCTAAAGTGTTAGCGTGAGATTTAATTGCATCAAGACTCTCTGCGGATTCCTTGCTGCCAAAATTTGAATTAATCATCAGAAATGAAATTCCATGGTCCGAGTATTTTTTGGCAAGTGCTCCTATACGTGAATCGTAATGCAATGAATATGGGCATTCCGTACTATTGAAAATTACTAAAATTCCTTTGGCATTCCTAAAGTTGGAAAGAGAGTAGTTCTTACCCTCTCGTGCATCCTTGAGGGTAAAATCTTCCACATATTTTTTTCCCTGGGGAAATCCTTGCGCGTTTATGAGTAATAAAAGAAAAAATATCGTTTGTCTGCCGGTCATAGTGTGTAACAAACAACAAAGTCAGGAAATAACTTGTATTCCAATTCGTAAAACCGAACTTCATCGTGTCTCTTTACTTTGGATTTCAATATCCCCTCCTTAAGCATCTCAAAAGGAAGTATTTCAATATTATCTTTGAAAGAAAGATTTTTCCTGCCATAGGATTTGTAAAGAGCTTCTTTGGCTGCCCATACAAGAATCATCTTTCCCGGATCTTTATTAGAATCGAAAATTTCCTGCTCAGACATAAACTTGGTTTCTAATTTCAGTATCTTCTTATTGTAATGTTCAAGATCTATGCCAACAGGATCGTTGAGATTCAGCATGGCTGCTGCATAGGGATAACTATGAGAAATTGAAATATGAGTTTTCTCATCGATAAGAAAGGGTTTGCCATGCTTATCTTTCCAAATTCCATTGTAGCGAACTCCTGCATCAGAAGCCAGGTACTTTAGTAAAGCCCGTGTTGCAATCGACTCTATCTTTCTGTTAAACACCTTTATGGTAGCCAGGGAGTTTCTAAGGTCTTCATCCGAAGGCAAATCCCGCAGCAGTTCAGATTCGGATTCTTCAATTTGCCATATTCCCCATCGATATTCAGAATTCTCTTCTTTATGAATTACGGGCATGTAGGTTCGACTTAATTGGGAAGCCAATTTATTTTATTTTTGCCACTTATGGAAAGTTAGCCATGAAACTCTGTCTCCATAATTTCTCTCTAAACTGCTTTTATTCAGCCCATTTATGCCCGGATAGCAAACATTTTGTAACTTGTACCTGGGAAAAAGCGATCAAATATTAACTCGGGATGAGTGAAATAAACTCATTTAAAGTAATAGATGAAGGTTTTTGAAAGTTCAGAGTAGAAAATTGGGTAGTGCCTCAGTTTGGAATCATTATACGTGTGCCACACTTTTTCGACATGAAAAACAATCAATTTCGTCTAATAAAGACGGAAGTGTGGCACACGTAGATATTAATGATCTTAACTGAGACCACTACCGAAAAATGGGATAAATGCGATAATAATGAAAATAACTCCTCTTGAAATCAGACAAAAAACATTTGAGAAGGTATTCCGCGGTCTTGATAAGGATGAAGTTCAGGCATTTCTGAATACGCTCTCACAAGAGTGGGAAAAAGTGAATCAGGAATGCAAAGAGCTCAAGATCCGTTTGGAGACCAGTGAGAGGGAGGTTCAAAAACTTAGAGAAGTGGAAAGTTCTCTTTTCAAGACTCTTAAAACAGCTGAGGATACAGGCGCAAACCTTATTGACCAGGCAACTAAAACCGCGGACCTGCACATGAAGGAAACTCAGATGAAAACAGAAGGTTTAATGAATGAAGCAAAATCCAAGGCAAAGGAACTCATGGAGGAAGCTGAGGATTATGCCCGCAACACTCTGGTAAAGATGGAGGATGAGCTCAAGAACCTTGCTGATAGCTACAGGGATTTGGAAAGTCAGCGGGAAAATTTAATCGATGAATTAGCTCGTCTCACAAATGAGAGCCTGGAAAAACTCAACAGATCAAGGGCTAAAATGAAAAGTTTTGATGTCAGCTCCTATTTGAAAAAAACAAAGGTAGAGTCATTCATGGCTTCCATTAAGGAAGATCAATTAGGAAATAAGACTATTTCTCAAGAACCATCACAAAAGGTTCAGCATAAAGCAGAAAAATCGCCTGACTCCGGGTCTCCATCGAAAGGCGAAGAACAAGAAACCAATTCTCAGTCTTTCTTTGACAATATTTAATGAGATCAAAATGGGTTATTTCCCTAAGGGGAATAAAGATTAAAGCCTTCCATGGCCTTTATGAATTCGAAAAAAAAGAAGGAAATAATTTTCTGGTAGATGTGAGTGTAAAGCTGACCGATGATCAACTAACCATTTCAGATTTAGATTCTACCGTCAATTATGAAAATCTGTACAAAATTGTGGTGGAGCAAATGAAAATCCCCACTGATCTTCTGGAAGAAGTTGTGAAACGAATCGGAGAAAAAATTCTGGAAGAATATAAAATTGTTTCCCGGGTTGAAGTGAGTTTAGCCAAATTAAATCCTCCAATGATGGATGATTGTGCCGAAGCAAAAGTTACTATAAAGCTTTCAAGGTGAGATCATTTTTCTGCAGTGAAGATGAATCCTCTGGCTTCGTCGCCATTGTAGAAATCAACCTGTTGGCCAGCCAGATAAAGAGTTGATTTTTTTTCAATGTAAATTCTAATGCCTTCCAGTTCAAATTCATCATCTTGGTCCTTCTTCCTGTCGAACCCTAATAAAAAAGAAACGCCGGCGCATCCTGCTCCACGAACACCCACGCGCAAGCCATAATCAACCGGTATCTTTTTAGAGGAAATGATATTCTTCACTTCGGCAACAGCCCTGTCTGTAAAACTAACTGGCATTATCTTTTCTGACATCCCTTAATCTGAGTATATTTAATTTTCAGAATAATTATTGCAAATATACTACTATAAATTAAGTTAATTTCTTTATGGATACACTGATTGAGTTTGCCAAATTATTAGTGCCGGCAGGGTTAGTTTTGTACGCTATGTACCTGGTCGTGAAATCTTTTTTGGAGAAAGATTTTGAAAAAAAAGTAGTAGATCTCAGAACCAAAAATCAGGAAACCGTACTTCCGATTCGTCTTCAGGCTTATGAAAGAATGACTTTGTTCCTGGAAAGAATAACACCAAGCAATTTGATGCCCAGGATAAAAACCGGCACCCTTAATGCAAAAGAGTTTCAACAAGTTTTACTTAATGAAATCAGAGCTGAATTTAACCATAATGCTGCTCAGCAGGTTTATATGTCGCAGGAAGCCTGGGACATGATAAAGAACGCCAAGGAGGATTTAATTGTAACCATAAATAACAGCGCGGCACAGTTATCGGATGAAGCATCGGAAAGTGATTTAAGCAGGAAGATTTTTGAGACAACCATGGAAACTGAACTGGATGCAATAGGAAATGCCCTTCGGTTCATTAAGGATGAGATTCAGCAATATTTTTAATTAGCAATGGAAAAGGAGGGTTTCGGTAACGAGCATTTTGAAAAAGCAGCGGAGAAGGCAAGAAAAATTGCGGGCAACAAAGACCGGCTTATAGATCTGGTAACAGGAGTAACACAAAAAATTACGGCTGAATTAAAAGGTAAATTCGGCGCGGCAAGACTTAAGGAAAAGCTGAATATCCTCGTCCGCATGATTAGAGCCTATGTAAACGGTGAATACAAAATGATGCCGTGGAAAGCCCTGGTTTCGCTGGCGGCCGCATTGATTTATTTTATTACACCTCTGGATTTGATTCCCGACTTTATTCCTGTTACAGGCTTCTTAGATGATTTCACGGTTATCATCTGGGTTTTCAGATCTTTCCAGTCAGAGATTGACGAATTTATCGAATGGGAAAAGGACAGTATAAATACCTCTGGTGGAGAATAAGGTTGCGATAATAGCTGGAGCATCGGGTTTAATCGGAGGGCATCTCGTGCAGCTCCTCTTGAATTCAGATTACGAATCGATTATCTCAGTTTCCAGGAGGAAACTGGATCTGGAGCACCCAAAGCTGGTTCAGAAAATCGTAAACTTTGATCAGCTCCATACGCTCGAAAATGAACTTGCAGCGGATCACATATTTTGTTGCTTGGGCTCTACAATCAGAAAGGCCGGCTCAAAGGAAAAGTTCATCCTTTACGACTATACCTATCCTGTGGAGTTGGCTACTATTACCCGAACTAATGGAGCCTCACAATTTCACATTGTTTCATCCCTTGGAGCAAAAAAGAAATCCCTGTTTTTTTACAACCGGGTTAAAGGTGATGTGGAAGAAGCAATTTCAAAAATGGATTTCAGGTCGATACATATTTATCAGCCATCATTATTATTGGGAAACAGGGAAGAATTCCGGACTGGTGAAAAAATGGGCGAGTATATTTCCTACCTCTTTTATCCCCTATACGGGTTGATTAAAAATTACAAACCTGTAAAGGCATCCAAAGTAGCCAATATCATGTTTGCTATGGCCCAACTAGATCATCCTGGATTACATTTCCATTATTCTAAAGAAATCCAATCATATTAATCATGATTACAGTTATTCAGCGGGTCTCAGAAGCGAATGTGGCGATTGAGGGAAAAGTAACCGCTCAAATCGGACATGGATTGTTATTATTGGCAGGTTTTGAGGAAGCTGATACCGAAGCTGATTTAGAGTGGATGGGCTCAAAAATTGTGAATCTGCGGATATTCCCGGATGAAAATGAAGTTATGAATAAAAGTATTATGGATTCCGGTGGAGATATTTTGGTAGTATCGCAATTCACTTTGCATGCAAGCACAAAAAAAGGAAACAGGCCCTCCTATAGCAAAGCAGCCAAATCTGAAGTGGCTATTCCATTATATAATACTTTTCTGAATCAACTTGAAAAAGTATTGGGAAAGAAAGTAGCAAGTGGTGAATTTGGCGCTGATATGAAAGTTTACCTTACCAACGATGGTCCCGTTACAATAATTATAGATTCAAAAGATAGTAAATAATGAAAGAAATTACATTGAGAGAAGCCCAAATGGAAGTTGACAAATGGGTTACTACCAAGGGAGTTCGTTACTTCAATGAACTTACAAACATGACTATCCTAACTGAGGAAGTTGGTGAAGTGGCGAGAATAATCTCCCGCAAGTATGGTGACCAATCCTTTAAGAAGCGCGAGCAGAAAGCAAACCTGGATGATGAATTGGCTGATGTTTTGTGGGTATTGATATGTCTGGCCAATCAAACGGGTGTGGACCTTACGGATGCCTTTAAAGATAACTTGAATAAAAAGAACAAACGGGATGCAACTCGTCATCAAAGAAATAAAAAACTGAAGAAATGAAAAGTCACCAACTGTTAATTATTATGATTTTGCCGTTTGCCGGCTGCCAGGAAAAATCGGGAACAATCAATGATGTTTACGTAAGTGAAATGGAATCCTGGAAGGAGCGCCGGCTGGAAGCCGTCACCGGAGCAGAAGGGTGGGCAACATTGATCGGTTTGCACTGGCTTTCTCAAGGGGAAACTACTATGGGATCTGATTCTTCCCGTACGATTATTTTGCCTGCTGAAGTGCCTGCATATCTTGGTTCTTTTTTTGTCCAGGGAGAGCAGGTAATTTTTTCAGCCGCGGATAATTCCCTGATTACCGTTGCCGATTCTACCATTACTACCATCCATATAGACTCGAACAGGAATCCGGTATTTGAATGGGAAACTTTTTCCTGGTATGTAATTAAAAGGTCGGAGCGTTTGGGATTGCGAATGCGGAATACCAGGTCTCCGGAAGTTTTGAATTTTAAAGGATTGAATTATTTTCCATTGGATCCGGAGTGGATTGTAAAAGCACGGTTTGAATTGCATGAACCGCCAAGAACTAAAATTATTCAAACCGTATTGGACATGACTATTGAGTATCCAAATCCAGCCACGCTCTTTTTCGAATATCGGGGTGAAGAATATTCCCTGGAGGCATTGGATGAAGGAGGTGATAAATACTTTCTCATTTTTTCAGATGAAACCAGTGCCGTGGAAACTTATGGTGCCGGCAGATATATGTATATCTCGAAATCTCCAGTTGACGGATATCTGACCCTGGATTTCAATAAATGTTACAATCCTCCATGCGCATTTACGCCCTATGCAACTTGTCCAATTCCGCCACCTGAAAACCAACTTAAGATTTCAATAAAAGCAGGCGAGAAAGATTATCACTAATTTTTATGGAATCCGGCTGATAACGCGGATCATCGCAGAGAAAAAATGGTTCAGGGAAACTTCTGCATAAATCGGCCTAATCTGCGGGAGATTTTCTTAATCCCGCTGATATCGCAGATCACCTTTAGTATTGTATTAAGCTTAAAGGCACAGCCTTATTATTACTATCACCTTTTTCTTTTTTAGTTCTTTTTTCTTTTTGAAGGGATTGTGAAATTGTGGATAACGTTAACAACTGACTGAGGCGATTTAAGCAGATTAACAGGTTAGAGACCTATTCTGCGATTCAATCCTCAGTCAGTTTTCTAAACAAGCATCAAATAGAAATTTAGGTTCGAGGCCTATTATTAAGGTTTTGAAAGTGTTTAGAAGCGTTAACGGATAAACATCAATTTATCTAAAGACAAATTTAATGGAAACTGTTTACTTTTTGGGGATTGACATCGCAAAGAAAAAGTTTGATGGCGCCCTAACCGTGGACGGCAAGGCCTTTCACCAAGTTGAATCAGGAAATACCTGCAAGGAAATCAAAGCCTTGTTCAAGGATTTGAAAAAGAAATTTTCCATATCGTATTCTCAATTGGTAGTATGTATGGAACACACCGGCATTTATTGCCGCCCATTACTGGAGTTTTTGACAGAGAATCACATCAAAGTATGCGTTGAATCCAGTATCCAGATCAAGAGATCCCAGGGTATGGTGCGGGGGAAAACGGACAAAATTGACGCTCAGCGTATATCATCTTACGCCTATAGAAACCGGGAAAATCTCCGTTTTTGGACTCCCCAAAGATTGATCATTCAAAAGCTAAAGGCAATGCTGGTAACCCGGGAACGCCTCATTAGAGTCAAGACTGAACTCTACGTACCCATAAACGAATGCGAAGAATTTATTGAAGAATCTATCCACCAAATGATGAACAAAGCTTGCCAGAACACAATCAATAGAATCGAACGAGATCTTGACAATATTGAAAAAATGATCGATGATCTGGTAACAGAAGACGCTCAACTAAACCACCAGTATCAGTTAGCTACTTCCGTCACAGGAATTGGCAAGATTACAGCACTACATATGATTGTCTCTACGGGGGAGTTTACTCGAATTCAAGAGGCTAAAAAATTTGCCTGCTATTCGGGCGTAGCGCCCTTTGAACACAGCTCTGGAAGCTCTATACGAGGAAAGACAAGGGTGTCGAAGATGGCCAACATGACGATCAAGAAGTTGTTACACCTTGGCGCCATGTCAGCAGCTCGATATGATCATGAACTTCAGGCCTACTATCAAAGGAAGGTATTAGAGGGAAAAAACAAAATGAGTGTTATCAACGCTGTGCGTAATAAGTTGATAAGTCGTGTTTTTGCCTGCATAAAAAACAACAGAAAATATCAAAAGATTTACAAACATGCCCTTGCATAAAACATAGAAATCGCAGA
>DASWHX010000047.1:0-5822 GCA_036397995.1 Cyclobacteriaceae bacterium
AATTCCGGAAACCGGTTTTCCAGGAGTGGATTGGGAAAGTTGTATGACAATGAATGACAATTGGGGCTATAATAAGAATGACAATAATTGGAAGTCAACGAAAGAGTTGATAAGAAATCTTACGGATATAGCTTCAAAGGGAGGAAATTTTTTATTGAATGTCGGACCAACGGCGGAGGGCATTTTCCCTGAAGAAAGCGTTAATCGCCTGAAAGAAATTGGTGCATGGATGGAAATTAATGGGGAATCTATTTATGGTACTCAAGCGAGTCCTTTTACGGGAATTAAATGGGGTAAAGTCACCTGTAAGTCCGTGAATGGTAGTTCTACGCTGTACTTACATGTATTTGACTGGCCTGAAGATGGGAAATTGCAACTTCATGGAATAACCAACCGGCCAACATCGGCAAAACTTTTGGCTGGCGGCGGTCGAATTATAGCAAAGCGAATGGAAGCTGGAATAGAAATTAGTTTGCCTGCACAGCCGCCCGATTCAATTAACCCGGTGATCAAATTAAGTTTAAGCGGCACACTGGATGTCATCAACCCTCCCGGAATAATTACCAGGGATTATATTTTTATTGAGAAACTCACAGTTGTACTGGAAATGGATGAGCAGTTTGATTTAAGGTATACCCTGAATGGGCCATTGCCAACAATTCAGGATCCTGTTTATGACTCCCTTGGAATCATAATTGAAGAAACAACCAATTTGAAAGTCAGGAAGTTTAATTATGAAACAGCTATGAGTGATGTGACGGAAAAATTATTTACCCGCGTACAGCCTAACCCTTCGCTCAATACATTACGCCGTACTCCAGGCGTATTACTCAATTACTACGAAGGTAATTGGGATGTATTACCGGATTTCAATAAGCTGGATCATATTGAGCAGATGGAATCTCAAAACTTTGGTGTTTCATTAAAGCTTAGGGAGGAATATTTTGGGCTTGAATTTCTGGGTTACGTAAATGTGCCAGAAAGAGATGTGTATTATTTCTATTTATCTTCCGATGATGGCAGTAATTTATATATTGATGCTAAACTTATAGTGGAGAATGACGGATTACATGGAATGAAGGAAGCCTCCGGGGCAGTCGCTCTCGAAGCCGGACCACATCTGATAAAGGTAATTTTCTTTGAAAAAACCGGGGGCGACGATTTGAAAGTGGAGTGGCATAGTTCGCGATTCAATAAACAAACCATCGCCGATTCTTTGCTATTTTACTAAACCATTTCTAACACCTCTGATTTTTTTCTTCATCAGAACCTCATTGCCAAATCCTTCCGATACTTCTCCTATTATATACAAGTAAACGAAATGTTCTTCTTCCCTAACCAGTAGCTTCTTCAGCCCAAACCAATGCCATTCCTTGTCTCTTTGCAGAGGCAGGTTTGTGTATCTCCACACAATATTTCCTACGGTTTCATCTTGCATAAAAATTTTGCCGCTCCATTCGTAACCGTCTCTTTCTTTCAATGTTATCTTTAAAATATTCTCACTCTCATAAACTATATCTGCTTTACCTCCATTTGGTGTAATAGATCGCTTAAAATTAGCCGATGTTTCATCTTCAATGTCGGGGAGAATCTTTTCAAAACTATAACAATTATATTCTCCCGCCGGAAGCGAGAATTTTTCCTTCAATTTCTTTCTATTTCTACCTAATACCAACCGATAAGTGACTAATGAAACAATCGCACTGGCGAATACTCCTGATAGCAATCCGGCAACTATTCCGTCAGGCAATTCGGCAATACTAAATAATGTTTCCATAAAAAAAAGTTAGGTTGAATTTTACAGAGCTCCAATTACCTTACCAGCCTGCCTGATAAGCGCGTCATTTTTTTCAAAATGTGGATTTATTAAAAAGTATGGCTATACCTTCCTTAAATAAAAAGGTGGCGGGTTAAGAAAATTATTTAATAAGATTGCTATTATGAAAACTTTTTTCCCAAAATGCTATTGTTTTGATGGTTCTAAACCATAGTCTATTCCTTTATTAATTGCTGGAATTCCTTCATCCATCCAAACCGGCATCGGAGCATCTTTCAGATAATAATCAAAGAACTGCGACATCCGCTGTACGAAATCTTTCCGGTTAGCCGGCTTTAACGGCCAGTGCGGCTCTCCATTATAGTTCAACATCCAGGCTGGCTTTCCAAGACGTCGTAATGCTACGAAGAATTCAATGCCCTGGTACCAGGGTACGGCTGAATCATTGTCGTTATGCATAATAAGAAGCGGAGTATTTATCTTGTCTATAAAAAAAATGGGTGAGTTTTCGATGTATCGAACGGGTGTTTCCCACAAAGTACCGCCAATTCTGCTTTGGGTGTGTTCATATTGAAACATCCTGCTTAACCCGGTACCCCAACGGATGCCACCGTACGCACTTATCATATTCACCACAGGTGCTCCCGATTCTGCACACTTGAAAATATCCGTTTTCGTTACCAGGTACGCTATTTGATAACCACCCCAGCTATGACCCTGAACTCCTATTCTTTCTTTATCAACAAATCCTTGATCAATTAAAGAGGAGACTCCAGGGATTACTGAGTTAAAGGCGCTTTCTCCAGGATACCCTATTCTATAAGGAATATCAGGATTAAATATCACGTAGCCATTGCTCAAATAGTAGGGATAGTTAATAGTAGACCGGTGAGCGTATGGTATTCGATGAGAATTCAACCCATTGGAGCTACGTTCATAAAAATTTACTATCAGGGGATATTTTTTTGAAGGATCAAAATTTTCCGGTTTAAATAACAAGCCTTCCAGTTTTTTTCCATCCAGAGAAGTCCAGTAATAGGATTCAACGGTTCCCCACAAATACTCCTGTTGTTGTGGATTGGTTTCAGTGATTTGTTTAGGGTTCAGGAATGATAAATCAGAGAATTGAAGATCAGGGAACTTTTGAAAAGTTTCACGTGTGAACAACAATCCATCACTTCCCTGACTTTTTTCGACTACTGATAAGCTGAAATTTCCTTTTATCAATTCTTTGGGAGCTTTCAGGTCTTTCAAAGAGAATGAATAAAACCCTTCGGACTTATCCACTTCGTTGAATGACTCCAGCAATAAGGGCGTACCCGGATCGATGTATGTGAGTTCTTCATCAAGATCTCTGATCCTGTACCGGGTATTATTACTTCGACCGGTTTTAGTAAGATTTACTGGTGTTCTTTTATTTTCAGGATCTACAGACCAGATATCAAAGCGATCGTAAATCAGAATTTCTTTATCATCTTTTGTCCAACCGCCGTTGCCATAAGAGCCTGGATGATCAGGTACATCATTCAGTTCATTATAAAAAAGTACCGAATTATTATTTGTGATTTGGGAAACTTTCTTTGTAGCAATAGAATAGGTAAAATGCGCTGAATCAATTTCAGAATACCAATAGATATATTTTGCGGAAGGCGACAGGTTAAAAAATCCGGATTTTTTGGTTAAGATTTTTTCCCTCGATCCCGTTTTCATATTCACCAGGTAAATGTCCGAATAAGTCCTTCCTTGCCAGCTCATGAATTTTTGATATTCATTGCCAGCCAATCCAATGGCAAAGTCCATATCCTTTTCCCGTGTCATGCGTACCTGATTCATATCTTCCTGTTCGAGCTGGGAGATTTTTCCATCATTTATATTAAACATTGTAGTGTAAGATCTCAGCTTATCCTGGTTAAGACTTATATTTTGCTGTGTATACAGACGTTGATCTTTGTAATTCCACACTTCAACTACCGCGAGTTCCTCGGGTAATTTTGTTGTATCGGGATGGAGCGGGGGAGGAGCTGTACCGAAGAACAACCGGTTTCCACTCTTTGAAAAATCAAGATTAGCATTATCACTTATTATCCATCCTTGAGGAAAGGTTGCCATTCCATTTTTCGCAACCAATTTTGCAGAATCCACTCCTTTCTTCCATACGTATAAGTTCCATGGACGAACTTTCGCTTTAGTTGTGTCCAAATCAGCAATGAACGCACCATTGCCGCCTTTTTCATCAAGGGTAACTGATTTGTATTTTCCTTTGCTCCTGAAAATCGGTTCCAGTTGATTATTGCTAAAGTTCCATCGGTAGACACCGGGCAGCATTGTACTGTCTTTCCCTCCGGAAATCATCATGAGTTCCTTTGCTTCGCGGGCAAACACGTAATCTGTTACTCCTGGCACAGTATCTTGTCTTCCGGTGTTCAGGTCCATTATTATCAACCCAAGTCCTTCGCCATTAACTTTTTTTGATTTGGGTTTTCCATTTCCTTCAGGTTGAGCAGGGAATATTCTGAAAGCGATAATTCCGCTCCATTTTTCCGGAACTTTTACATCGCTAATCCCGGGAATCTTTGTTACCGAGATTGATTTTGTATTGAAAATACCCAGGCTGTCTCTGGGCATTTCGTCTTTCTTCACTTTTCTTCTTTTCATATTCAGAACAGTGTCCGCATGAGGAATTATTGTGAATATGATGTGATTATTATCAAACGAAATTCTACCACGCTTACCGCGGGGAAAAACGGAAGTGCTGTTTTTGGAAGGTTGCTGAATAAATAAATCACCATCTCCCTGTTCAGGATCAATCGAATACACTACCCACTCGCCATTCATGGAGATGGATGGGTTGTTTATGGACTTCCAAATGTCGTATACGGAATGGTCCAGAGGTTTTTTTTGGGCACTAATGAAAAATGGAATAAAAAAGATAAGGATAAAAGCACGTTTCATGGGAAGGGAATTAAATTGAATATTTTACAAACACTTCATAAGAGAAATCTTAAGCCTATCAAAATATGGAAATGAAATATCACTCCAACATGGGGTGGGAGTCATCTTTAGGACGCTGCTTCAGGTTGAAATTCATAATTACCCGGGCACAGGTATTCCACCGCATAACCGGTTCCATATTGGCAGGTTGAATTGCTGATGCTTCTTCAAACAATTCCATCGCCTCCAGATACCATTCAAAGGCATCAAAGTTTGAACCCGGAATAGCAGAACTTAGAGCAGCCATACCTTGTCGTTCGTGTACAATTCCGCCGTAATATTTTTGATGGTAAGGATCTTTCAGATTGCCGGCTATTTCTAGTGCTTCCTTTGGAGTTTTTGATTGCCCAAATTGATCAGCCAGGGACAACAGCAAAAAAATTGCCGCCTTTTGATTTTCAGATTCTACCATAAGGATATCCCTGCAGATACTCTCCGCTAATAGGGGCTGATTAAGCAGGCGATAATGTTCAGCTTTATTCAAAGCAGTCTCTATTCCATCTTTGGAAAGGGGCTTCAGCTTGAAAGATCTCTTCTCATCATATTCTGTCATAATTTCTGAATTTAGTAATTTAAACGCAACGGAATGGCAAATTCAACTTTTGCCCAACAAGTACGGTATTTATGCATATAATTTACGAGGTGTGGAACCAATTTGCAACACCGTTATTGATGTATTCAATTGAAATTCCATAAGATTATTGCCAGAATGATTGATACGACTATTGCGGTCCCGTAACAAATGAACATAATCCAAAGCTCAAACCTTTTCAGTTGTAGTCCATCGTATAGGGTAAATCTGAATCGATGTGCCCAATGAAACATAGAAGTTGACAAAACAGCAAAAAGTACGAGTCTGCTCAAAACCGGACTCATTAACGAATTAATTTTCTCATAGGAGGGAGGCTCTATTAATCCCAATGGAATTGCGATGCCAAACAATGCAATGAGAACCGGAAGAAAAAGCGCTGAAAGTGCTCCGCCTGCTCCGAAGAATGTCCACCACAAGGGATCCGATGTATTTAGTCTTTTGCTCATTTTTCAACTTATTTTA
>DASWHX010000048.1:0-3840 GCA_036397995.1 Cyclobacteriaceae bacterium
TTGCGGTAGATGCTGATTCCAATTCTTCCATACTCACCCGCAGGTAAACCGTTGTGAATCTTCCGCCACGTTTTTCCTGCATCCGCAGATTTATATAAAGCACTGCCGGGGCCGTCGCCATCGAAACCATAGGGTGTTCTTCTTCTCTGATAGGTGGCGCAATACAAAATGTTCGGATCAGAGGGATCCATGGCAACGTCTACTACTCCTGTATTTTCGTCCACATATAAAAGCTGTACCCAGGATTTTCCTCCGTCAGAAGTTTTATAAAGTCCACGCTCGGGATTCGGCCCCCAAAGATGTCCCATTGCAGCAACGTAAGCAACACCGGTGTCTTCCGGATGCAGCACTATTCTTCCTATATGATGAGAATCTTTCAAGCCAATATTTTTCCAGCTTCTGCCACTATTGGAGGAAAGATAAATTCCGTCACCCCAGGAGGAGCTTTGCCGGTTGGCTCGCTCACCGGTACCCACCCACACAAATTTTGAACTCTTTTGATGAACGGCTATGGCTCCAATAGAATGTGTTCCTTCATTCTGAAAAACGGGAGTGAAAGTTATACCGTTATTAGTGGTTTTCCATAAACCTCCTGTTGCTGTCGCTACATAGAAAGTGATTGGATTTGATTCTACCACAGCCAAATCAACTATCCGCCCGCTCATTATAGCCGGGCCAATGTTGCGAAGCTTAAGTCCGGAAAGAGTTTGTGATGTTAACTGATTTTGAGCGAATATCAGACTGCTGAAAAGAAAGAGAAGTAATATGGGTAATAAACGTTTCATGGGAATAACATTTTATGGAAAGGTAATTTAATGTAATAAGGTTAAGTTTCATAGAAGCGTTTCGATGAATGGCATTAGAAACTTATGAAACCAAACTCAATTCCCCATCAGTGATAAATACACAAATATTTGCAAAGTCAGTTGCCGGTCTTCCGCTACTCCTTCGTTGTTCGTTTTCCTATCTCATCCGTAATTTATTTCCCTGAGCATTTTGCCTTTTTTAATTTCTGCCCGAGCCGTGGATTTTTTTTATTGAATTTATGCTTATCGGGCATTGATACTGGTTTTATGTTCATTCTTTGGATCGAGCAACCTGGCAAAAAAGGCATAGCCGCCAAAATTATTTTCAACTTTAATTAAGAGTTTATTCCAACCTGCTTTCAGATTCAGCGGTATTTCAAACTGGTCCGGATAAGCGATATTAACTTCCATAAATCTAAATATTTCCTCATTGTTCAAAAATATTTTTGAACCATCGTCGCTGCTAAATAATAATGACACTTCTTTTTCTTCAGGTGAAAAAACATAAGTAAGTGCATAACAAACTACAAACTCATAGGGGTTATACCGGCTCCATAACGCCATGCCATATCCTGCATTTTTACCATTTATTCTTTCCCAGGAAACTTGTTGCCCCTCCGCTCCAATATATTTCGCTTTCAGATCAATTTCCTTCTCGGGCCCATACACAGAATCAAGTCCATGCCTTACATAATCTGACTCCCTGGGATTCGGAAATGGTCCAATCATATACCATTCCGGAATATATCCGCGAATGGGTGTTAAAACAAAGGCATCTATCCCGGCTTTATTCCCCTCGTGCTCAGAAATAAACTCAAGTAAAATTTTACCATCCTGAACAGGCACATCTTCAATAGTGACCTTATCCAGGGGTAGTAGTTCTTCACCAGTACCATCAAGCATTACCTTTTTATTTTTGCCAGAAGTTCTGATTTCAAATTTTCCATAACCGTGTCCTTTCGTTCCATACACATCAACATCATATGTTTTCTCTCTCAAATTACTCAGGGTTAGCGTCACGGATGTGTTTGCGCCAGGTGATAATACTACCTGTTTATTGCCGCTCCAATCACTGCCATATTCTGACATGTCTTCTACTGCCAAAGTATTATTACCTCCGCCAACCAAAGACTCCGCTTCAATTGCTCCATTTGGCACAGGCCTGCGTAAGGGAATTCTTTGACCTGCTACAGGGATAGCAGGGAATTTCCGGTGTGGTTCTATCTGGTACCAGAAAGCTACAGTGCTGAAGTCTACTGCCTGTTCATTGGCGTGGCCATGCTCAAATGAAATTTCAATACTGTCTTTAAAGGGAATTGCATCCCTGATGTGATGCCGGTAAGCCGTAATTCTACCCTTCTCGCCGTCTTTCATTACAAGCCCATGATAATCAGCTGCAAATTCTCCGTTTTTGAAATACCAGCCACTGGTAAAATAGTCTTCCATGCCGGTTCCATAAATTGAAGGTTCTTCTTCACCATCGACATAAAACATTTCATCCCCTTCAAGATAAAATAAACTTGAATTATAGGATTGACTGCTGAAATTTATTCCTGCAAACTGACCATTTCCAACAGCTTTCAGGGCAATATAGTTGTTGTCATTTTGAGTGCGTGCTTCTCTGTTCCAATAAGCGTGAAAATATCCGGTGTTATCATCAAATTGGGCAGGCATTTGATAATATCCTATTTGATAATAGAAGGCATAAATTTCTTCACCGGTTTCATTTACGATTTCAATTTTTGCCCGGTTATTAAATGGCATCGGGAAGTAGCAGTAATATCCGCCGCTGGTCATGCCGATATTTTCAGCCGCGAAATGTCGGTATTCAAACGGACTCCCAAAAAAATCTCCGATAGGAACTTCAACGGAAGGGTAACTTTCATCATCCCAATACATACGAAGCAAAATTCTTCTAAGGAAGTGAGGGTCGCGGGAATCAACGGTAATCCAGATTCGGGTGATAAGGCCGGCTCCGGAAACATTAAATATCTCAGCGGTTTTGCCGGCGTGTATATTGATCCGATCATTATTGCCGCCTGTAGTATCGTGACTTGATACCTGAACAAACCTGGCATCACGGATTTGCATCACCTCCGATGAACTTAAACTGAAAAGTATTTTTTCCTCAGGAATGCAACCTAACTGAACAAGGACTATTGCAGTCAGAAGGTATTGAAACATCAATTTCATACTGGCCATGGCAAACTAAATTAAGAATAATTGTAGAATTCATTCCGTCAGAATCTCCTGAATTCTTCATAAAAACAGTACAAGTGTAAGGTCACCAGTCCCTATTAGAATAATATAATAGTACATAATATAAATTACATTATTTTTGATTTCTATTTGAAAAAATCAAATGAACATACTATTAGCTATAGCATTTATATTTAATTGTCATGGTCCTGATGCGAAACAATTACTTGACAGTGCCAGAAAGGCCAGGAATACTCAGCCGGCCATAGCCATAAATATTTCAATGTATGCACTTGAAATATCAGGAAAGTCCGGGGATTCTGTCCTAATGGCAGAAGCGTACCGTCTTCTGGGACTTCTTCATAGCGATTTAGGTGACAACAGGGAGGCCATGGTACATTATCGGAAATCAATTGACATTTCAGAAGCTATTAATTATGGAGAAGGAATTCGAAAAGCTTATAATAATCTGGGCGTGATTCAATTAGAAATGGGTAAGTACCAGGAATCTTTAAATTCCCACTATAAATCCTTGCGAATGAAGGAGGAGGCAAATGACAGTCTGGGAATCAGCTATTCACTGAGTAACCTGGGGTTGCTCCATCATAAGTTCAAAGATTATCAGAATGCAGAGAAATTCTTTTTGAAATCAATTCGAATTCGTGAACGCTTTGAACGTACCGATTTGCTCGCCAAAGGATATAATCGATTAGCTGACCTCTACTTTGAAATGAATTTGGATGATAAAGCTCTTGCCTTTTGGAACAAGTCTTATCAAATCAATCAAGAAATTATGAATCCGGAAATGCTTTCAGAAAACTATCTTGGATTTGCA
>DASWHX010000049.1:0-39460 GCA_036397995.1 Cyclobacteriaceae bacterium
ATTTTTCCATTATAGTCATCCGCCTTTGTTGAAAAGGCTGGAGGCCATCAAATCGCAAGAATGAGCAAGATAGTGTCTTCGTGCCCTTGTGGTAGGATTTAATTAACCGCCAAGTCACAAAGTCACCAAATATTCGAGGAGTAAGTTGAAAGCAGAAATTAGTGTCCTGGTGTCCCTTGTGGCAAAGATTCATTTAGTCACGAAGAACACAAAGTCACCAAAGTATTCCAGAAGTAAGTTGAAAGCAAAAAACTAGTGTCTTAGTGCCCTTGTGGCACGGATTTAATTAACCACGAAGGCACAAAGTCACCAAGTATTCCAGGAGTAAGTTGAAAGCAGAAAAGTAGTGGCTTAGTGCCCTTGTGGCACAGATTTAATTAACCACGAATGCACAAAGTCACCAAAGTATTCCAGAAGTAAGTTGAAAGCAAAAAAGTAGTGGCTTAGTGCCCTTGTGGCAAGGACTTAATTAGCCACGAAGAACACAAAGTCACCAAGTATTCGGAGATAAATTAGTGTCTTAGTGCCCTTGTGGCACGGATTAATCCAAAAAAATAATAATAAAGAGTATTAGTAATACAATAATTCCATATTTATATTTGAAATTGAATTTATCACGTAATTAATATGAAAAAATCAATTAACATACTTATCCTGCTTGTTCTCATTTCCTGCCAGGTTCAGGAAAAACTCGAAACCAACCCCGGCACCATAAAATTCTCCATGCAATCCGTTGTCCGGAATGAAGGCGGAAGAATTACAGAAACTCCAACTCCGGCTTCAGTTTTAATTTCCATTGAAGATGAATCCGGAAACACGGTTGAGGACAACAAGAAACTAACACTATATTCTTTGGGTCAGGGTTTTGTGAGTGAATCATTGCAATTGATTCCCGGCAGTTATAAGCTTACTCAGTTCTTGATTCTGAATGAGGATGATGGAGTGATTTATGCCACTCCGCAGGAAGGCTCGGAATTAGCGGAATTTGTAAACGACCCTCTTCCTATAGAATTCACCATTAGTGAAGATGAAAATACGCTGGTAACGCCACAGGTTTTGGCGGTACATCCGGAAGATACACCCGAGAGTTTTGGCTTCGCGAGTTTTGGGTTTGAAGTCGTGGCACCAAGGCTAAAAAAAGTCATATATACATCTATATTCGGTATCCATATAAGACATTTTAGTTATAATGGAGAATTACTAGCTGAAATAGCCGAGAAAGGATGTCAAACATGTAGTTCAGGTAATTTTGAATATTATGGTTCAGTGAATTTCGAATATTCCCCGGATAAGAAATTGATAAAAAGAACCTATGTTAATAAATATGGTGTGGTCACCCCATATTTCATAAATGAGTATTCAGGTGGATTATTAGTAAAGCGGAAGATTTTCGGTCCCTCTTATGAGTATGAGCAGCAATACACATACGATAGCAACACTCATTTAATATCAATGACTGAAAGTACAGGCAGGTTGCATGAATTTGAATTGAGCCTGGAGTCAGATAAATTAATAGATAAATTATTCTTGAACTTTCAAATTCCAGAAAGTCTGCGATTTATTACAGAGTTTTCTTTTGATGGGAAAAGAGCAACTGCATTTCCAATTACAGGCTCAGAAGAAATAATTGACATTTATGGATATCCTATTGGACAGAATGTGATCGGTATCAGGCAGAAAGATTTAAATACAATAACTGGAGAAGTCAATTACGAATGTTATGCATCAATTCAATATGAATATAACTCATTAGGCTTGCCTGTGAAAGCAACCGTTTCAAATCCCGATGGTTGCATTTTTGAAATAGAAGATGGTACCGTGATTGAGTTTTTCTATGAGTAGCAATTTCAAATCAGCAATATGAAAAGGTTAAAAGTATTTCTTTTAATAACTCTTGCCTCCTGCCAGGTTCAGGAAAAACTGGAAAACACCTGCATTAGTAAAATTCTTTTAGAATAATCAAAATACCTTAGTGCCTTTGTGTCTTGGTGGCTGAGAATTGAAATATGACCTTCGAAAAATTATCAAAGTGCGAGGAAGCAATAGGTAAAGCAATCGTAACGAGCGCATTCAAAGTTCATTCAGAGCTTGGGCCAGGTCTGCTAGAGAAAATTTATGAGGTCTGTCTTGCTCATGAATTGAGAAAGGCAGAATGTGAGGTAACCCGTCAATTAGAAATTCCTATTCATTATGATGGAATTACATTTGATGAGGGACTAAGGCTGGATATCCTTGTTGCGAAAAAAGTAATAGTCGAAATAAAGGCAGTGGATCAGGTCAATCCTGTGTGGCAAGCGCAAGTATTAAGTCATCTGAAACTTACAGGTCTCCGATTGGGTTATCTAATTAACTTTAATGTTCCATTGATCAAGGATGGGATAAAAAGGATTATCCTATAACCTTAGTGTCCTGGTGCCCTTGTGGCGAGGATTTAATTAACCATTAATAACACAAAGTCACTAAGTATTCCCGTAGAAAATTGAAAGCAAATACTAGTGTCTTCGTGCCCTTGTGGAGAGGATTTAATTAACCACGAAGGCGCAAAGTCACCAGGTATTCCAGAAGTAAGCTGAAATGCTGAAATCAGAAAACTAGTGTCCTGGTCCTTGTGGCAAGGAATTTCTAATCCAAAAAATCAATGTCAGCATGCAGCGGAAACCGCATCAGTCCTTCTAATGCTCTTTCAACACTCAGCTTACCAAACAAAACCTGGTAAAGGGCTTCCGTAATGGGAGCTCTAACCTTCAAATAATCAGCGGCAAATTTCATAATATGAACTGTGTTTACTCCCTCAGCGACTTCTTCCATAGTTGATAGAATCTGCTGAAGCGTTTCACCCCGCGCAAGCCTGTAACCAACGGTAAAGTTCCTGCTCAGATTACTGGCACAAGTGGCCACCAAATCCCCGATTCCTGCAATACCAAGAAAGGGATGTACCTCACCACCTAACGCTTTTCCAAGGTGAATCATTTCTACCATGCCCCGGCTAACCAGCAATGCCCGGGCATTTTCTCCCAAGCCAAGACCAGATAAAGCCCCTGAAGCTATAGCAATAATATTTTTCAAGACACCAGCCAGTTCAATACCCCGAAGATCTTCATTTCCATACACCCTGAACCTATCATTACGCAGCAATCGTTGGCCTTCATGAATAACTTCTTCAAAGTGGCTGGCTACCACCGTCGCCGCAGGTTGCTTGTCGGCAAGTTCACGGGCAAGATTCGGTCCAGCCAGGCAACCCACGCGTACAACAGGGCTCTCATCCAGGATAACCTGTGACATGGTCTTAATCTTTTCCACATCAAATTTTCTTCTATTTTGAATCTCTTTTTCGGTCATCTGGATATCCAGTCCCTTTGTTCCGTGAATTAGTATATGATAAGGGTGAAGCAAAGGACCCAGCCCTTGCATCATTTCTCTAAATCCTGCGGAGGAAACTATTGGGAAAATAACACTGCAGGTAGTGGCTATTTCTGCAATATCACTGGTAAGCCGAACCTGTTCGTTAAGCTGTTGGCCCGCACTTACTCTTGCTTTCCGAATTTCGTCCACACCTTCAGCATTTCTCCCATAGAGTAATACATCTGAATTAGCAGCAAGAATATTGGATATTGCAGTGCCGAAACTGCCCGTACCTACAACACCTACAGTCCTATTTAATCTTCTTTTCAAGGTCATAACCCTTTAGTCGGTTGTGATAATAATAAAGCCGGGCTAAATCCATTGTTATGATATTACCTTTTTTGTTCTTCTTTAGAGGTCGCAAAGTGTGATACAATCCAAGGTTACTCAGCCCATGATTAATAACCTCATCTACATCGCCTTCCAGATGTGGAGCAGCACCCACTATTCCCTTTTTTTTCATTTTAAAAATCTTCTTTCGTAACCGCTTTACATTTTGCCTGAATTCTTCATAAGGTATTTCAATTTCATCTTCAGGGATTCGAAGCAAATTAAACAAATCAAACTGTGGATATTTATTTTTGATCATTTCGAATGCTACAAAGGCAATTATGTGACTTGAGAAGACTCTGTTTGAAATATGGAATTCCGAAACAATTGCCTTGGCAAGCATCCGGGTATATTCCTCTTCCCTTTGTTTGTTTTCAGTAACTCTTCCTTCATAGACAAAATATTCCCTTGAATCAATTATTTTACCTCTTTTGTCCGTGCTATTACCTTCATCATCTACATAGTTTCCGAGAACATCCACTCCATGACCAATGGAAACTGAAATATCTGATCCTTTGGTGAAAAATTTAATCATGAACTTGAGAATATTATATGAGTTGGAAAGATTGTCATTCTCAACATAATATTTCTCCTGCCCGCGAAGTCGAAGGTAATCGTTAATTAACAATGGCGCTTCAAGCACAAAGTGATAATTAATTACTACCGGGAAAATGAAAATTTTTCTTGCATCAGGTCCTGGATTGTCCTGGTAGATTTCACGCTGGGCTTCAATTGTTGTTCCCAGCAAACCCAGTTTTAGGGAATCTTCAATCTGTCCTGACCTTGATCGGGTTCCACCTGGGAAAAATAAACTATGAGCCCCTTTCTTTACGGCAAGACTTGAATAAGCCTTGAGAGTTTCCAGGTAGGGTAAATTCTTTTTCCTCCTGTCCACTTTATAAGCGCCAAGGCTATTCATAAAATAAGCAAATATGCCAATATTGAACAGGTTTAAGCCGGCGCCGTAAATAAATGGCGGTAGCCCAAGTTCATGAATAACCCAGCCAATAAGTACAGAATCAAGATTAGAGAAATGCGTGGGCAACATGATCACGGTTCCTTTTTTGGCAAGTTTTCTGATCTGCTCAGTGTGGCCTACAATGTTAATTTTATCCCGCAGTGTCAAATCCCTGCGAAATATGGCGCCGAACTTCTTGATTCTTGCCGCATTTAACAGGCGGCGGAAACCAAAAGTTGCTATTGCTCTTGCTACCCGATACGATGATGCTTTGAAGTTTCCCGAGATTTCATTAGCGTACCTGCTGACAATGGACTGAAGGATTTCTTCTTCAACTTTATTGTCTCTGCCATTGGTAGTAGATGATAGTTCCAATAACTTCTGTTTAACTCCCTCCCAAAAAACAGCTTCATCTGGCGGATCAACTTTCCATGGATATCTCTTGATTCTGAGCTTTTCTCTGTAAAGTGTAGTTTCCAGTTCTTCAATAAGTGATTCCTTTGTTGGAGTTTGTTTCTTGATTCTTTTTATAGCAAGTTCTGTAACTTCCCGAATAAAAGTCTTCTTGTTTCTGGACAATTGAAAGACAGACCAATCCCGGGGTCCTGAATGGATTGGCTCGAAACCCTTCTTGCGAGTCTTTCCAGGCTTTTTTATAATTGTATTATCCATTATTGAATGAAGGGGTTTATCAACTTAGAGCCACTAATTTATTAAATAAGGGCTAACCTTAGCCTATTGTATTTTTATTAGTTTATGTTATTTTATACAAACCGCTAAGTGTTGCGTTACTCCCTCTATTGATTTATCTCACTATTATAGTATTTTATGAAATCCTCTAGATTCTTTCCGGTTTTCCGAATAAAATAATGATGAGTTCCGCCGGTAGTTTCTATAGAAATGGCAGCCGAGCCACCGAAGCCATAAAGCAAAAGAAATAACCCCGCGATCATTAGTGTCATCATCAAGAAGGGATTGGAAATGTTTCCCAAAAAGGCAAGACTTGAAAGTGGAAAAATAATGCCACCTGTGACAATAGGACCAAGTAGTTTTTTATTACCAAGTGAAATTCTCCTAATCTGGTTAACCGGCGTAGGATGTTTTCTTCCTTTCAAGATAATTATTAACATATCTTCTGTAAAATACAGACAGTTACTCTGATCGCCATTTTTTTTGAGGAAACATATGGCTTTAACCGATGGGTCATACAAAGGATTATTATTCAATCTTTTTGAATGGTAATGATGGAGCTAATTTCCTAAATTTTTCCATGATGAGCATGTTTTATTGTATCTGTTAAAGGTTACTTTTAGCGAGTTTGCACGATATTTGTTCAAACAATGGCCTGCGGAGGCAATTAATGATTTTGGGCTTGAGACAATTGTTTTCTTTTCTGAAAAAATTCCTAATCCCGGTACTCGCAATTTCAATATTTGTAACTGAAGCCCGGGCAACCCATTTAAGGGCAGGGGAGATTACTGTCCAAAGAATTTCCTGTCAGGAGCTTACTTTTCGAATTACAATAACAGTATTTACTGATATTGGTCCTCAGGTTACAGCAAAATTTGGACAGGGTGAGTTGGATTTTGGTGACGGCACCGTTGAGTTAACTCCGCGTCAGGAAAACCCTCTGGATTTGGGAAACGATGTTGGCTACAATCAGTACGTAACGGAGCACACTTACCAAGGTAATGGTATTTATACGATAACATATACCGAACCGAACCGTAATGATGAAATATTGAATATGAGCAATTCAGTGAATACAAAGTTTCATCTCGAAACCGTTATTTTTCTGGATCCTTTTTTAGGGTGTAATAATACTCCTGTCCTGTTAGTGCCCCCCATAGACAGAGGTTGTACTCAGAATGCTTTCTACCATAATCCGGGAGCTTTTGATTTTGAAGGAGATAGCCTTTCCTATGAATTTGTTATTCCAAAGTCAGAAAAAGGAATTAACGTACTGGATTATGTTTTCCCGAATCATGCTTCATTCAATGGAATGGATGAAGATGGGATTGGTCCCGCCACTTTGACTCTTAATCCTTCCACCGGAGAAATAGTTTGGAATTCTCCCGGACAACCTGGTGAATATAATATCGCATTCAAGGTTACAGAATGGAGAATTATTGATGGTATCGCATTTAAACTGGGTCATGTAACCAGGGATATGCAAATAATTGTAGAGGATTGCGATAATGAGAGACCTGAAATAGTAGTTCCGGAAGATGTTTGCGTTATTGCCGGCGAAATAGTGCAAGGTGTTGCCATTGGTTCTGATCCTGATGGCGATCCTGTTAAAGTTGAGGCCTTTGGAGGGCCTTTTGAAGTGACCCCCGCTGCCGTAACCATACCTGCAAATCCTGGTTTTGTTCCAACCCCTACCCAGTTAGTTTTTGAATGGCAAACCGATTGTAATCACATCCGAATTCAGCCCTACCAAGTTGAGTTTAAAGTGTCTGATAATCCTCCGACCGGTCCAACTCTGGTGGAATTCGGTACCTGGAACATCACCGTTGTGGGCCCGCCTCCGGTATTACTATGTGCAAATCCGGAACTGATGACCGGAAGAAATATACGACTGGATTGGGAGGCTTATAAATGTGATAATGCAGAAACTATTCAAATTTGGAGACGAGTTGATAGTTTTGACTTTGATCCTGGTGAATGTGTTACCGGCATGCCTTTATATGCAGGGTATGAATTGATAAAGATAGTTCCGGCTACTCAGAACTTTCATATGGATTTGAACCTAGATGTGGGTGCTTCATATTGTTACCGGTTAGTAGCTGTATTTCCAGCGCCGGGTGGTGGGCTTAGTGTTGTAAGTAATGAAGTTTGTGCAGATCCAATCCTGGCCGATGCGCCAGTCATTACGCACGTAACGGTAGAGGTTACAGATGAAATTGACGGACAGATTAATGTAAGTTGGACGGCCCCATTTCAGCTTGACCCAATCCAATTTCCTCCACCATATCGATATGATGTTTACCGGGCAGCCGGATTGATCGGGGAGACAGAGCTTGTCCTTGTAGGTTCAACAAGTGACACCACTATAACTGATTCGGGGATAAACACCGTAGAATTACCCTATAATTACAGAATATATCTTTTTGATGTAAATGATAGCCCCGTTGATACCTCCGCGGTTGCTTCTTCCGTTCGTTTGACTCCACAACCGCTAATTAAGGAGATACAGCTTAACTGGATAGCTTCGGTTCCATGGTCAAATCAGGTGCAGGATTTCCCTTACCATTACATTTACAGAGACAATGCTGACTCAGGCGATCCTGCTAAACTCCAGCTCATTGATTCAGTCAATGTTCTTCTAAATGGATTTACATATAGTGACACAGGATTTAATGGAGTTGAATTAAAGGAAACCACAGAGTATTGTTACTATATAGAAACCATGGGATCATACGGGAATCCACTCATCGCCGCACCACAAAGAAACCTGAGTCAGATTATTTGTACGCAGCCCAGCGATACTATTCCACCCTGTGCTCCTCTTGTGAGCATAGATACCATCGATTGTGAAAATTTTAAATTAACTGAACTGTGTAATTTCAACACCTATTCAAATACAATTTCGTGGAATGAACCTCAGGAATGTGCAGATGACATCCGAAGCTACAATATCTACTTTAGCAGAACCGGCCAGGAAGGTTCATTTAATTTAATTAATAACATTACAGAGACAAATTTTGTGCATGATAATATTCCTTCCTTTGCCGGATGTTACCTGGTCACATCAGTGGACAGGTCAGGGAATGAATCTGATTTCAGTGAAATGGTTTGTAATGATAATTGTCCGAATTACGTTTTGCCCAATGTTTTTACCCCAAATGGGGATGGATATAACGATGTATTCGGAGCTTTTAATCAAACTAACTTGCCTAGTGAAGATGAGCCGGGTAGCATGTTGCCTGATCTTTCTAAATGCCCTCGCTTCGTGAGAGCAGTGAATTTTATGGTTTATAACAGATGGGGCAAAGAAGTCTTTAAAGCAACATCTGCAGGTGAAAATAGTTTGTTTATCAATTGGAATGGAAAGAATAGTGACGGATCCGATGCCTCGGCCGGAACTTATTACTATGTAGCTGAAGTTACTTACGATGTTCTGAATCCCAGGGAATCAGTAAGGATTCTGAAAGGATGGATCCAGCTGGTTCGTTAATAAATGAATAAGCCAGTTATACTATTTGACGGTGTATGTAATTTTTGTAATGGGTCGGTAAACTTTATTATCAAAAGAGATCCTAAAGCGAAGTTTAGTTTTTGCCCTTTACAATCAGACGAGGCAATTAATCTAATGATCCCCTTCAACATGGATCCCCGTGCATCTGATACAATTATTCTTCTCCGGAATAATAAACTTTACATCAAAAGCCGGGCGGCTCTCGAAATAATAAAAGAACTTACCGGATTGTGGCCTCTTTTGTATGGATTGATTATAGTTCCGCCTTTTATCCGCAATTTCTTTTATTCAATTTTAGCCAAAAATCGCTATAAATGGTTTGGAAAGATGGATGCATGTATGGTGCCCTCCGGCGAAATCAGGAATCGATTCATTTCTTAATTCGTTGGGAAGAAAAATAAGCCTATTTTTGATGCCTTACAAAATCATTTTCATGAAGGCGTATATATTTCCGGGTCAGGGTTCTCAATTTTCAGGAATGGGAAAAGATTTATTTGAATCAAATTCAATAGCAAAGAATCTTTTTGAAAAAGCAAATGAGGTGTTAGGATTTAAAATCACTGAAGTGATGTTTGCCGGTAACGATGAGGAGTTGAAACAAACCAGGGTGACGCAGCCGGCAATTTTCCTGCACTCCGTTATTTTGGCTAATATTTCGGAATCATTTAAACCTGATATGGTTGCAGGTCATTCATTGGGCGAGTTTTCGGCACTTGTTGCCAGCGGTGTACTTTCATTTGAAGATGGTTTGAGCCTGGTGCGCAAACGGGCAATGGCCATGCAAAGGGCCTGTGAAATCAATCCTTCAACAATGGCAGCAATCATAGGACTTGATGATAAGAAAGTTGAAGATATCTGCGACTCCATCGACGACATAGTTGTACCCGCAAATTATAATTGTCCGGGACAATTGGTTATTTCAGGATCAAAATCCGGAATTGACAGAGCATGCAAACTTATGACAGAAGCCGGAGCCCGAAGAGCATTACCGCTCAATGTAGGTGGCGCCTTCCACTCACCTTTAATGGAGCCGGCAAGAGTTGAGTTGGAAGCTGCAATTTTGGAAACTAATTTCAATAAGCCAAGCTGTCCGGTTTATCAGAATGTCAATGCGAAACACTCAATGAAAATTGATGAGATAAAAATCAATCTTATCGCTCAACTGACATCACCTGTCAGGTGGACTCAGACAATTCAGAATATGGCAAAGGAAGGAGCTAAAGAATTTATTGAATGCGGACCTGGAAAAGTATTGCAAGGTTTGGTAAGAAAAATTTCTCCTGACTCCTTAACCGCCAGTATCTGATAATCTTTGAATTCTGACCTCCGAAGTATCTTTGCACTCCATTAACAACTGCGACTGAGTCTTACCCAAAAGAGGGTGCATCTTATCAGGAGCAATTTCAACTAATGGCACTAATGTAAATTTCCGGCCTGCAATCTGTGGATGCGGTATTTTCAGACTTTCATCCTGAAAAATCTCATCATACCAGTAAAGAATATCAATATCCACTTCCCGCGCCCCCCATCGATCTCTTTGTTTTCTTCCAACAATTGTCTCAATTTCCTTAATTTCTGTAAGTAAATTCTGGTGATTTAAAACTTGAAATTCATGAATTACCACCTGGTTCAGGAACCAGGCTTGATTTTTATTGCCCCATGGCTCTGTTTTGTAGATGGAAGAGTTAATTATGGGCGGGCCAAAAATCCTGGTTAATTCCATTCGGGCCTTTTCAATAAAGTAATTTTGATCCTCAATGTTGCTCCCTAAAAGGAGAAATAATCCATCCATCATCTTTTCCACCAGATAGTCCAACTTTAAAGTAATATAGTTAGAACATACATCTATTTTTGCTGTTAGTAATCTTATTTAAGCGATGAATTTTCTTAAAACATTAATGGCTGTGCTGGTAGGACTTATCCTCTATACAGGAATCATGTTCTTTGTACTATTAGGCATTATTTCTATTGCTGCCCAGGAAGAAGAAGTTAAAGTGGAGGAGAACTCCGTGTTAAAACTAAATCTCAACCGACCAATCCTGGAAAGAGCCATCGATGACCCATTCGGGATCCCATTTTTCTCTATTCCGATTGAAAGCACAAGTGGACTTGTTGAATTGAAGCGCGCCATTTCCAACGCCAAAGATGATCCCAGGATAAAGGGGATTTATCTCGAAGCACCCTTCGTAATTACAGGGTTTGGCAAACTGGAAGAATTAAGAAAAGCTATTGAGGATTTCAAAACTTCCGGAAAGTTTGTAATTGCATATTCCGATTTTTACACGGAAGGCGGATACTATATTTCAACAATCGCGGACGAAATATATGTTAACCCTATTGGCATTTTCGAGTTCAATGGCCTTAGTGCCGAGATCACTTTTTATAAAGAAATGCTGGCAAAACTTGAAGTTGACCCGGTAATATTCAGGGTGGGTGATTATAAAAGTGCAGTTGAACCATTTCTGAGAAGCAACATGAGTGAAGAAAACAGAGAACAGTATAAATCGTTTATCAATTCCATCTATGCTGAGATAATAAATAAAATGGCAGAGTCAAGAAGGATTTCGCCACAAGTCTTGAGGCAAATGTCAGATGATCTGGAAATCAGATTGGTACTTAATGCCAAAGAAAGGGGATTGGTAGATGATCTAATTTATCAGGACCAGGTATTTGATATAATACGTGATAAAATAGGAATAACCGATGACAAAGAAATAAATTTTATTTCAGCAAACAGATATCATAAATCAATAAAAAGTAAATATTCTCAAAACAAAATTGCAGTAATAGTCGCTTCCGGAGAAATTGTCATGGGCAGAGGCGAGCAGGATATGGTTGGTGCCGAAGTTTTTGTAAAAGAAATAAGACAAGCGAAAGACAACAACCGGATCAAGGCAATTGTCCTGCGGATAAATTCCCCGGGAGGAAATTACATAGCAAGCGATATTCTCTGGCGGGAAATTAAGCAGGCCGCGAAGATTAAACCCGTTATAGCAAGCCTTTCGGATTATGCGGCATCCGGCGGTTACTATCTGGCAATGGCCTGCGATACTATTGTCTCGGATTACTCAACCATTACCGGGTCCATTGGTGTATTTAGAATCCAGTTTACTATTCAGGATTTCCTCAAGAACAAGCTGGGTATTACAAGTGACAGGGTAAACACAGGTAATTATTCCGACATGAATTCAGTGCTGCGTCCCATGACGGATGCGGAAAGGCAAATCATTCAGAATGAAGTTGATGAAGTGTACGAAGTCTTTGTTTCCAAAGCTGCGGAAGGAAGAGGGTTAAGCGAAGATTCCATTAGAAAAATTGCCGGCGGCAGAGTATGGACAGGAGCGCAAGCCCTGGAAAATGGTTTGGTTGATTTGCTCGGAAATTTTGAAGACGCGGTAAAACTTGCAGCCCAAATAGCAGGAGTAGAAAATGACTATTCAATTGTTTATTATCCTGAGCAAAAGTCACTTTTGGAAGAAATCCTTTACGAAATGGGAAATGAAGCCGAAGTCAAATTTCTTAAACAAGAAATGGGTATTTTGTATCCTTATGTGGAACAATTAAAGAAATTGGAATACCTCCAGGGCATACAGGCCAGGATGCCTGCAGAATTAACTATTTACTAGCCTCCCAAATCTCCATATTTTTCATAAATGTCTTACTTTTAGTCTATGGCTAAAATTAGAAACGATTGGAGTCGTGACGAAATAAGCGGGATTTTCAACTCACCTATTCTTGATTTAGTTTACAGGGCAGCATCCGTCCACAGAAAGTATCATGAACCACGAGAGGTTCAAGTCTGTACTTTGCTTTCGGTGAAAACCGGTGGTTGTCCTGAAGATTGTGCTTATTGTCCACAGGCGGCCAGGTATCATACCGAAGTCAAAATCCATAAGTTGCTTCCGGTGGTGGAAGTAATAGAATCAGCCAGAAAGGCGAAAGAGTCGGGGAGTACAAGATTCTGTATGGGCGCGGCGTGGCGGGAGGTGCGGGATAACAAGGATTTTGATAGTGTATTAGAAATGGTGAAAGGAGTAAATTCTTTAGGAATGGAAGTTTGTTGTACACTGGGTATGTTAACAATTGAACAAGCAAGAAAGTTAAAGGATGCGGGTTTATACGCATATAACCATAATCTGGACACAAGTGAGGAATTCTATGGCGAAATAATTACTACCCGCAATTATGAAGACAGGTTGAATACTCTTTCTCATGTCAGAAATGCAAAGATTTCAGTTTGCTCCGGTGGTATCATAGGCTTGGGGGAGAATCTGAATGATCGCATTGGCATGCTGCATACACTGGCAACATTACCAAAACATCCTGAATCTGTCCCGGTCAATGCCTTGGTTCCGGTTGAAGGTACGCCACTGGAAGATCAGGAAAAAGTTTCAGTTTGGGAAATGATTCGTATGATTGCAACAGCAAGAATTATAATGCCCAGAGCAATAGTGAGATTATCGGCCGGCCGGGTAAGAATGACAATGGAAGAACAAGCATTATGCTTTCTTGCCGGCGCAAATTCAATTTTTTCCGGTGATAAACTTCTGACAACTCCCAATCCTGAGGAATCTGCCGATAAGGAAATGTTTCAGATATTAAATCTTAAGCCGAGGAAGGCTTTCAAGAATGCTCCCGAAATTCCCAGCTTAATGTAAGTTTCTATGAAGCAGGGAAATGTGCTTCAGGATAAAATTAGCCGGAGATTGGCTGAAAATAACCTGCGGGTCTTAACAACATCCCTTCCAGGAATTGATTTCATTTCAAATGATTACCTGGGTTTAGCGAGATCTCAAAAAATGGCTGGAAAAATTTCAGAATACATTTCTAAAATACCTTACAGAAAGAATGGGTCCACGGGTTCGCGTTTGCTTTCAGGTAATTTTGAAGAGTTGGAAAAATTAGAAGAAAGAATTGCTGACTTTTTTTATGTCGAAGCCGCACTTTTTTTACCCACAGGTTATCAGGCCAACCTGGCCTTGATTTCAGCTCTTGGAGGCAAGGATGACACTTTAATTTATGATGAACTTTCCCATGCTTCCATTAAAGACGGCGCCAGACTTAGCCTGGCAAGAAAATATTCATTTCGACACAATGATTCAGATGACCTTAAACGGAAGCTCAGCCAAAGCAGCGGCAATAAGTATGTAATTGTAGAATCCATTTATAGTATGGATGGCGACCATGCTAATCTTATTTCAATTCTCAACATTACTGAAGAAAATGAGGCATTTTTAATCGTGGATGAAGCGCATTCTACTGGCTTAACAGAAAAAAATGGAGCGGGCATGTGTGTTGAGATGGATATAGCCAATCGAATCTTTGCTCGTATACATACCTTCGGAAAGGCAGCGGGAGTCCATGGTGGAGCCATCTGCGGAAGTAATTTACTCAGGGATTACATAATTAATTTTTCAAGACCATTTATTTATTCAACCGGACCATCGCTTCACCAGGTCATTTCCGTGCAGGCTTCGCTGGATGAATTGGAAAATGCGGATGATGCCAGGGCAGCATTGAATGATCGAATTACGTTTTTTCATGATGAAATAAAAAAAATGAATTCAAAACTTCAATTCCTGAAGAGCAATAGCCCAATTCAGGCGATTATAATTCCTGGGAATGATGAAGTAAAAAGAATAGCAGGCAAAATTTTGGAACAAGGATTTCAGGTTAAACCTATTCTGGCTCCCACTGTTAAAAGAGGTACTGAACGAATAAGAATATGTCTCCATTCATTTAATACCGAAGAAGAAATCAGAAAATTAATTTCAGTAGTATCAGGATGAATTACTTTGTAACCGCAATCGGAACGGATAGTGGCAAAACTGTTGTCAGCGCTGTTTTGTGTGAAGCTCTTAAAGCTGGATACTGGAAACCCATTCAGGCGGGTGAACCGCGGGATTCTGAATTAATTAAAGAGTTGGTTTCTGACAAGACAATCAAAATTCATCCGGAGAAGTATTTATTAACCCAGCCGGCATCTCCGCATGCTGCTGCCAGGCATGACGGAATTAAAATTTCTCTTTCTGGCTTTTCGTCACCTTGGTCGGAGGGTAATCTTATTATCGAAGGTGCCGGTGGCATATTGGTTCCGCTCAATGACCAGGATTTGGTTATTGATTTGGTAAAACAATTTCGTGCGAAAATTATTCTTGTATGTGACTTGTATCTTGGAAGCATAAATCACAGTCTTTTAACAATTGAAGCTTTGAAAAGCAGAAATCTTGACGTAAAAGGAATAGTATTCAATGGATTCAATCGGCAACCCTTTGAAATGGAAAGCATGGAAATTATTCTGCACAAATCCGGTTTTAAAAAACTGCTGGTAATGAATAAGGAGAGTAAAATTACACCGGACCTGATTAAAAGCTGGGCCAAACAGATCCTGGAAACCTTATGACGTGGTCCGCCAAAGATCAGAAATATTTGTGGCATCCTTTTTCGCCGTTACAACCGAATTCCCCGCACTTAATAGTTACGCGTGGGGAGGGGTGTTATTTGATTTTAGAGGATGGCAGGCGAATTCTTGACGGAATTTCAAGTTGGTGGGTGAATTTGCACGGTCATGGTAATAAGAAAATTGCTGAGGCAATTAAAGATCAGGCATTGAAATTGGAACAGGTAATTTTTGCCGGCTTTACTCATGAACCTGCCATCAGCCTCGCTGAAAAAGTGCTTTTTCTATTGCCCGGTAATCAAGCTAAAGTATTTTATTCTGATGATGGGAGTACTTCCGTAGAAGTAGCATTAAAGATAGCCATCCAATACTGGGAAAATCAGAGAATTAACAAATCCAGGATTATAGCCCTTGAAAGTGCATACCATGGTGACACATTTGGAGCAATGGCGGTGGGAGCAAGGGGTATTTTTACGAAACCATTTCAAAGTCGCTTATTCGATGTTGATTTCATTTCAACACCTGGCCTGAATGAAGGAGATAAAGTAATCTCAGAATTCAAAAGGGCCATTTCCGGAAATGATACCGCGGCTTTTATATTCGAGCCCCTGGTGCAGGGAGCTGGGGGTATGTTAATGCATGAGCCAGAGATTTTGAATGAAATGATCGCAATGGCTCAGAAACAAGACATATTATGTATTGCTGATGAAGTTATGACTGGATTTGGACGAACAGGGAAAATGTTTGCCAGCGACTACCTGACTTCTAAACCGGATTTCTTTTGCCTGTCGAAAGGATTGACCGGAGGTACGCTTCCTTTAGGTATTACTACCTGTTCTGACAAAGTAGCGAGCCAATTCCCTGAAAATAACTTTGAGAAAACATTTTATCATGGGCATTCTTTTACCGCAAATCCAATTTCCTGTGCTGCAGCTTTGGCAAGCCTGGAAATCTTAACGAGCAAGGATTGTCTAACGTCTATTGAACAGATTTCAAGATTGCATGCTGATTTCATTAAGAAAAATTCTTTCGATTTCCTATGTAACTTAAGGCATAGAGGAACCATTTTAGCTATGGATGCAAAAACATCTGATGTACCGTCCTATCAGAATCCGATTAGAAAAAAAATTTATGACTTTTTTATTGAAAGGAATATTTTGCTGCGTCCTCTTGGCAATACCATTTATATTTTGCCTCCGTACATTATAACTGAAATTGAATTGGCAGGAATTTATGCTGCAATTAGAGAATTTGAGAATACTTTGAAACAGTAATTGTAGATTACAAAGCGAATAATTCTTAAATTAAACATTAAATCCACCATTTATGAAAAGCATAATTCCTTTCCTGCTGACCATTTTTATCTCCAACGGTATTTTTTCTCAGGTGGAAGACCTGGGACAAATTGAATTCCCCAATTCGGGAAGTGCAGAAGCTCAGGAAAGTTTTATTCGTGGCGTATTATTACTACATAGTTTTGAATATGAAGATGCAGCTGAGGAGTTTAGGAGCGCCCAAAAAACTGATCGTGATTTTGCATTGGCGTATTGGGGTGAAGCTATGACCTATAACCACCCGATCTGGCTCCAGCAAGATAAGGCGAAGGCACTAAGTTCACTTGAAAGATTTGAAAAAACCTCAGAAGAGCGGTTGGCAAAAACCAAATCAGAAAAGGAGAAAATGTGGCTTGAGTCCATAGAAATATTATACGGAAATGGAACTAAAGAAGAAAACGATTTTGAATATGAAGATTTTATGAAATCATTTTCCGGGAAATTTCCTGACGATTTGGAAATCGCTTCCTTTTACTCCCTCTCAATTCTTGGAACTTGTCATGGTGGACGGGATATACCTTCCTATCACAGGGCTGCCGCAGTAGCAGAAAAAATCTACGAGATAAACCCAAACCATCCGGGAGCTCTTCATTACATTATACATTCTTATGATGATCCGGAAAATGCGGTCAAAGCTCTGGATGCCGCTAACAATTATTCCAAAGTGGCGCCGTCCGCGTCCCATGCATTGCATATGCCAACCCACATCTTTGTGGCCTTGGGAATGTGGGAGGATGTGGTAAGGGAAAATATCCGGTCTGCGAATGCAGCGGATGCAAGAAGGGAAAGAAAAAATCTCGGCCTTGATGCCCGGGGATATCATGCCCTCTGGTGGCTTGAATATGGGTATTTGCAATTGGGTAAAGTAAATAAGGCTCGTGAAATGCTTACCCAAATGCATAAGGAAGCTTTGGAAAGTGGTTCACACCGAACCAGAATGCATTTTTCGGTAATGAAAGCGGCTTTCCTGGTAGAAACTGACAATTGGAGCGAGGATGTATTAAGTATGAAAGTTGATTTGGCCGGTATGAATAACTGGGTGAAAGTACTAAATGGATTTTTGGAAGGTTATGGCACAATCAGGAATAACAAGATTGAAAGGGCAAAGAGTATTTTGGACGACCTTAAGAAAATAAATACAGGCATTAGTAGTTTTTCTGAATATGACTTAAATGAAAAGGAAGCTGCAATAATGGTTTCGATTCTTGAGAGTTATTATTTATTCGAATCTGGTAAGACGACGGAAGGCATAAATTTGCTAAAAAAGGCCCGTGAGGCGGAAGAAAGCCTTAGCTATTCATTCGGCCCGCCGGCTATACCGAAACCATCTCATGAAATTCTGGGTGAAATTTACTTGCATGAAAGAAATTTTGAATTAGCTGAATCAAATTTTAGAATTTCACTGGAAAGGGCGCCACAAAGAGTAATGTCTCTCAAAGGGTTATATGCTGCATTAAAAGGACTGGGCAAGTCCGGCCAGGCAGAAGAAGTGTTGGCTGAAATTAAGAAGATCAGGAAAAGTGCGGATCAGGATGTCTATCCCAATTAGAATCAAGCATCCTGATCCAAATTATCTATTCTTTATATTTTTCAAACCACCCAAGAATTGCCTGAACTTTTGCAATCAGGTTACTGGGTCTGGAAGCAATTCCATGACTGGCGCCTGGAATTCTAACCATTGCAGTTTCAACCTTTTGAATTTTCAAGGCCGCATAAAATTGCTCTGATTCAGCAATCGGTGTTCTGAAATCAGATTCACCCGTAAGCAACATGGTAGGGGTAGTAACATTGCCCACGTAGGAAATAGGAGATCTGCGCATGTATTGCTCAAGGTTTTCCCATGGCGTGCCCGGAAACCAATACTTATAAAAGAAAGGTATTCCATCTGAGTAAAGCACGAAACTATACCAGTTTATAACGGGCTTTGCTACAACAGCAGCCCTGAAGCGGTTCGTATGGCCTACAATCCATGCAGTTAGAACTCCGCCGCCGCTTCCACCGGTAACATATAGTTGAGTCTCATCAACGTAACCTTTGGCAACAGCAGCGTCAACTCCTGACATCAGATCTTCATAATCGTGATTGGGGTAATCATGATGGATTAGATTTCCGAATTCTTCCCCATAGCTGCTACTGCCTCTTGGATTAGTGTAAAGAACTACGTATCCTGCCGCCGCGAAAAGCTGAATTTCAGCCGCAAAGAATGGACTGTAAGCGGCAAATGGTCCGCCATGAATTTCTAAAATAAGCGGGTATTTCTTTGAAGGATCAAAATCTGGCGGTGTTACAATCCAGCCATGAATCCGCTTCTTATCAAATGACGATTCCCACCACAGTTCTTCAACTTTGCCTAACTTTTTGTAAGCGAACAGATCATCGTTCAGACGAGTTAATCTATTGACGTTATTCCGTTCTCCCGCTCCTAAATCAGACGGATGGTCCGGACCACCTAAAGTATATGCATATCTGCCAGTTGCAGTTACAGAAAAAGTTCCCGCGGTATAAGGCCTGCCAAGGGAAAGCCCGCCTACATAATTGGTGAGCTCAGAAACCTTTCCGTTCAAATCCATATATGCGATCTTTGTATTCCCTACATCATCGTAAGCAATATAAAGCCCCTTATTATCTCCGCTCCAGTAATACTCCTGAATATCCCGATCGAATCCTTTACTGATAAGTCTGGAGTTGGTTCCTTCAGGAGACATAACATAAAGTTGCGTTAGTTGGTACCCCTGGTACCGATCATCAAATCCTGAGTAAGCAATTAATTTGCCATCGGGAGAAATTTCAGGACCGCCATCGGGTCCCTTTCTGGTGGTAAGCGGCGTAATTTTACCGCCTGCAACGCTTACAGAATATATTTCTGAATTTCTTGCTTCTTCTAATTCCCGGTTCTCATGCATATTCGATGTGCAAATTAAATTTTTGCCATCTGCAGTCCATTCAGGATTATTGAAATTGTACGGACCAGAAGTTATTTGCCTGGGTGTTCCCCCATCTGCCGGCAGAGTAAATAATTGATTATATCCCTGTTTAAGATATCCGCGGCCGTCACCCCGGTAAGAAATATCATCAATGTATTTTGGAGCGTCATTCCATTTTGCACCATCGGGTTTAGCAGGCATTTTCACAAATGGTTTTTCCGGTTCTTCGACAAACATGGAGAAAGCAATAAATTTATTATCCCGTGACCAGCTAATGCCGCCCGGTGAATTTTGAAGATTGGTTAACTTACTTTCTGCTCCTGTATCCAGCCAGCGCAAATAAAGTTGAGAACTGCCCTCCTTGTTCGACATATATAAAATCTGACGGCCATCACCAGACCATATTGGGTTGTAATCATTTTGAATACCCGTAGTGATTGGCCGGTTATTGGTGCCGTCAAAATTAATGACCCAGAGATTTGATAAATTTCTGTCCGACATAATGTCTTTAAAATTTCGAGTGTAGATAATTCTGTTTCCATCGGGAGATATTTGAGGGTCCGATACATACTCCAAATCGAATACATCAATGGGTTCAAGCTTGTCTGAAATTTGCCCTTTAGCAGAAAAAGAAATAATGAGTAAAAGAACCGATAGATTTTTCATATTGTGGTTAAGTTAAGTAGGCAATTTATGAACGAAAGTGTGAATTGCCGGGAAAAGGGCAATCACTCCGTGTCAATACAGTATTTTATTTCTTATATAGATCAACTTTTTTTGTTGTCAGCCCTTTGGAAACGAGGTAGTCATAAAGTTCCTTTGCTTTTTCACCCCCCTTTTCTGCATGATGTAACATGGTGAGACCATGAGGGCCTTTCGCATTAATAAGACTTGGGTATTCTTCCAAAATGGGTCTTACAAGTTCCGTTTTTCCAAGCATTGTCAGCACGAAAATGTTTGTTCGTGCCCCCTGGCCTATCAGGTATTCTGCAATTTCAATATTACCCATATGACCAGCTCCGCCAATTGCAGTCTCAAAATCTCCACCGCCCCAATCCCAGGTGCAATTCAATAAATTAGGATATTCTCCCAACATCTCTTTAACCTTTGTTAAGTCTGTGTGACCAGCGGCTACAAAATCTAGTGTAAGTTCTTGCTTGTAAGGCTCAGGCCGCTGATTCTGCCTGGCCAAAGAAATTACCGGTGCAAAGCTAATTCCCAAAGCCCCTGCGCCGGCAAGGGATAAAAATTTGTTTCTTTCCATCGTAAACTTTTTTAAATAAGTTAACGAAAATTATTTGCTGAAAATGGAATTTTTATTTAGGCGGAGATTAAATTTTTTCAATTTACCAAATGCTTCATTCCGCTCCCGGTATTTAGTATCAGAATTTGTGCGGATGGCGTGATGAATCCGCTTTCAACCAATTTGACTAACCCGGCAAAAGCGGAAGCACCTTCGGGAGATACGAGTATTCCTTCTTTTTTTGTGAGTCCCGTTAGTGCAAGCCGTATCTCATTTTCAGAAACAGCTACTGCGGCGCCTCCAGATTCTTTCAGACATTGCATAATCAGTTCTAAGCCAAATGGATTAGGAACGTTAAGCCCCAACGCAATGGAAGCCTGGTAGCGAGAGGGATTTATAGCTTTATTTTCCCAGGCATCCACAACCGGACTGCAGATTTCGCTTTGCACTGCAATCATCTTTGGTAAAAGGCCTTCAATCCAACCTAATTGCTGCAATTCACGGAATGCTTTCCAGATACCGATCAGTCCTGTACCACCGCCGGTGGGATAAACAATTGCATCCGGCAATTTCCAATTCATGGCCTCTGCAATTTCATAGCCCATGGTTTTCTTTCCTTCGATCCGGTAGGGTTCTTTAAGAGTTGATACATCGAAATATTCGCCCATTGAATTAATCTCCATCACTTTCTTACCGCATTCGCTGATAAGGCCATCAACTAATATTACTTCTGCACCATAGGCTTTACACTCATCAATATAAATTTTTGGGGTGATGGCAGGAAATACAACCGTTGATTGGATGTTCGCTCTTGCGCAATAAGCAGACATAGCAACTCCAGCATTTCCAGCAGACGGCGTGATGCATTTTTTTATCCCAAATTCCTTTGCTTTAGAGATCGCAACACTCATCCCCCTTGCTTTGAATGAACCGGAAGGATTCAAGGCTTCATCCTTAACAAGAATTTGTTTTTCTAAGCCGTCAATTTTCGAATTCAGTGAAAATATTGGTGTACCGCCTTCACCCATGGTGATGATATTTTCAGGATTTAACACGGGTAATAGCTCCTGGTATCGCCACATGGTCCAGGGTTTGTCTTTCAAAACCTCTCTTGAAAGAACCAATTCGTACTTATTTATAAGAGTTGCTTTGCAACATGGAGATAGTCCGTAAAGCTCAGAGGGTGAATAGGTTGCAGAACATCGGGAGCAACATAGTTCTGTCAATAGTGATTTTGACCTCGTTTCGACATTGAAAATCATCCCCCAAAGTTTGTTTGATGTAATAAATTTTGCAAATGACCTTTTGCTATAGGCTATAACTATTTGTTATAGTAACTTCTGGCAAATCTCACGAACTCCTTATACACAGGCATGCTTCTTTGTCCCTTGCGTTGAATAAACTGAAATTTCCTTGAAATTGATAAACCCTGAATTTTTATCTCGACCAATTCACCGGATTTAAGTTCTTTCATAACGGAGCGACGGGGAAGAAAACCAAGACATTGGTCTGCCAGAATAAAATTCTTAAGTCCTTCCGTGCCTCCTAACCTTACTATCACTTCCAGATTAGATAATGAGATCCCTTTTTTTTCCAATTCGGATTTCACTACTTCCAAAGTGCCTGAACCCCTTTCCCTCAATGCAATTGGTGTACTTTTCAATTCTGACAACGATATATTCGATTTTTTAGTCAGAAAACTCTTTTTGGAGCAGACTGGAATTACTTCATCCGTCATGAATTGGGAATAATCAAAAGAGCTCTCTTTATGATGGCTTTCAATAATTCCCAGGTCAATTTCATTATTCGCAAGTGCTTCAATAATCTTTTCAGTATTTCTATTGAGTAAAGTTACTCTGAATCCGGGATTCTTTTGAAGATATAAAGATAACACCGGCGGAATTACGTACAATGAAATAGTGGTACTGGCCCCCAGCAGTAATTCAATCTGGGGCTCGAAATTTTTACTCACCTTTGAAAGTTCAAGCTCAATCTCTTTTTGCTTATCTAACATTACAGCAAGATTCTTATATAATATAGCGCCTGCCGGAGTAAGTCCAATTGAGTTTTTGTTTCTAAAGAACAGGGCAGTTTTATAATAATCTTCCAATGCCTTAATATGATTACTGACTGCGGGCTGAGTAATAAACAAATTCTGACTGGCACGTGAAAAGCTAAGCTGCCGGGCTACTTCCACAAAAACCTGATGCCGGAAAGAAATCATTTAATACTTATTGGTTAACCAAAATTAGGAGTTTAATTTTAGAGAATTTCAATCTTAATTCAATACCTTGAAAAATACCCGATTCGAGCACTTACCCACGAAAATTTTTAATTCAAATAAGGATGCTTCCCGATATGCGGCCCTGGAAATTTCTGATTTGATTCGAAAGAAAGCAGCAAATAGTGAAATCTGTGTCCTTGGATTAGCCACAGGTTCAACTCCAATTTCTATCTATAATGAACTGGTTCGGCTTCATAAAGAGGAAAAATTAAGCTTCGCCAACGTTATTACTTTCAATCTTGATGAATACTATCCAATGCAGCCTCATGCGCTTCAAAGTTATGTCAGGTTTATGCATGAATATCTATTTAATCAAATAGACATAAATAAGAACAACATTCATATACCGGATGGTACGCTGAGTAAGTCCAGAGTGCAATCTTATTGTAAGGCATACGAAAAGAAAATTGCAGAGTACGGTGGAATCGATTTGCAAATCCTGGGTATCGGAAGAACGGGTCACATTGGATTTAATGAACCAGGTTCTGATATCAACTCAGAGACCAGGCTGATTACATTGGATTCGATTACAAAAACCGATGCTGCAAGTGATTTTTTTAGTGAAGAAAATGTGCCTTACCAGGCAATTACTATGGGAGTTGGCACAATTATGAAGTCTGGAAGGATTTTACTAATTGCTTTTGGAGAAGGTAAAGCAGGCATAATTAAGAAAGCTGTTGAAGGAAAAGTGGACGAGCAAGTACCGGCGTCTTATCTGCAAAAGCATCACAAAGCCGAGGTGGTGCTTGATGTGGCTGCAGCTGATGAATTGGTTAGAATTAAATCTCCGTGGCTGGTACAAACCTGCAAGTGGGATGATAAACTTATTAAGAAAGCTGTTTGCTGGCTCTCTTTAAAACTTGACAAACCCATTCTGAAGTTAACGGACAGAGATTATATTGACAATGGAATGGACAACCTCTTAATTGAACGAGGCTCAGCATATAAGATCAATATTGATATCTTCAACAAATTGCAGCACACTATTACAGGCTGGCCGGGAGGTAAGCCTAATGTGGATGATACTTACCGACCCGAGCGAGCTGCGCCATCAAAGAAAAGGATTTTGATATTTAGTCCTCACCCTGATGATGACGTTATTTCCATGGGTGGAACTTTTATCAGACTGTTCGAACATGGTCATGATATTCATGTTGCCTACCAAACATCCGGCAACATTGCGGTTTTTGATGATGATGTCATCAGGTTTGCGGATTTTTCAAATGAATTCAACAAACTTTTTAAAGTAAAGGATCCACAGTTAACGAAACTTTTTCAGCGAGTAAGCAATTTCATTAATAAGAAGAAACCAGGCGAAATTGACAATGAGGAGGTAAGAAAAATTAAAACATTGATCAGGAGGAGTGAGGCGAGATCTGCCTGCAGGTATATTGGTCTTGATATAAATAACGCTCATTTTCTCGACCTTCCATTCTACGAAACCGGAACGGTTAAGAAAAAGCCATTGGGAGAAAAAGACATTACCATAACTGTTAATTTGCTTCGTCAGCTAAAGCCACACCAAATCTACGCCGCCGGTGACTTGTCTGATCCCCATGGAACTCACAGGGTTTGCCTTGAAGCAATTATTGGCGCTCTTGAAGCGTGTAAGAAAGATTCATGGCTGAAAAATTGTTATGTATGGCTGTACAGAGGTGCGTGGCAGGAGTGGGGTATCCATGATATTGAAATGGCAGTTCCCCTAAGTCCCGGTGAGTTGCTGAAGAAAAGAAAATCAATTTTTAAGCATCAGTCTCAAAAAGATTCCGCGCTTTTTCCTGGTCCTGATGAACGCGAATTTTGGGAGCGTGCCGAGGCCCGAAACCGGGCAACTGCAGATATTTACAATAAATTAGGTCTGCCTGAATATGAAGCCATAGAAGGATTCAAAAGATATTATTTTTAGTAAAGAAATTACTTCATTCAATAGACATAATTTTCTATCTTCACTGAATTATAGACCTCTTAAACCCATGAAATTTTCCGAATTAATTTCCATGTTTCGAGCAGGCAAAGCCGGAGCCAAAAGCCACATGAAAAATTTAATTGAAATGGCAGCCGCGGATGGCAATTTTGATGATGTAGAATATAATCTGCTCAAGCAAATAGCAAAAAAACATAAAGTTTCCGAAAAAGAATTGAAAAAAATTAAGGATAATCCACAGAATGTTGCTTTTGAAGTTCCATCCGACCCCAAAGAAAAGTTTGATCAGCTTTATGATCTTGTTAACATGATGGTTATAGACAATTATGTAGACAGAGAGGAGGTAAACCTATGCCTGATTTTTGCCGGCAAGTTTGGCTATAAAAAAGAAAGAATTGTTGAACTGGTTGATTCTATCAAGGATAATATTAAGAATAACCAGGATCAGGAAGCAACAAGGAAAAGGCTCGACTGGTTGCTTAATTAGTGGCCTTTTCAGATTCTTTGGCTAATTCACTAGGCCTTCCAAAGATGTACTTTCTGGCTTCACTGAGATTTCTGGCCTTTGAAACATCCTTATAAATGTCCCTCCATTCATGGAAAACCAGAGTAATCGGATTATAGGTTCCTACCGGTTTTGTTATACCATATATCGCCTGTTCTTCCTCAGGTTGAAAAGTTCCAAACATTCTGTCCCAAATAATTAGCGTAGACCCATAATTCTTGTCCATGTACTTTTCATTGGTCGCATGGTGAACTCTGTGATGTGAAGGTGTGGTGAAAATGTATTCTATCGGACGAGGTAGTTTTCGAATATATTCAGTATGAATCCAAAATTGATAAAGGACTTCTATTTGGTGGCAAATAAAAAATATTACCGGATGAAAACCCATCAGGGCAACAGGTACGAAGAAAATAAATTTTATATGCTGAACCCAGCTTAATCGAAAGGAAACCGACCAATTATACTTTTCCGAATTGTGATGTGTTACATGAGTTGCCCACCAGAACCTGTTTTCATGTGCAATCCGGTGCGCCCAATATCTGCAAAAATCAATGGCAACCAGACATAGGATATAAGACCACCAAACCGGAGGAATGCTCCATGGAACCAGATTCAGGAAGAAAAGAACGGATGCAAATAAGGCTGTCTTAATTATGGCACTCACGATAAGGTTCCCGATTCCAATAGTTGCTGCAGCAAACAGATCTTTCTTATCGTATAAATCCCTTTTTTGATAAACAGAAATACCCCACTCAGCTAAAACAAGCATGATCATAACAGGAACAGCATACCTGATAACTTCAGGGGCCCCCATATCTAATACTTGCTGCAAGCTTAGTTTCTCTTTTTCCATAATTGACAAAAGTAAGGCTTAGCCTTCAGAACTATTAGCCAAAACCATCAAACTTTAAAAAACATTTCTTATTTCAACATTTAGAATACTTCATTTACCCCAAAGTAGATCTCGTTACTTTTACTTTCGCCAAAGCCAAAGTCTGGCCGGAGTATTGGTATTTCTGCAAACCAGGTTTCCTTCAGAATAATACTTTTCATTTCTGAAATATACCTCGGGTATAAAATCAAGAATGAATTGTTTTTCGGTAATAACCCTGGCCAGCGAATTGCATTGTGAAATCCGTGAAAGTAGAATCACTCCCCCGGGTTCTAAATAGAAACCGACCTTCGCCACCAATTCCTACTGTGTTTCCGGCGCGTAACTTAGCAAGGGATTAATAGTATAACTGGCATCATTTTATTTGGACAAGGAACAAAGTTGAATTCAGGATTAGGCGCAAAATAAGAAAATTGTCCAATTTAGGACACCAGATGAAATAAACAACCTTGATTTTCTAATTCAAAAATGAATTAACAAGATTACCTTTGTCTGACCTATGCGTATGAACATTTGTTTAAACTAAAGTGATCGTCTTATGAAAAAATTATTTACCATTTTATTAACAGGGCTGATGATTGTCGGTATGACAATACAAAGTCATTCCCAGGGATTTCAATTTGGGATTAAAGGTCTTGCCCAAGTATCATCTATACATGGGTTAGATGATACAGGGGTATCCGATGCTAAGAGCAAGATTACTACGGGTATTGGTTTGTTTGCGACCATAAAACTGAGCAAAATTGGCGTTCAGCCGGAATTGCAATTATTGAAGCAAGGCAGCAAATTCGAAGATTCGGGAGGCACTGAATACAACCAGAAAATGACCTACTTCAAAGTGCCGGTTATGATTAACTTATATATAGTAAAGCAGTTTCATCTTGAAGCAGGTCCATATTTTGGAGTTCTGTTGGCTGCTGAACAAAAACTAACCTCCGACCCTTTGAATTTGGGAACCGGCCCGATTGACAATAAAGACAATTTTAAAAGTACGGATGTAGGCATTGCAGCCGGAGTTGGTGCAGATATCAAAAGGTTGAATCTTTCCTTCAGGTATATGCTGGGACTAACAGATATCAATGATTCCTCAGGGACCACTGAGAAGCTTAAAAATGGAATCTTCCAGTTTGGAATTGGCATCAGCATTATTAATAAAGACTAGATTTTATTACTGGGATAATATTTCAGAGGGGCTTTTCAGCCCCTTTTTTATTGCCATACCCATAAATAAAGTATTATTTCCCAAAAAATTTCTTGCCTAAAATTAAAATAATTCAGTATCTTTAACCGTTTGGTTAAATTATATAGTTAAACTAAATGGTTAAAGACGAAACTACCGAACAATCTATTCTAAAATCTGCCAGGGAGACATTTAAGACCAGGGGATTTTCAGGCGCTAAAATGGCAGAAATTGCAAAGGAAGCAGGAATAAACAAGGCTTTGTTGCACTATTACTTTAGATCCAAGCAAAACTTGTTTGATACAGTCTTCGCTGAAGCCGTCTCAGTTTTAATTCCCAAGTTGATTGCCTTGCTTCAAAGCGACCTCCCACTTGATGTTAAAATCTACAAGATTGTTGACTACTACTACCTGACGCTTTCAAAAAATCGCGATCTTCCAATTTTTGTATTGAGTGAAATCAGAACCAACCCGGGCTTTATGCTACACATGCTCAAGGAAAACGGGATGGATCATTTAGTTCTGGATAAACAGATCGAGCAGGAAATCAGCAAGGGAAACATGATACCAGTCTCAACTCCGGAATTCTTTTCCAATGTAATGGGGCTGATATTATTTCCATTCATAGTAGAACCGCTGATAAAAGGGTTATTTCAAATGTCTGAAATAGATTTCCAAAATTTCCTGGAAAAAAGAAGACACGAGCTTCCATCTCAAATTCTAAAACTGTTTAAGTTAAAATCATGACAAGCATAAAATCAAAGTTGATTTTGCTGGCCGTGGCTGCTGTGCTATGGCTGGATCTAAATGGACAGGATCTTTCTTTGCAGGACTGCTATCACGCTGCCCGGAACTTTAGTCCGGTAAAAAAGCAGCAGCCCAATATTGCTCAAATAAGCAGCCTGGTAATGGAATCGCTGAAGAAAGAAAAGTTACCTCAGATATTCGCGAACGGTCAATATACATACCAATCGGATGTAGTTTCATTTCCTGATTTCCCGGGAATTAATCGGCCGGATATTCCCAAGAATCAATACCGGATTTCATTAGACATAAATCAGAGTCTCTTTGCCGGTAATCGGATCAATAAAATGGTTGAAACGGAAAAGGCAAGGCTGCAAGTGGATCAACAAGAACTGGAAGTAAAGCTTTCCGGCATCAAAAGCTCAGTTAATGAATTATTCTTTGCTGCTCTTTCCCTACAGGAAAAAGAGAAGTTATACGATATCATAATCGGTGATCTTAAGACCCGAATCAGTTTAATCCAATCGCTGATTAGAAATGGCGTTCTTCTTCCCGGAAATGAAAAATCTTTGCTGATTGAAATTAAGAGGGCAGAACAGGAAAAAACCGGATTGTATTTTCAGAAGTCCGGTGTATTGAGAATGCTGGAAGAGAAAACCGGATTGGAGATTTCTTCTGAAAGAAATTTGGTTGTTCCGGAATTTCAATTCGTGCAAAGTAACAATTTGAAGCGTGAAGAAAAGTTGCTTTTCAAATATTCTCACGCAACATTGCAAGAACAAATGCAATTAACAAATCTGAGTCGCTATCCTAAACTTTCAGCATTCGGAAGCCTGGGAATTGGAAATCCCAATCCGGTGAATTTTTTTGAAACCGGCACTTCTGAATTTTATCTGGTTGGACTAAAGCTTAGCTGGAATATCTGGGACTGGAACAATTCGAAACGGGCAAAGCAAATTCTTCAACTGCAGCAGCAAAACCTGAACGAAGAAGAAAGGGATTTTGATTTGAATGTATTCACTCAATTAGCCGGAGCCAATACCAATCTTGAAAAGCTCCGGACTTTGCTTATTTCCGACAAGGAAATTCTTGAACTGCAAAAGGAAATTACCGAAGAAGCATTCTCGAGATTCCGGGAGGGTGTAATTACTCCTTCCGAATACTCAACGGAATTAAACAGGCAAATTCAGGCTCAGTTAAAACTAAAAATGCGAGAAATCGAAATCTCTCAGGCTATAGTGAACATACTCACATTAACAGGACATATTTAAATACACTTTTAAATTATGAAAAGGAATATCAAAATAGTATTGTTTCTCCTTCCACTGGCTTCCTGCAATTATAACGCTGAATTGGCTGATGCTTATGGCAATTTTGAAGCAGACGAAACAGTTATTTCCGCGGAAACTGCCGGTAAACTATTGTACCTGAATGTTCAGGAAGGTACTGAAATACCGTCAGGTTTAGATGTAGCCCTGGTGGATACAACGCAACTTTTCCTTAAGAAAGAACAATTAAAAGCGGGTATAAACGCGATAATAAGCAAGGTTCAGCCTGTTCAAAGTCAGATCAACGTTTTAATAGAAAAACGAAGAAACATTGCGCGTGAAAAGAACAGGATAGAAAAGTTATTGGCCGATAGTGCAGCAACCCGGCAACAATGGGACGACATTTCGGGTCAACTGGAGTTGGTTGACAGGGAAATGACTGCTACCCGGGAAAGGCTTGAATCGGCGAATAAAGGAATCCTTTCCGAAATAAAATCTTTGGAAGTGCAAATTGCCCAGATCAATGATCAAATAGTTAAATCACTTGTCCTAAATCCCGCACAGGGAACTGTTTTGCAAAAATTTGCCGAGCCCGGCGAAGTCACTGCATTTGGAATGCCCCTGTATAAAGTTGCCTTGCTGAGTCAACTTTACCTGCGAGCCTACATCAGCGGTAATCAGTTGGCTACATTGTCAATGGGCCAGGTTGTCTCTGTTGGTGTTGATGATGGAGAAGGCGGAATAAAGAATTACCCTGGAAGAATAACCTGGATATCATCAAAGGCGGAATTTACTCCTAAAGTTATACAAACCAGGGAAGAGCGAGTTAACCTCGTGTATGCTATCAAGATTTTGGTTGAAAATGATGGGTTATTAAAAATTGGTATGCCCGGTGAAGTTTATTTTAATTAATAATTATGGTTATAAGGGTTCAGGAAATAAGCAAACATTTTAAGACGGTACAAGCGTTAAAAAATATTTCGTTCCAGGTAGCGGAAGGGGAAGTCTTTGGACTTATTGGACCGGACGGTGCCGGCAAGACTACCCTTATCCGAATTATGGCAACACTGCTTAAGCAAGATGCCGGAAATATTACGCTGGCCGGGTACAATAATATAGAAGATTATGAGCAGGTGAGAAACCTGATTGGATACGTCCCCGGTAAATTTTCCCTTTATCAGGATTTAACAGTAGAAGAAAACCTGAACCTGTTTGCCACTATTTTCGGAACTACTCTTCAGGAAAACTATTACCTGATAAAGGACATTTACCAGATGCTTGAACCGTTTAAAAAACGTCGTGCCGGAAACTTAAGCGGGGGGATGAAACAAAAACTTGCTTTAAGCTGTGCGTTGATCCATAAACCAAAGATTCTTCTCCTGGATGAGCCAACTACAGGTGTGGATCCGGTTTCAAGAAAAGAATTTTGGGAAATGCTTGGGAGGTTGAAAAATGAAGGAATAACTATTCTGGTCACGACGCCTTATATGGATGAGGCCGCTAAATGCGACAGAGTGGGTTTAATCCAAACTGGAAATATTTTGTCCATAGATACACCCCAAAATATAATAACAGGATTTCCCCTGAAGATTTATTCTGTCAGGTCATTAAAACGGGTAGAACTACTTCATCATTTAAGAGATATGCCAAATGCGCATTCTGCAAATCTTTTTGGAGATTCCATTCATTATATCCAGAAAATGCCGGAGCCAGATGAATTAACTCTGGAGGCTGCTTTGAAACAGGCGGGTTATCTGGACGCGAAAGTGGAACGGATTCAACCCGTAATAGAGGATTGTTTTATAGAATTAATGAAATCTCAAATCGCAGCCTAATGGTTATAGAAGTTGAAAACCTGGTGAAAAAGTTTGGTGATTTCACTGCTGTGGACAACATCAGTTTTGAAGTTAAGGAAGGAGAAATTTTTGGTTTCCTTGGTGCAAATGGAGCTGGTAAAACTACGGCAATAAAGATGCTATGCGGTTTAATGGCTCCAACATCAGGTAGGGGTGTGGTGGCCGGATTCGATATTAAAACACAAAGAGAAAAAGTCAAAAGGAGAATAGGATACATGAGCCAAAAGTTTTCGTTGTACGATGATCTCTCATCCTATGAAAACATCATGTTCTATGGGGGTATTTATGGTATCCGCAGGAAAGAGTTAAAGAAAAAGGCGGAGCGTTTAATCAGAAAATTAGGGCTCGAATCAGTAGAGAATAAACTCCTGAAAAGTCTTCCACCCGGATGGAAACAGAAACTTGCATTTTCAGTGGCTTTACTTCATGAGCCGAGCGTAATTTTTCTGGATGAACCCACCGGCGGCGTAGATCCCGTCACAAGAAGACAATTTTGGGAATTGATTTATGAAACTGCCACAGAAGGAAAAACCATATTCGTGACCACCCATTATATGGATGAGGCGGAGTATTGTGATCGGGTATCTATAATGGTAAATGGAAGGATTGATGCCATGGCATCTCCGGCAGAATTAAAACAGAATTTCGAAGTTACCAGTATGGAGGATGTTTTTCTGAAACTTGCAAGGTCATGAAACGGTTTGCCGGTTTTTTCAAAAAAGAATTAATTCACATCATTCGTGATCCCCGTACCCTTATTATCTTGTTCGGAATGCCTTTTGTTCAAATATTATTATTTGGGTATGCAATAACTAATGAAGTGAAGAATGCCCGAATCGCCATACTTGATAACTCTAAGGATGAAGTCAGTTTTAAACTCATTGATAAAATTCTTAGCAGCGGGTATTTCACTATGTCGGAGTATTTGCAGACTTCAGCTGAAATTGACCATGCATTTAAGCAAGGTGAAGTAAAGCTTGCAGTGGTCATTCCTGAAAGACTTTCGGAAAAATTGAAAAGAAATGAGTTAGTTCAGATTCAGTTAATATCTGATGCCACCGATCCCAATACGGGCAACACACTTATCAATTATACTTCCGCAATAATACGGGATTTTGAATTTTCAAGAAGTGAAAACTTACGACCTGTTTTGATCAACCCGGAAATAAAAATGCGTTATAATCCAGGTTTAAAAAGCGTTTATCTCTTCATTCCCGGAATTATCTCGGTAATTCTAATGCTGGTTTCCACGATGATGACTTCCATTTCTTTAACAAGGGAGAAAGAACTGGGAACAATGGAAGTGCTGCTTGCTTCGCCAATGAAACCGGCCCAGGTGATAATTTCTAAAGTAATCCCATACCTTTTTTTGGCTTTTGGAAATGCATTGCTCATCCTGGCCTTGGGGTATATCGTATTTGATGTTCCGGTTAAGGGAAGTTTAACACTTCTCTTATTTGAAAGTCTTTTGTTTATAGCCGTAGCATTGTCTTTAGGGATTCTCATTTCTACAAAAACCGACTCACAGCAAGTTGCTCTGATGATTTCTCTTTTTGCGCTGATGCTGCCAACCATAATATTATCAGGTTTTATTTTTCCAGTTGAAAATATGCCGGTTATCCTTCAGATAATTTCGAACATCATACCGGCAAAATGGTTTATCGTGATTGTGAAGGGAATAATGTTGAAGGGGATTGGTATTGCTGAACTTTGGAAAGAAACCCTGATACTTGTGGGATTTATTTTCGTTCTGATAATTGCAAGTGTAAAAAACTATAAAGTGAGATTGGAATGAGAGTTTTGCTTATCATCATTCAAAAGGAATTCAAACAGATATTCCGGAACCGGGGTATGCTTCCAATCATATTTGTATTGCCGATCATTCAATTATTAATATTGGCTAACGCGGCAACTTTTGATATTAAGAACATAAAGATTAGAATAGTTGATAAAGATCTAAGTTCCGAATCCCGAAGGCTGGTTAGCAAGTTTGAAGGTTCTCCATATTTTTTAGTTGAAAAATGGAGTTTGAGCAGTTTCAATAATGAATATGATCTGGATGTTGGTACGGTAGATTTAATTCTGGAGATTCCCAATCATTTTGGAAGAGATTTATATGAAACAGGATTTAGCAGTGTTCAATTATTGGTGAATGCCATCGATGGAATCAAAGCCGGCCTGGGAACCAACTATGCACAATCTGTAATGGTGGATTTCCTTGGTGAGTTTGGTGCCACAGCACCAGGAAGTAAGATTGCTAAACCCATTGAAATTATCCCGGCTAATTGGTACAATGAAGAACTGAATTATAAGGAGTTCATGGTTCCGGGTATATTGGTTCTTCTTGTTACCATGATTGGCGCATTTCTTACTTCCATGAACATAGTGCGAGAAAAGGAAATTGGCACTATTGAACAATTGAATGTTACTCCAATACATAAAACGCAATTTATTTTGGGTAAACTGGCTCCTTTCTGGGTTCTTGGATTGTTTGTATTCGGATTTGGATTATTGGTAGGAAAAATACTCTATGATATCCCCATCGAAGGGAGTTTATGGGTACTGTTTGCATTCGCAGGTGTCTATCTTTTTACTGTTTTGGGTATTGGATTATTTGTATCAACAGTTACAAATACTCAGCAACAAGCCATGTTCATCTCATGGTTTTTTCTGGTAATCTTTATTTTAATGAGTGGATTGTTTACAGCAATAGAAAACATGCCTATGTGGGCACAGAAAATAACGTACTTTAATCCTGTAAGGTATTTCATGGAGGTAGTCAGGCTGGTATTGCTGAAGGGTGCGGGATTTAAAGAAGTTCAAAGGCATTTTGTAATAATGGCTGTTTTTTCAACTGCTGTCATTTCGCTGGCTGTGTTGAGATATCGCAAAAGCTCCGGCTAAGTCTGTTTTCCTTCGGAATTATTTCATAAATTACTTTTGAAATCAAAATTCTGTACCATGAGCATTAAGAATACCCGCAGGGAATGGTTGAAGTCTGCCGCGCTGCTGGCTGCAGGTCTGTCAACCGCGAATTTTACTCTTTCAAACCCCACAAAGACACCTGTTTATAATCCATATACGGGGGAATGGATGTTGAATTTGCCAGACCAGGGGTTAAGAGCCCGGCTTAATTACAACGAGAATCCATACGGTCCTTCTGAAAAAGCTTTACAGGCATTAAGGGATGCACTTGGTGAATCAAGCAGATATGCTTTTTCAATGGCTGACCAATTCAAAGAAATGATTGCCGAAAAAGAAGGAGTCTCCGCGGATCATATTTTTCTTTCTGCAGGTTCCCTGGAATTTCTGGCATTAACGGCATTGGCGCATGGACTGGAAGGGGGAAATATCATCTCTGCTTATCCAACCTTTCAATCACTGATGGATACCGCGGCTGCATTTGACTGTGAATGGAAGCGAATTCCTGTTGATAGTAATTATAAACATGATTTAGGAAGAATGGAGGAGGCAGTCAACAGCAACACTAAGCTGATGTACATCTGCAATCCTAACAATCCTACAGGAACGTTTCTGGATACAGCCGAACTTGCAGAATTTTGCAAGCGGGTTTCCAACCGTGTAACCGTATTTGTTGATGAAGCCTACACAGAATTTCATCCCGATCCGGAATCAATCACTGTGAAACACTTAGTTAAGGAAGGTCACAATGTTATTATTGCAAAAACTTTCTCCAAGATCCATGGATTTGCGGGATTAAGAGTGGGCTATGCAATCGCGCAGCCGGCTAAGATAAGAAAAATTGAAGCTTACAGGTTGCAAATGACTACCATGACCGGACCTTCCATTGCTGCAGCCATGGCTAGCTATCAGGATCAGGAATTTATGAATTTCTGCCGGAAGAAAAATACCATGGCACGGGAACAAACTTATACAATTCTTAAAGATCAGGGTTATGAGTACGTTCCTTCTCACACAAGTTTTATGATCTTCCGAATTAATACGGAGCCCAAATCATTCCTGAAAGGAATGCGGGATCAGGGAGTAGGAGTACGCAGTTGGACTTTTCACAATAAAGACTGGTGCCGTGTAAGTATGGGAACTGTGGAAGAAATGGAAATTTTTGGGAATGCGCTGAAAATGATTAGTTAAGATTGAAATTGAATATTTACATTTTCCCGAAGGGAACCCGGGAATTCCATGTTTGAGCCTGCCTGGAAACAGACAGGACCGAATGGGTTGAGTTGGGAGAGACAAATTCAATCTTCAAGAACCAGGTAATTTTGTTGGATAATGACACCCTCATTTATCTATTCGCTCCAAATAAACATTCTTCTCCTTTAACTTGGTACCGCGTCTTTTAAAGGCTACTAATTTGTCATCCTTCATCAGCCAAATTTCATCTTCATCGTACTGGTCGCCCTCTTCAGTAATGATTAGTTCCCCTTTTGAATTAATGAACCAACGGTTATCATTTTCATCTTCTCTTTCTCCCATTGCATAAATCTCTAACCTGCCATTTTTCAGAAATTCAAACCGGATATCTATTTCCTCCATAATATTCGCAACGAGTGCTTTTACCCCGCTTGAAATTACATGGCCCAGGAAAGATTCATCGACTTCCCGATCTATATAGTCTTCGTCATCCTCATTATCTTCATTATCCTCTTCCATTACAATTACAAGTTTCCAGGTGCCTGTTATGTCTTTATCAGTCAGTTTTTTCTGTGAATGCCCAAGTATTGGAAGTATAAACAGGGCGATAAGTGTTAATATTCTTGTTTTCATGGTCTGAAATTTAATTAATAGACTGGTTTTTCCGCGTTTTGTTACAACAAGACATTCAATATAGATTTAACGTATAGGCTGTGAAATTGGTTAGAAACCGAAGACTTATTTTAATGCGGAAAGTTCAAGAGTAAATTTGGTTCCCTTCATAGGCACTGAGGTTACCTTGATAGTGCCACCAAGCCTCAGTATAGCTTCCTGAACAATATACAATCCCAAACCAGACCCGCCTGTATTTTCAGAGGCTCTGTAAAACATTTCAAAAATCCTTCCGATGTGAGCTTCTTCAATCCCAATTCCGTTATCCTCAATTTCCAGAATTAGATTTTCCCTTGCGATATGGGCTGATATTCTAATGAATGGTTCGTTTCTACCCCGGTATTTTATAGAATTTGAAATCAAATTATTCAAAATGATTTTGAATCTTTCCTGATCGGTTTGAAATTCAAAATCTGGTTTGATATCCACCTCAACCTTTATGGAGTTAAACCCTTCTGAAAACTTTAAATCTTCAACGGTTTCATTAATTGCCGTCCTAATATTTATTTTTCTGATTCTTAGCGCACCCTTATTATTCTGTGAAAAAACCATGATATCGCTGATTATGCTATCCAGCTTATTGATTCTTTCTTCAATCATTCCGAAATATTCTGAAACCTTAGATTGATCCTTTTCAAGTCTTGCCACATTTAACAATCCCAAAACCGACGCCAGCGGTGCTCGTAAATCATGACTGGTGCTGTAAACCAGACTGTCAAGATCCTTATTCGCTTTTTTAAGTTCCCTGCTTTCGTCTTCGAGTAGCCACACTATCATTCCAACTCCCATTAAAGATTGAATTAACAAATCCGCTACACCCAGGTAAATTGTGAAACCAAATAAGGTATGATTACCCATGTATCCCATTATAATTGCAATCGCATAATGAAATTGCTGGAGCCCATAAATCAAGAACATCCAAAAGACAAGTTTAACACCAAGACCACGATGAATCATGGTACTCCGGTAGATCATAAATGCGGCTACCATAAAAGAAACTCCACTTATCAGGGATCTAAACCCGGCCCGGGTAAGGATTCTTCCGAGGGCATTTGGGTCCTGTATATTAACAAAAACAAAAACCAATGATGCAACAAGAACAAGAATTAATGAAAGAACAACAATCCTATTTTTTACCGCTCCTTTAGTTGCAACTTCGTAGGTTCCCTTCGTTAGGAAAACCAATTGAAAGTATCCAAAGAAAAGGCCGATTAATGTTATAAAAATTCTAATCCCATTATCCGGAGGAATTACTTCAATTAAAGAATAAGAAATTGCAATACCAATTAAATATATCCCAAAGCCAATCCAACTGAGACACCAGGATTTAAGGTATTTGTGCCTGTAACTAATATAGAATCTGTAAAGGATAATCGCGAGAATTAATGCCCCTGCCCCTTGAGTCAGATAAAGTATCAATGAATGAATATATTCGGAATTGGACACCAGGAGTCGATTTTTTTGGAAAACCCGGGGTAATATTACAATATTTTTAATTTTAAACGATAGTGAATTTTATGACAGGCAATCTCTCTCTCAAATTGAGGATCTTCATTTGGCTATCGCAATGCATAATGGGACCTTTGCCCGAAAAGAATCCACTTAAAGCCAGGAGAATTTCAAACTCGAAACATACTGCCTGGGTCAGAGATAGAAGGTGGAAGGTGGCTAAAGTTGAGGACTTTGAGATAGAAAATGGATTAAGAATGAGGGTTTACAAGCCGGAAATGCCAACCAATGGCAAGGTAATTTGCTATTTCCATGGAGGCGGATTTGTAATTGGTGGCCTGGATTCCCATGATAATATTTGCAGAAGATTATGCCAATCTGCAAGGGTTAACCTTTATTCAATTGATTATCGCCAGGGACCCGAATTTAAATTTCCAGCTGCAAATGAAGATGCGATTGCGGCAATCGATTGGGTTAGGAAGCAAGTTGTTGATGGTGTTGCAACAACTGATTTATTAGTGGCGGGTGATAGTGCCGGTGGAAACCTGGCAGCATTTGCTTCCCTGCATTACCCGGATTTAATTCATAAGCAGATATTGATTTATCCCGTCCTTGATTTCATTAAGCCCAAACCATATCACCAGATAAAATATTCATTCTTTAACTCAGAAAATGATGCCAGCTGGTATGCGAAACATTATTTAAATGATGAAAAAGAAAAATTAGATTCCAGATTGTCATTATTAACGCGAAAGGATCTGGCTAAATCTCCGGAGACAATGATTGTTATCGCGGAGCATGATATTCTTAAATTTGAAGCTATTGAATTTGCCAAGAAACTGATTTCTCTGGGTATTAAGGTGGATGTAAAAAAATATGCCGGAATGGTTCATGGCTTTCTTAACTTTCCACGATGGGCATCAAAAGCTAAAACAACTTTTGAGGATATTGCAGAATTTATTTTGAAAAAAGATTAATTATTTTGAGAAGAGTCAAATAAAAATGATTGCGACTGGTTTAACTTTCGCGACGAAAAGAAATTTCTTTTTGCTTATATCAACTATTGCACTGGGCTCTGCTTATGGGCAAGATGTGCCATGGGAATTCGCTCAGGATAAAGAGGGGATAGAAGTTTATACCCGACAGCCGGGAGGATCCAAGTTCAAGGAATTTAAAGGGATAACGGAAATTAAACTTTCATTACACAGCGCAATTGCTTTACTCACTGATGTAAACACCATGCCGGAATGGGTTTCAGATTGTGAATCCACTAAATTGATTGAAAAGAAAGAAAATAAAGTTATTTACCACATGGTAATCGGAGTTCCTTTTCCATTTGATGACAGAGATATGGTTCAGGAACTTACATTTATTTATGACAAAGAAACGCGTAACATGGAAATCAACCTCGGGCAGAATGATGAGATAATGGATCCCTTGAGAGGAGTTGTAAGAATGCCCGTCTCTGTTGGCAAATGGACCTTTGAACATTTGGGAAAAGAAAAGTACCGGGTCACCTTCGAATATTTGTCAGATCCGGGTGGCGCGCTACCTGCCTGGCTTGTTAATCCCTTTCTTATCAGGATGCCATACAAAACACTTTTGAATTTCAAAGAAAGAGTAAACTATCCTCAATATAAATCTGCTTATTTTGATTGGCTTGGCGCAACAAAATAAGATTCTTTTTCCTTAATTTACAGATTAAAATCTAATGATGATCGACTTAAGGAGCGACACACTGACAAAGCCATCAAAGGAGATGCTGGAAGCCATGATGGC
>DASWHX010000050.1:0-7975 GCA_036397995.1 Cyclobacteriaceae bacterium
ACAAGGGCCAGGCCGACACCTGTTCCTTGAAAATTTGATTGTTTATGAAGTCTTTGAAACATGCGGAATAATTTATCCAAAAGAGAAATAAAAAGTTGTACCCTTATTGAGTTTACTCTCAGCCCAAATTCTTCCATTATGTCGCTTTACGACCCTTTTGCAAATTGCCAGACCAACTCCATTTCCCTCGAACTCAGAAGGTTTATGTAACCTTTCAAATACATGAAAAAGTTTATTCTTGTATTTATCGTTGAAGCCCACACCATTATCTTCCACAAAGTATACATATTCATTTTCCATTTCAATTCCTCCAACTTCAATTAAAGTAGTCTTTTTGGTTCGCGTATATTTTAGGGCGTTTGATAATAAGTTAGTTACTAATTGGCGAATCATTCTAACGTCGCCTTTAACGGGTTTCATGTCTCCTTTAACGAATTTTATGTTCCTTTTTTTGACGTTATTTTTCAATTCTTCAAAAACTGTGGTAAAAAGATCACCCATGTTTATGTTTTGATTTTTCTTTTCAAACTTGTTCAACCTTGATAGATCGAGTATATCATCAATTAGGGTTGACATTCCTTTTGAAATATTCCTTATTGTTTCAACAATTTGTTGTCCTTCTTTATCTGACTCATTTTTGACCTTTGAGTATAGTATTTCTGAATAGGATGAAATGGCTCTTAAAGGAGATTTTAGATCGTGAGCCACTGAATAACTGTAGGCGTCCAGTTCTTCATTAAGCGTTTTCAGTTCATCGACTTTTCTTTCCAGAATTGTATAGGCCTTTGTCAACGCGTGTTCTTGTCTGTATTTCTCAATGAAGAATTCTACTTTGTTAATTAGGATTTTGGGCTCGAAAGGTTTTGTTATATAACTAAAAGCTCCTTTTTCATATCCCTTAAAAATATTAATATGGTCAGTGTAAATTGCCGAAATAAATATGAAAGGCAACGATGCAGTTTTATCGTCCGATCTTAATATTTCTGCCAAATCATATCCATCCATTCCCGGCATTTGAATATCGAGTAATGCAAGTGCAAAATCATTATGAAGTGTTAGCTTAAGTGCTTCATTGCCACTAAGCGCTTTGTATAACCTTACGCCAAGATTTTTGAGTAGTCTTTCAAGGGCTACCAGATTCTCAGGCTTATCATCCACAATAAGTATTTTCGGATCCTCCGATTCGATTTCAGTTGAAAGTAACTCCCTATTATAAGTCATTAGCATTTCCTTACAATTTCTGAATCCATAGTCTCATTAGTGACAATAACTTATCAACGTCCACAGGCTTTGCTATGTAGTCATTGGCTCCTGCATCAAGGCATTTTTGACGATCATCCTTCATGGCTTTAGCAGTTAAAGCAATTATCGGCAAGGCCTCAAAACGTTTTTTCCTTCGAATGTTTTCTATGCATTCGTAGCCATCCATTTCAGGCATCATAATGTCCATCAATACCAAATCTATTTCGGGATCCTTGTCAAGCAAATCCAATGCAGTCACCCCGTTATCTGCCTTTGTGATTTTCATTCCACGCTCCCTGAGAACTTTGGAAAGGGCAAAGACATTGCGCATATCATCATCCACAACAAGAATTTTCTTCTCATTAAATATTTTCTCAGTATCGTATAAACTTTCAATCATTTGCTGTTTCCCTTTCGGGAGATTGTTCACAGTCCTGTGCAGAAATAAAGCAGTCTCATCCAACAGTCTCTCCTCTGATTTTACCCCTTTTACAATTATTGTCTCAGAATATTGACGCAATTCTTCGTTTTCCTCTTTAGAAAGTTCCTTCCCCGTATATACTATAATTGGTGGTATGTGAATTCCTCTATCCTCAAGATCATGAATTAATTCAAATCCACTTTTGTCTGGTAATCCTATATCAAGAACTACACAATCAATTGTCTTTGTCATAAAAAGGTCGATTGCTTCCCTGGCACTGCCGGCTTCAAGACATTCCACATCACCATTTCCAACCAATTTTCTTATTGATTTCCGAAGATTCTCATCATCTTCAAGTATTAACAAACTCTTCATTTTTCGATTAATGAAATCTTCAATACGGTTAAAAACTTTAGATAATTGCCGGCGATTAACGGGTTTTACCATAAATTGTACAGCGCCTGATCTAACAGAATCCAAAGATCTATCCATTCCAGAAATAATATGTATTTGAATATGCCTCAAATCCGGATTACCCTTTAGTGTTCTCAGTACTGTTTGCCCATCAATTCCAGGCAATTTTAGGTCAAGTATAATTGCATGGGGTTTAAATTTTTGTGTGAGGACCAGACCGTCTTCACCTGTGGATGCTGCTAAGTACTTAAATCCTTTTTTCCTCGCCTGTTCAGCGATTATTGTACAGAATTTTTCATCATCTTCAATGATAAGAACTACATGATCATCGGAACTAATATTATCGCGATCGTCCGGTATGCTTGGATAATTAAGAAAACTTGAATTAGACTCAGGTTCAGGTTGGCTCCTTTCAAACATGTGCGGGTCCTTTGTTTCCTTTAAGGTGACGGGACCAAATTTGATCGGCAAAATCAAGGTGAAAGATGAACCTTTGTTTACTTCACTTTCAAGGCTTATCCTTCCTCCAAGCATTTTCGACAATTCCCTTGAAATGGATAATCCTAATCCAGTTCCTCCATATTTTCTGGCAGTACCGCCTTCCAATTGCTGAAATGCTTCAAAAACTACATCTTGTTTATCTCTTGGAATTCCAATCCCCGTATCCAGAACTTGTATAACTAAATTATTACCGGCATCACTTCTAAAGGATATTTTTACTGTCCCATGGTGCGTGAATTTAATAGCATTAGTTATAAGGTTTTTGAGAATTTGTTCAATCCTTTTTTGATCTGAGCGTATTGTTGAGGGAAGCTCACCATCAAGTTCAAATTCTAAATTGAGTCCCTTTTCCCTTGCCTGAACTTTAAATTCTTTATTTAGATTGTCTGCCAGATCCGAAATTCGGAATTCTTCTATATTCAAACCCATTTTCCCTGCTTCAATTTTAGACAGATCCAAAATTTCATTTATTAAGTTGAGTAAATCGTAACCACTTTTTGCAATGACGGAAGCACTTTCCAGTTGCTCCTCGTTTAGATTATTGTCCCTGTTTTGTAAAAGGTCGTTTGATAAAATCAAAAGACTATTAAGAGGCGTGCGTAATTCATGGCTCATATTAGCAAGAAACTCGGATTTGTACTTACTACCAACTTCAAGCTGTTTAGCTTTCAGTTCAATATCTTCGCGCGCTGTTGAGAGGTCTTTGTTTTTTTCTTCAAGAGCCTGAGATTGTTCCTCAAGCTCTTCATTTGTTGCCTGTAATTCCTCTTGCTGTTCCTTCAGCTTTTGCGTTTGCTCCTCTAACTCTTCATTGGATTGTTGTAGCTCTTCCTGCTGGGTCTGTAATTCTTCGCTTTGCTGTTGTGTTTCTTCAAGCAATTCTTTGATCTTCTGGTCCGCAATTGCCGAATTAATTGCTATTGAAATACTTTCCAATACTGATTCAATAAATTCCTCCTTTTCCTTCGTAAAAGAGTGCACACTGCCGAATTCCAGGATTCCCAATGTTTTCCCCTCAAATAAGAATGGAACTATGAATAGGTATTTTGGGCTAGCTTGAACAAGGGAAGTCTTAATGCTAATATCTTTCGGTTCCATTTCTCCTATTGAAAGTTTTTTTTGGGTAATTGCTACTTGCCCTATAACTCCTTCGCCCATCACAAATTTATTCTGGGATTTTTCATTTTCGTAGAAGGAATACTTTCCGGTTAAGTTTAGTTCAGTATAGTTGTCATTCGCCAAATACAAAGCACCTATATTGGAAGATATATATTCAGACAAAAATGATATGATGCTGTTTGCCAGTTCTTGGACGTCATTATAGCTGGTCATTACTTTGTAAAGCTCATTCTGCCCTCGTGTTCTCCAACTATAAAGCTCGGATTCCCTGGCTTTCGATTTGAGGGAATCCCGCATTCCCATTAGTGCTGTACTTAGTACACGTAGCTCCACTGAACCTCCGACATTTACTTCGGTCTCCAGATTTCCATCTGAAATATCTTTCGCAACATCCACCGCACCAGATATCGGTGTTGTTATAGATTTCGTTATAATCAGACCTGAAATAAAAGATATTAAGAGCCCGGACAACAGCAGCACCCATTGCATTCTTGACAGAATTGCAATCTGCTTTTCAGACTCCAACAATGCATCATTCATCTGAATTTCCTTATCGTCAATGATCTGGTTAAGAATTGTGTTTACTTCTTGGGCAAGGGGTACTATTTTTTCTTCTGATAAGATCTCTGCCTGGGCCGTTTCTAATTCCTCCGCTTGTTCCTGGTAGCTTTCTAATTTTTCTATCATCGAAAAAAGTGAGGCTAATTTGTCAATATTTGTTTTACCCCAGTATGAAGAAGAGATGGTGCTTAATCTGCTCATCGAAGGACGAATCTCATTTTGCCATACCTTTTTCCTCTCTTCCTTGAATTTTGAGTCGTTAAACAGAATCCAGCCCCGGAGGGAAGCGATTGAGCTATTAATACCGTTTAGTGCGATTAACCCATGCTTAACAGAAGGAACTTCGAAATCTATGTTATTTTTTTCTCTCGCTTCGATTTTTCTTATCTGCAAAATGGTCAGGGTGACAGACACTCCGAACACTCCGAACAAAAGCAAAAATCCCAAGCCTATTTTTTTTCCTAAAGTATCTATGTTAAGTTTCATGTTTTGTCGGATTGAATTTGTTTGTGAATATCTAAAAGGAATTCCCATATTTCATTGGGATTTAGAATAGCATGAGGTTTTACCAGATTGATAGCAGCTAATGGCATTGAAGGGGATTCTGCTGACTTTGGATCCTGAACGATTGTAAACCCTCCTCTGTCTTTTATTGATTTTAGCCCTTTTGCCCCATCGGAATTTCCGCCACTCAATATGATCCCTACCAGTCTATTACCGAATACCCAACTTGCCGTTTCAAAAAATACATCAATGGATGGCCTCGCATAATTAACCTTCTCATCTACGGTAAGGGAAAATGTAAAATCATTTTCGACTAGCAAATGGTAATTTGGAGGAGCTATATAAATCTTCCCCCTTTCAATTTGTTCTTTTTCTTCTGCTTCCTTTATGGTTAACGGACTCGTGCTATCCAGCAAAGTTATCCATCCGCCGTCTGAATTATTTGCAATATGCTGTACAAGTATTACAGCCATGGAAAAGTCTTTTGGTAATTTTGATGCCATGTCCTGGACAAGGTTCATCCCGCCGGCAGAAGCTCCAATAGTTATTGCATCATATTCCCTAACTTTATTCATCGCTTAAAGAATATTTCTTCTTAAAAATTTTATGCTTTTTATCCACTTCTTCAAAGTAGTCTTTAAAGCTTGAATTGATCAAACTCTCTTTGTTGCCAAGACAAAGGATCCCTCCTTTTACCAAGCTTGAATAAAACAAGGCTATTACCTTATCCTGCAATTTCCTGTTAAAATAGATCAACACATTTCTGCACATTATCATATTAGTTTCGGTGAAATCATGATCAGTCACCAGGTTATGATTAGCCCATATAATGTTTTTCTTAAGGGAATTATTTATGATAGCAGAATCATATCTTGCCAGGTAATAATCTGATAACCTTCCCTTGGGCCTGGAGAGATCATAATTATCTGTGTATTTCTTAATTCTTTCTATCGGGAATATTCCCTCCTTAGCCGTTTTTAAGGAGTTTGTGTTAAAATCCGTTGCATAGATTTGAACTCTGTCGTACAATCCCTCCTCCATAAGTAATATAGCGGTTGAATATACCTCTTCTCCTGTGGAACATCCGGCGTGCCATATCTTAAGGAATGACCATGTTTTAAGAATCTGGATTATCCTTTCCCTCAACGTTTGATAAAATTCCGGATCCCGGAACATTTCAGTAACATTGATTGAAAAGTCCCTAATTAAGTCGGATGCAAAACCTGGCTCGCGAAGCAGCCTATGTTGCATCAGCGAAATGCTTTCAATTTGGGACAACCGCAGCCGATGGAGAATCCTTCGTTTGATGTGAGCCCTGGAATAATCCCTGAAATCATATCCATACGTTTGAAAAATTGCTTCGAGGAGAAGTTCAATTTCAATGTCGCAGGGTTCTACCTTAGAAGATACCTTTAAACTGTTAAGATTTCCTTTCACTTAAATTTGGTTCTTTAAGGAGTATATCTCAAACCAAGCTTTAAGGAAATAGTTTGTGGTAAGTCTTACAGGTAGTAATTTAACGCTTTTTTTGGCAAAAGATATGCTTCGATGTGTATTTTTAGTGAAGCTTTAACCCGTTAAATCCACTGATTTTTTTTAGTAATCGGGTAATTATTCCCCTCCACCTGAAATTAGTCGGACTGGGGGTTGCTTGCTGGATTGCTTATTTCTTGCGTTATTCCGCAAGGCTTCCTGCTCTTCAAAAAGAAAAATAATTTTCTCTTCTTTTTTCTCTGTGATTCCGCCGCGATTCGAACGCGGAACCTGCTGCTTAGAAGGCAGCTGCTCTATCCAGTTGAGCTACGGAACCAAAGTGAGTGTGCGTGTTTAGAGTTAAGTTTTAAAAGTTTATGGTTTAGGGGGTTTAGGGTTTAGAGGTTAGAGGGCATTAAAACCTTAACTCTTAACTCTTAACTTCTAACTCCTAACTCCCAACTCTTAACTCCTAACTCCTAACTCCCATTGTCGGGGTGGCAGGATTCGAACCTGCGGCCCCCTGCTCCCAAAGCAGGTGCGCTAACCGGACTGCGCTACACCCCGTAGTTGAAGTTATGTGTTAAGAGTTTAGAGTTCATAGTTTTGTTGTTGACTGCACGCTACTCCTTCTTAAACTTTTCTTGAGGCCAATTAGCATCCTGGATATTTCTTCATATTCAGTATACAATTCGTTGTATTGCTGATCATTAATATGTTCCAGCGCTTTCAGAGTATCCAGAATTGCTACGCATTCGAAAGCCGAACCCCTAGATACCGTCAGGAAATAATTCTTTTCTTTCCACGATTCCCGACCATTTCCCTCGGCCATATTCAAAATTATACTCATACTTGCCCTCTTCATCTGGTTCTTCAAAAAAGGATCAATCCCCACTGCCAAGGTAAGAATTTGCAACACTTTGATATTTTGTAAGTGCGCCCTCTTATATACACTTAACTTCTCAAAACTAAACATCAAACAAAGAGCGATTCGTCAAAATAAAAAGTTTTTAGTGTCTTAATTCGCAGCACTTAACTCTTAACTCCTAACTCCTAACCCTTAACTCTTAACTCTTAACTCCTAACTCTTAACTCTTAACTCAACTAGCGGAGAGAGGGGGATTCGAACCCCCGGTACCTAATGGTACGGCAGTTTAGCAAACTGCTGGTTTCAGCCTCTCACCCACCTCTCCTGGTTAAAAACGACTGCAAATATAATAAACCCTGATCGACCTTGAACAATCTTTGAATTTTAATTAAATGAACACCCGGTAAAAAAATTATTCCCAGTAGCTTGGCGGGAAGATAAATGAGTTTCTCAAAATTTGGCAATCATCGTTGATAACGCGCTCTTTTTGATGCTCCTCCAATACTGACCGCTCCACATATATGGAGTAATTGGATATATCCGACACCCTGAAATATCCGATAGTACTTTCATCCGGATTATCAATGCTCAGGATATTCCCCCGAATTGTTGCCGGTGGCGGGTCAAAAATATTTCCTGAAATACCCAACTGATTATTTAGCAAATTGAGAAACTGGTATGCTTCTTTAGTTAGTGATTGCTGTTTAACATTAACAAGGTATTTTTCCATGAATCTTCCGCCATCATCCTCAATAAACGCGACAGGCCAGTTCACCGTATTTCCATCAAGGTTAAAATCAGACAAAATGCTTACCCCATTGTTATAGGTTTCCTCTATCCAGCATGTCGCGCAGCAATCTTTAGGAGCAGGC
>DASWHX010000051.1:0-7836 GCA_036397995.1 Cyclobacteriaceae bacterium
TTATGTGATTTTGGTTTTACTTGTTTGCTTGAATTAGGATACAAAATGCTGCAGGAAGAAAAGGAAAGCGGCAGGCATATTAGAGTTATTAAGAACAGATTAAGAATAAGAGACTTTCGTTTCATCTCAGCTTATTTGATAGAGTAATAGTACGATTTTGGTCAACTTCAAATAAAAAACTTACAATGCATAGAGTAATGTGAAAAACTATGTCTAATTTCAATGATGATTATCAATTTCGTGGTGATTATTTAATTAAAAATATTAAATTAAACCCAGCACAGTGTTGAACTAATCAAATATATGATAAGAGGAGTAATACTTATTTGAGAAGTATTAATAGGATTACAATAATAGTCACCACATGTTATTATTATCTATTAAACTGAAAGAATTGAATTTATTGAAGTAACCTTCTCTCATTATTTGTAATTTATGTGAATCCTTAGAACTTTAAATATATAATAGTTACAAGCCCATGAAACCATCAAAATTTGTAAATGAACTGGTCATTGGTATCTTCGGGGAAAATTTTTTCACCCGAAAACCAAATTTATCATGCGAACAAGAGCAATCAAAAGAATCATTTTTTCGGCACTCATTATTGGCGCCGGTACCTTCTTATGGGCAAAAGAGCCAAGAAATAAGCCAACAGATGTTCAAAGCTATTGTCCCTGCTTCCCAGGTTATTGTGGATGGCCCGATTGTGTTAAAGAAAAGCAAGGAGAAATTGCGTTTGTTGAAGTCTCAGCCAAAACGGAAGATTGAAGGTCCTGAGAGGAAACTAGATTCTAAAAGTTTAGGGTTTGGAAAAATTGATTTCCAGACCCTTCAAATTCGCTTTACCAACGCCTTATTCGAATTTTGGTCAAATCCAAGACTAAGAGTTGGTTTAGTATTTGTACTTGTAATTGCACCTCTTTCAAAGTTCTCTTACCTTATTTTTCCGAAAGAAGGCTTTGGGCTTTACTTAGTAAATAATGAATTCTTTTCTATTCCAAATTTGATTGAAGGTACTCACTGGTACTTTAGGTCTTTATTTTATTTTTTCTTTTCTATAAATGAATTTTTAACCCCATTGCTTACCATTATTGGCATCTATTTTCTATTTCCAAAGAATTACTATCCATCCTATTTATGTGGTGTTCCTGCTGGTTATTATTTCGCACTTCTTATTAAAAGAATTACTGTGAATTCAGACCTTGGATTTCATTCACCAGTTGCCCTCTCAATTGTTCTTAGTGCAATTCTCTTCACGGTTTTTCTTTTCTACATGAGTGATAAGATGCTATTCAAAACAAATCATAGAAAACGAGCCATCGAAGCCAGAATTCTTGGCTTAATTAATATGCCTGGAATGTCATGGAAAGATAAGGAAGCACTACTGAAGAGGGAGGCAAAGGATGCCATGAAAGCAAACAATGAATTGTTCAACAGGGCAGGATAGTACTATCTTCTGTTTTCCTTGTTTAGCTCTTTATCAAAAAAGGAAACAAGCAGAGAGAGAATCAGGCTGAATAACAAAGCCCACCAAAATCCGTTTACATAAAATCCGTCAATTATCGAATCGGCTAATAAGATAATTACTGCATTTATGACTAATAAAAATAATCCAAGTGTCAAAAAAGTTATAGGGATTGTCAGAAGAATAATCAAAGGTTTTACTGTAACATTCAGAATTGCCAGTAAGAGGGCCACCAACACTGCAACGCCATAATCATCCGTGTGAACCCCCGGCAGCAGATAGGAAATAAGTAAAACAGCCAGGGCCGTAAGTAAGAGTTTGATAATGAATTTCATATGCTAAAATTATCAAAAATATCGGGGCATAATGCAACTAATTAGCTTTCATTTTAGTCTTATAAAGAGTAAGGTTCAATTCATCATTTAAAAACCTGATTATGAAAAGATTATTATTACCTATTTTCGTGCTTATCGCTTTCGCGGCAATTTCTCAGGGAAGGGGTGACTTTACCCGTGAGGTAAGCGAGTTCAGGAAAATAAAAGCCGGCAATGGAGTGAAGGTAAATCTACTGCAGGGAAAATCCGGCCAAATAACCATTCATTCGCATGGCATTGCTCAGGAGGATATCATAACTGAAGTCAATGGTAAGACATTAAAGCTAAGTATCGATGCCTGGTCACAATTGAGGGAGAAAAATAAGAGATGGGAAGTTGAGATTGATGTTCCGGTGGAAAAGCTTGACGAGATAACTTCTGTTACAGGTGCCCGGGTGGTTGGGGACTTCAAATTGTCCGGGAGGAAAATTCTCATAACCGGTAATACCGGTGGCGAGCTTTACCTGGATCTTGAAATGGAAGAAGTGATTGTTAATGCATCTACCGGGTCCATTCTTAAGTTAAAAGGACAAACCGACTATCTTGAAGTTACCTCTAACATGGGTTCTGAAGTAGAGGCTTATACGCTTCATGCAAATTATGTTCTGGCGAAAGCGAGCTTGGGAGGGACTCTGGAAGTTTACGCCAGGAATGAAATCAACTCAAATGCATCGTTTGGCGGGGTAATTGAAGTAACCGGTAATCCTTCCCGGACACACACGCGGAAAACTCTGGGTGGTGAAGTGAGTGGTGTCCGATAAATGATTTGAGTTACTCACAGGGAAGAGCTAGTCAAATTAGGTTCAGCTCTTTTTTATTTTCCTGAAGTACAGAAATAATAAAGTCAATATGGTCTGGTAGTTCTACCCCTAACAATTCAGCTCCTGCCTGCACTTCTTCCCGTTCAACTTTGGCAGCGAAACTTTTATCCTTCAATTTCTTTATAACTGATTTCGACTGAAGACCTTCGATTTTATCAGGTCTTACATGTGAACATGCGATAATAAATCCTGTAAGTTCATCACAGGCAAGCAAAGCTTTGTCCAGCAAAGTTTCGTACTTAACTCCCCATTTTGTGTAATGCGCGGAGATTGCATGGGCAAGGTTCGCTTCACCTATTTGCTTCAATTTACTCACGATAATGTTTGGATGTTGGTCGGGATATTTTTCATAATCGGCATCATGCAGCATTCCGGCAATTGCCCATTCTTCAGTATCTTCATTTAACTTTTTCGCGTAGGCTTCCATCACCAGTTCAACACTTCGTGCATGCCTGAGCAAACTTTCGGATTCCGTAAAGGAATGGAGTAATTCGCGTGCCTCCTCACGAGTCATGTAGTAGCTTTCTTTTTCGTTTTCTTTCTGGTTGCGTAATAGACAAAAAGGGCGCCAACAATAATGAGCGTACCCATAATACCAACAAGTATTACTACACGGCTATTTTCAGCCCGCAAAGAGTTTATTTCATTTTCCTGCCTGAGCTCCTCAATCTCTTTTTCCAACCTTTCGAATTCATAGGCAACATCAAGCTCTGCCAGTTTCCTGCTGGTAGTTTCATTGAATTGCAGATCACGCATTTGTTCGTAGAGAATGATGCTTTCGTAAGCGCGTTTTATATCACCTGTGGTGTAATATATCTCTGCTAACGCTTTGTATATCACTTCAAGAATAGGTACTGCGCCCAGCTGGTCAGCAATTTCCAAAGCAGATTCGACGGTAAGTAATGCCTCCCCGTAATTTTCTTTTCTCAGATGGGTTAAACCCATATCATGGAGCGCACGCGCTTGCCCAAATAAATTGTTATTCTCTTTTTCAATTTCGAATGCCTGATTGAAATACTCCAGGGCTTTATCGTAATCCGCGTTTCTAAAGTGAACATTTCCTATGCTGGTTAAGGGTTCATGAGAATTCCTGGTTTGTCCGCTTTCAGAATAAATTTCAACTGCCTGACGATAGTATTCAATAGCTTCCGAACTTCTTCCGGTTTCGGCATATACATTACCGAGATTATTTAATGATCCAACCATGTTAATCTTGTTTCCCAAGCTGTCTAAGATGTTGTACGATCTTTTGTAATAATCTTCGGCTTGCCTGTATTCTTTTTTTATTGAATAAATGGTTCCGATATTATTGTAAAGATTAGCGATGAGATCCTTGTCATGAATTGTTTGTCCAAGGCTTAATGCTTTCAAATAATAATCAAGAGCTTTATCAAGCGTGCCCTGATTCTTGTAGAAAACGCCCATATTGTTATAGCAGGTGGCAATGCCGCGTTCATCCTCAATTTCCTTGGCGAGCTCAAAGGCATCAACTGTATATTTCAATGCTTTGTCGGGCTCAGAATTGATAAAAACTTTATATAATTCGTTCAGGGTTTTGACTTTTGCAGCTCCGGTTGTGTTTTGAAGGGCATTCTCCAGACTATCAGTTTGCCCCATACCATTAGAAAATATCAAGGCAAGTCCAATGGAGAGTATTATTCCTGCATTTCTTTGCATAAAGGTTGATATTACAGTTTCCTCTAAAATTAGCGGGTTTGCAATAAGAAAAAAAGGAATTTGGTAATTCAGCTGGTAAGGTCTCTCTTTTTCAGCAGAACATAGTTCAAATACACAAATAAAGCAATGTAGGCGAAAGACAAAGCAACCGCCTCCGGGCTAATATAATCCTGAATTTCCATGAAACCATACTTGGTGAACGGCAGTTGGATTATACTATTCATCACGTGCATAGGCAGGTAATCTCCAACAACTGAGATTTCGTCTGGAAGATTGGCGGAGAAAATATATTCAATGGGAATAATCATTACGACTAAAGCAATTGAGATCCCGGCCTTCTTAAAAGTATTGCCAATCAAAAGGGCAAAAATCAGAAAGAACAGAATGTCCAGAAAATAGGCGAAAATAAACTGGCTGTATTCAAGAATCTCGCCCTGGATAAGCCTGGGTGTGTAAATTAATCCTGTTATCAGGCATATCAAGAAAAGATAAACGGCGCTAATCAGGCATATAGCTACTATTGCGGTGAGTTTTGATTTCAAAAAATCCATTCTGCTCAAGCCATCAATAATATTTTGTCGGATAGTCTTGTAACTAAACTCATTGGTTATCGAGATAATAATAATAACCGCGATGAAAAACTTAAAGAAGACTGACAGGTAGGTAATATTTTGCCAAATATCCGGAAAATGCAGAATAGGTATTTTTGAGGGCGAAAATTCTTCAAATTCAACGCCTTTGCTTTCCAGCCATTTCATAAACTCCAGCACACTAATTGGAATAAAAGTTATAAGGAATAGATAGAGCCCACCCAATACCCAAAAGGTTTTATAGTTTTTTAGCTTAATCCATTCGATGTTGAAAAGTCTAATCATTCTGATTCTTCTAAAATTTCCAGAAACTGTTTCTCAAGAGACTTCCTTAATGTAACCAGGTGAGAAGCAACAATTCCATTTTCAAACAAATATTTATTGATATCGGTAGAGGAAAGCCCGTCATTTAGTTTAATGGTGTAGGTATTGCCTTCCTGAATCACAGTTTTAACCCCATTAAAATTTTTCAGCAATTCAAGAATCCTGGAATCTTCGGATTTAATTTCAACTTCGTTCATTCCTTTGTTAATATCCTCCACCGATCCCTGGAAGAGTTTCTTTCCATTCTTAAGAACTGCAAAGTGTGTGCAAACTTTTTGAACTTCATCAAGAAGGTGACTTGCCAAAATAATTGTTTTGCCTTCTTTTCCGATTTGAATTATTAGCTGGCGGATATCGGCGATACCCTGCGGGTCCAAGCCATTAGTAGGTTCATCCAGTATCATCACTTCCGGATCGCAAAGCAATGCCGCGGCAATTGCCAGTCGTTGTTTCATACCAAGAGAATATGTCCGGAATTTGTCATGTTGACGGTCGGCCAGGTTTACTTTGGCAATTACAGGCTCTATTTTTTCGTTGGGAACTTCCTTAATCTGAGCAATCAGCTGGAGATTTTTATAACCGGAGAGGTATGGGTAAAAAACCGGAGTCTCGAGGATTGCACCAATTCGCTTTCTGTGAGCTGTTGTTGGTTCTTCTCCAAACCATTTGAAATTTCCACCGGTTCTGTTTACTACGTCAAGAACAACACCAAGGGTTGTAGTTTTACCACTCCCGTTAGGGCCAAGGATGCCAAAGATATTTCCTTTTTCCACCTTGAGGTAAAGTTCGTCAACGGCTTTTATCCTGCCGTAGCGTTTGGAGAGATTTTCAAGTTCAAGAATATAATCCGGCATTTTAAAATAGTGATTCGAAAATGTTAATTTTTTTGGTAAGTTCCATCAATTTTGAAACCTGCACTTTCCCAACAATATCAAGAATGAACACCTGGTCGTCCGCTTTCATGATAAAGATAATTCCGCTTTTTTCACTAACGGCATCCCTGATGAAGACATTAGCGGTTCCAGCTCCCTGTCGCATTGTCATTCCTTCTTCAAAAGATACTTCCTTAATGCTGGCAATATAATTCTGAATATCTGAATCAGAGATTTCAGATTCATTAAATCTCAGGAACTTAGCGCGCTCAATGTCTTTGATCATGTTAAAGTATTCATCGGAATTGGTAGGATCCAGCATCCTGATTGTGCTTTTGTAAAAAAACAACGTGAATGCATCCGGATGTGCATGGTGAAAATCATTGGTTTCCTTGGTCTGAGCCTTAACAGATGGCATTGCCAGTAACAATGCAGAACTGAGGAGTAGCGAGCGTATCAATTCCTGTAAATTTTTGACCTGAAAGTTAGGAAAATTTTAGCTATTGGATGGAGGATTGGAAAAAATGAGGAGCATTGGTAAATGCTCCTCATAACTGGTTATTTTCAGTGTTTCTCTTCTTTTTTCTCCATTTTTTCAAAGTGCTCGAACCCGTCAATATTCACGTGTCGTGCCAATTTAGAAATGGATTTCAGATCGATATTTCCCACAAGGCTTACAATCATAAAATCGTGAGTGGCACCTCGTATCATGAGCAGTTCACTGATTATTCCCTTTGCTTCTTTTATCAGAAACTTCATGTTTCCATCTTCATCGCGAACAGTCATTAGCTCCTCGTATTCCCTGGCTGGGATTATTGTAAATGCTTCTGTATATAAAGCTGTGCCTCTTTCAGTATCTTCAATGGCAAGAACCTTAAGTCCTTTCACAGAACTGATGGCATCAAGCAATGCCTTATCATTTTCTGATTCACCTTCCATGTGAGTAAATAAACCAAACATTTTCCCGGTTACCACCGCATAGGTGAACTCGGGATCGTCGATATATTTGCTGAAGAATCGATCAATTGCATCATTTTGAGCTTTCAGCACTCCCGCAAAGCCCATAACCATAAAAAACAAAATTATCCTTTTCATTTTTGAATTTAATTTAAAGTTGTATGTCCTTATTTTCATTGTTGTCTGTTTCATCTTCACCTCCTTTTATCTTTTCCTCGGCTTCATTGAACGCCCCGATTGTTTCAGTATATTTTCGTCCCTTGTTTAACTTGGAAGCCACCAACATCAATACTCTTTTGGTTTCTTCGTATGCTTCCTGAGGGTCCTCATAGGTGCCCATTAGATCAGGTCTGTTCTCCGGTGCCAGGTTTTGCCTGAACAAGAAGGAAGCAACAAGTACCATCGCAATAACAGCAGCCACTTTCAAATAATTAAAAAAGATTTTTCCCGAACTGTTGGAAGGTTTCAGCAGTCTTATTCTTTGCGCAAGCTCTCTGTCAAATGAATCTCCCAGGCCTGAAGATTTTTTTTCGGCCTCAAAATATTTGAATAAGTTTTCGTACTCTTTAAATCTTTCAGGTACTTCATCAGAGTTGAAAAACTTTTTCAACTCTTCTTCCTCTTCCAGTGTAGAAACACAGGACCAGTACCGGTCCAGTAACGTTTCAATTCTTTTAGAGTCCATATGAATTAATGTTAAGTAGGTTCTCTTTAATACTTTTCCTTGCCCGAAACAGATTCACTTTAACCTGGTTG
>DASWHX010000052.1:0-7603 GCA_036397995.1 Cyclobacteriaceae bacterium
TTAAGGAGTTGAAGAAGAAGGGAGAAACGCTTACTTTTGCTTACTTGTTGCTCTCATATATTGAAGTTTAAAAATGATAAATTAAGGTCGCGTGGCCGAGTGGCTAGGCAGAGGTCTGCAAAACCTTTTACAGCGGTTCGAATCCGCTCGCGACCTCAACCAGAATCCAACCCCTTCGCTATGCGAAAGGGTTTTTTAATTCCCGGGAGGGAATAAAATGTTTGTAGGCAGTATGCTGGAATTCAAATCGTCTTTTATTTTGATTTCCTTCCGGTAAATAAAAAACTATTGCAAATGAAGTTGGATTTTGGTTGAAGAGTCCACCGGAACCGGGAACATTAACAATTTTCCAAGCCCAGTTAAGGCTATAATTTGAAAAAAAATTAAAATGAAATAAGGAATTTATTTTTTAGAAAATTTTTTGAGCAAAAGTCATGAATAAGAATAATCCAAAGCTCTATCATCATAATGTTTTTGTTACAATTATATTCACAGGATTGCTGGCTGGACTTCTTGATGGTGCCGCGGCTGTTATTCACGTTACAATACTGGGCAGCACGCAACCGATGAAAGTGTTTAATTACATCGCCAGCGGGATATTTGGTGACGCCGCATTTTCAGGAGGGATAGCAATGACATACTTTGGAATTTTCTTTCACTTGGGAATTGCCACAATATGGACCGCCCTGTTTTTCCTGTTTTATAAAGTTTTTATAAAGGTAACAGGCAATTGGCTCATCCTGGGAATTCTCTACGGAATAATAGTATGGATGGGAATGAATCTGGTAGTATTACCCTTAAGCAATACACCTCCTCGTACATTTTCGATTAATAATACGATGATTGGGGTATTAATACTAATAACCTGTGTAGGAATTCCTGTTGCTTATTCTTCATTTAAATTTCAAAATAAAAGGTGATCGGAAATTCAGGGAAGACCTAAGAATTTAGCAAAAGCTAATTATGTTCCATTATCTTGCATCTCATGAAAATATGCTTCGCCACATCAGAAAAAACTTTGTCCCTTACTCCTTCTGATCGAAGTCTTTTTGAAGCTATGCAAAGAAATGATATGGAAGTAAGCGTATCCGCCTGGAGCGATAGGAAAATAAATTGGTCTGAATTTGATGTCATTATAATCCGCTCATGCTGGGACTACCATCTACGGATTGGGCAATTCAACTCATGGTTGAATGAGCTGGATCGGTTGAAAATCAAGGTGTTCAATCCCATTGAAGTGCTAAGAGGAAATTTAGATAAGAAATACCTTGGAGATTTACAGGAGAAGGGAGTCCGGATACCCACTACATTATGGTTTGAGGCAGAAGCTAAGCTTGATTGCAAAGACATATTACGGTCTCAGGGTTGGCAGGAGGCGGTTCTGAAACCAAACATCGGAGCCACTGCTTACGGCGTCAGAAAAATTTCCCTGAAAACATCAGAAAATTTATTCATCGACAATAATCCTGAATTCTTGAATGGTTTCATGGTTCAGAAATTTATTCCCGAAATTGAAACTCAGGGCGAGTGGTCTATAATTTTCTTTGGAAAAGAATACAGTCATTCGGTAATAAAAAAAACAAATCGCGGTGAGTTTCGAATCCAGTATGAGTATGGAGGATCCTTTAAACCCGCTAATCCTGCCCAGGGAGTAATTAGTGAAGCACGAAGTATATTGAAGTATTATCCGGATAATTTATTGTATGCACGGATTGATGGTGTTCTGGCAGGTAATAAATTTTACCTGATGGAAGCCGAACTTACCGAACCTGAATTATTTATTTCGGAAAGGGTCTTTGCGGACCGGTTCGTGTCCAGAATGCGGGAATTGTTATAACCGCTGAGCGAGGCATATTCTCCACCGAAATAAAATTTGTTTTAGTGGTAATGAAAAATGGCTGCACTTCTGACATTACAAATAAGAGTTCCCGGGTATCCGGGAAGCAAAAAGGAAATCCTCAGTATCCGCTTAAATGTACATCACGGACTTGATTGCCTCAACGGTTCTCTTAACGTTAGGAAGAATTTCTTCTATCAGAGTTGAGGCATAGGGCAGGGGAGCATCCATGTTGTTAATTCTTTGAACAGGCGCATCCAGATAATCAAACGCGTGCTTTTGAATATGATAGGTAATCTCGGTAGAGATTGACGATAGTGGCCAGGATTCTTCAACAATGACCAACCGATTGGTTTTCTTAACAGACTCAACCACCGCAGCATAATCAATAGGCCTTACCGTCCTCAAATCAATAATCTCCGCCGAGACTCCATGTTTTTCCATTTCTGTTGATGCCTCAATTGCAACTTTCATAATCTTCCCAAATGAAACCAGGGTAACATCTTTTCCTTCTTTCACCACTTTTGCCTGACCAATTGGAATGAGAAATTCACCCTCCGGAACTGCACCTTTATCACCATACATCAATTCTGACTCCATAAAAATAACCGGATCATCATCCCGGATGGAGGATTTCAATAAGCCCTTTGCATCATATGGATTTGATGGAACCACCACTTTTAATCCAGGAGTGTTCGCGTACCAATTTTCAAAATTCTGCGAGTGTTGTGCACTTAACATCCCCGCATTACCGGTGGGACCCCTGAAAACAATGGAAACCGGCACCTGACCTCCCGACATGTACAGCATTTTAGCTGCACTATTGATGATCTGGTCAATGGCAACAAGACTGAAGTTGAATGTCATGAATTCAACAATTGGCCGTAAGCCTCCCATTGCAGCTCCAACGCTTAAGCCTGCGAAGCCAAGCTCTGAAATGGGTGTATCAATAACCCTGTCAGGTCCGAACTCATCCAGCATGCCCTGGCTTACCTTATAGGCGCCATTGTACTCTGCTACTTCTTCACCAATTAGAAAAACACTCTTGTCTTTCCTCATTTCTTCGACCATAGCCTCGCGCAAAGCTTCTCTAAATTGAATTTCTCTCATCTGGATTTGGAATTCGGGTTATACAATTTTCATACGGGGAGAACAAAAATACTGGGTGTGAGGCAATTAACAAACAAAAGCAAAAAAAAGGTAAACTCTCAGTTTGATAAAAATGCTACCCAACTGATATGCACTTTGACTGAGGCTTTAGGGAATTTTCTAAGATCAATCTAAATATTTATTGGTGTGTTGCAGGGAAGGTTTAAAAATGAGTCATCAAAAAAAGCCCTGGTGGGTTTGCCAGGGCTTTTCGATAAGTAATGAGAAAAATTAATTCAACGCACTGCTGATATTAAAATTCCTGAATTCAAGGTCATTTAGAGCCAGTTCTTTCAAAGAAGGATCCTTGGTTACTGCATTAGTCAGGTTTTCAATAACCCTGGCTTCATTCTGCAATCGCGCGTTGGCAACTGCAGCTCCATAACTTGCCAGAGCTAAATTACCATCCTTCTGAATTGCTTCCTGGAAGGAGGCTAATGCATTATTGAAGTCCTTATTTAAAAGCTGAGCCAGACCTTTATTAAACAGGTTAACCGCAGTCTCTTGTGAATTGGAAAGGGCAATTACCGCCCGGTCATATTGCGCGGTCATTGCTTCCAATGCTCCCAGTACACCATTAGCTCCACGTGCGTTGTCACCAGATGGATTCTTGGTACCGGAGGTTCTTAATGATGCCAAAGCAGCGCGTATATTGCCTTGCATCAATTGAGCTGATCCCAAATTAATATAGGCCTCAGCACTTTCTTGCTTGTTAATTGAAATCTGCAACTGGGTTACAGCCATATCCGCATAACTAGTTGCTTCAGATGGATTTTCAATGGCCATCTGCACATATACTGCACCCAAATTGTTGTGAGAATTCCAATCGTCGCTTTTTGCGATAGCAGCTTTATAAATGGCTTCTTTTTCCGTCAGGCTTGGAGTAAGAGTTGCCCCATACATTAATTCTTCAACAGATAAAGTATCCGCTGAAGTTTCATTCTGAGCTACCTGCTTGGAAAGGACAGAAATTTCTGCATCGGATTTTTTGTCTTTTACGGTAAGGATATCAGTTTTCGCGGTTCGCAAACCCGGATAAACATCCCTGAATACTTTTCTATAAGTAGGTAGTTTATGCATCCCATTTTCCTTTTCTTCAAATGTTCCGCTTCCATTAATAATATTTTGATAAGCAGATTTCTCCTCGCTTGTTATTCCTTCATATGAAGCCAATGCAGTCATGAAGTCTGCCCAATCTCTGATTATAGGTTTAAGGATGAAATTGATACTGTCTGCCATTCCTTTATAATCATATCTCTTCATCTGAGCTTTGTAGTAATCCTCAATCGTCTTGGCTCTATCAGGTGATAGCCGGGAGTTAATTCTTTCAGCACCTTCAGGTGAGTGAGTACCTGTAATAGTTACTGTTCTGGTAACATTTTTCTCAGCTATAAAGCCTTGGAAATACTTGCCTCTGTCACTATTGATTTCGGACCGTTTCAGGTTAGATTTCCCCTGATCAAAATAAAAATTAACGTTAATAGGCTCCATTTCCTCAGCATTATTGTACCCATGGGGAGCATAAGCGGCAAAATAAGTTTTCTGGATCAGCTTGGAAGTAGTGATAACCCCATCAGCTACTTTCAGGCGCTCAGATTCTTTAGTTTTGCCGTTTTTGGGATCAAGTGCCACACCCATCATCTGCACTTCACCACTTTTCATGGCATCAGTGTATGCAAAGCTAAATTTCTTTGATAGCCTTGGTTGTTCAGTTGAGCTGCTGGCAAATTGATCGGCCTGAAATTCGATGCCTTCAAAAGCGATCTCTGCATCGCCATATTTATAGAAGGAATTCACTGTATAAATTTTACCCTTTTGTAACATCTTGGTGGGCAATACAGCAGAAATTTCAAAGGCAACCGTATCTGCATGGACTTCAAGCGGATTTGGGACAACGGTAAGGTCCTGATCTTTGGCGGCTTTAATCATTTTATTCAGAGCGCAACCCGACATGCTTAAGGTTGCAAAAATGAGTACCACATAGAATAATTTTCTCATCGGATTATATAGTTTGATTTTATCTTTGGTTGAATTAATTGCGAAATTATCGTGAATCTGGCATTAATGCAATTTAAGGCCATAAAAATAATGTTTTATTTTAGCCGAACAGACAATATAAGTATATTTGCTTAATTGGTTCTAAATATGAGAAAAATAGTTGATTTTTTTGAGGATAAAGCATTCGGAGTTTGTGCCAGGCTGGGTGAAAAATTTGGAATAGCAACTTCCTCTATCCGCCTCTTTTTCATTTACAGCTCATTCATAACTTTTGGCTCCCCTGTAATTATTTACCTTGGTTTAGCTTTTATAATGAATATCAGAAAACACCTTAGAAGAAGGTGGAGTATGGTCTGGAATTAGCCCTTTAGATCTGAAAATTTCCTAATACCTCTTATGTAGGTTGCCCACACGATGCTGGGATAGAGCCTGACCTGACCACTCCCTGTGGATCCACGTTTTTTCACTAGTCCGGGTAGTGAGAAATAAGCTCTGAATACAGCCCAAAAATGCCTAAATCCTCCTGTAAAAAGAAAACTTGCCGCGGCAACTAAATCCAATACAACTCTCATTGGGAGTACCAGGAAAAGTTGCAGTATGGTCATATTGCTAAAAACTGTCGCCAGATTGTTTCTGAAATTCAAATAAGTCTTTTCGGGGTTGAACCTGTCCAATGTGCCTCCGCCTAAATGAAAAACCCTGCTTTTGGGATTGCACCAAATAGCATAACCCGCATTTTGTAAGCGCCAGCATAAATCTATTTCTTCCATATGGGCAAAAAACTCCGATTTAAACCCACCCATTTCATGGAATAAATGCGATTTGATAAAAAGACAGGCCCCGGAAGCCCAAAAAACCTGCATCGGCTCATCATATTGGCCAAAATCTTCTTCTAAATGATTAAAAATCCTTCCCCTGCAAAAAGGATACCCCAGCCAGTCAATAAATCCGCCTGCTGCACCCGCATATTCAAATTTCGAACGCTCTGAATAGGAAAGAATCTTAGGTTGGCACGCAGCAATTTTATTGTCACTTTCCATCATTTCTATGATCTGATCAATCCATCCCGGGGTCACTTCCACATCAGAATTCAAAAGTATATAGTAATCTGATGACAGTTCTTTAAGACCCTGGTTATATCCCTCACAAAACCCATAATTCTTGTTGAGTTGGATAAGTTTCACCTGCGGGTAATTTTCCTGAATAAACTTTGCAGAAGCATCGGTTGATCCATTATCGATAATCACCAATTCAGATCCCGTGCTATGCTTTAAAACAGCAGGAAGAAAAGTTTCCAGATGAGAGACACCATTATAATTGAGAATAGCAATGGTGACTAATGGCATTACATGAGATTATTGAGATCAAAGCCGGGGATATCCGGAAGAATTCCCTGAGTGCTTTTCTTGAGCTCTTCTTTAGCCCGGATTTCTGCTTCTTCAATGGCTTTATTTGTTGCAGCTACCACCAGGTCCTGCATCAGCTCTTTATCATTTTTGTCGAAGATATCATCTTCGATTTCAATTTTAACCAGTTGCTTCTTTCCATTAACGGTTACCCGAACCATACCACCACCACTTTCTCCGGTAACTTTTATATGAACAAGATTTTCCTGCGCTTCTTTTATCTTTACCTGAACCTCCTTCATCTTTCCCATCATTTTCATCATATCAAACATAATCTTCCTTTTTTGTAAATTTAGATATTTAGCGTAAAAGGAGGAAACTTCCGGAACGTTTGAAAGTTCTTCCGGCAAAATCTGTCACTTCAACGTTATAGACATAAGCGCCTGCAGGAGCAGGTTTGCCATCAATTGTGCCATCCCAACCACTGCCTAATTCTTTTTCTGAAAACACAATATTGCCCCAGCGATCAAACACCAGAAATGCAATGGTGTCAATAAATAAGCCATATACCTGGTAGGTATCGTTTAAACCATCCTGATCCGGGGTGAAGGCACGAGGTAAGCTGATAACAGGTTCCCGGATGTATACTATCAGGCCGGAAGAGATGTCACTCAAGCTTCCATTGACCGGAACGGCTATCACTTTGAAGATCAATACTTGTTCATTAATTAATGTTAAATCGAGTTGAAATTGATTTTGCAGTCCCGCATCGTAATTGGAAATTAAATCCATATTCTGATTGAAAACCTCAAGCCTGTAATTGCTTACTCCGGATTCCCAGCCCGTATAATCATTCCAGGAAATGTGTAAGACATTCAGGGTTTCAGTAAATGAAGCCATGATTTGGCAGCCAACCGGACTTCTGGCCGAAGTATTACCGCACAAATCCTGATAATACACCCGGAAACATCCTGCGGAATCCAATCCTGACAAAAAATTAGTTGTAAGTGTGCGGATCAGGCTGAATCCGGAATTATCAAAACTTGCTTCAAGAAAATATTGGTCCGGTGTAAAATTCAAAGGCTGAGGCCATTCGATTTCAACAACCAGGTTATTAACATTAACCGAAACATCAGTTACCGGATCGGGTTGGGCAGTTGAAAAAGACGTTACACATGCTATAACAGAAATTGCTTGTCCGCCACCCTGGAAATTCGCCAAAATCTGATAACAGTAATCCTGGCCACAAACGATTGCAGAATCCAGATACTCC
>DASWHX010000053.1:0-6089 GCA_036397995.1 Cyclobacteriaceae bacterium
TGCAATAAGCGCGACCGCAAATAGTATCGCTGCCCATTCTGTTCCAAGTAGCGGTGCGAGTAATTTGTGCGCATCCTGTATTTCTTCCACCTGGTACAAACCAATTTCATAAAAAGTGGCAGCCGCAAGCACAAGTATTGCTGCATTTACAAAAAATGCCATGTTCAGGGCAATTGCAGAATCTATAATGTTGAACTTGATTGCATCCCACAATCCTTTGTCAGAATTGTCAATCCGGCGGGTTTGAACAAGCGATGAATGCAGGTAGAGATTATGCGGCATCACTGTAGCTCCAATAATTCCTATGGCGATATATAGCGCGGTATCGTTGGGAAGAGAAGGTATAAACCCCGTGACCAGCTCACTCATATCTGGTTTTGCAAGTATCATCTCAACAAAAAATGCACCCCCAATGATGGCTACAAGGCTTACGATGAAGGCTTCCATTTTTCGCATTCCATATTGATATAAAAGCAAAAGCAGTAGAGTGTCCGCAACAGTGATGCTTACTCCCCATAATAGTGGAAGTCCGGTGAGTAACTGTAAACCAATTGCCATTCCCAGAACTTCAGCAAGGTCCATTGCTGCAATGGCAATTTCTGCAAGAATGTATAAACAGAAATTGACAAATTTATTATAGGTAGCGCGGGAGGCTTGGGCAAGATCCATTTTGCGAATTAACCCTAACCTGGCACTTAAGCTTTGCAAAAGAATCGCCATGATGTTGCTCATCAGCAACACCCAAATCAATTTATAACCGAACTGACTTCCGCCGGCTATATCGGTCGCCCAGTTTCCCGGGTCCATGTATCCAACAGAGACCAGGTAAGCCGGCCCCATGAAAGCGAATAGCTTTCTCCAGAAACCCTTTTTGTTCATCGCATCAACGGAAGCATTAACTTCACCCAGCGATTTCATCATTTCCTTCTTACCCGTCATTTCAAATCTTCATTAACAGGTTACCTGAAACTTCATTGGAGACATTGATTTTCCTTTTGTCATCAATTAGAATCTCCATACTGTTGTCAAATTCAATTACATCTAAAACCTTTATTCTTGAACCAATTTTCATTTCCATTTTATCCAGATATTTCAGAAAGCTGCTGTCACTATCCTTTACCGAAGTAATTATTCCTGACTTCCCTGTAATGAGCTGACTTAGGGGAATGGAAGGTTTAGAAGGAATGGTTCCGGTTTCATCAGGGATGGGATCTCCATGAGGATCGAATTTTGGATCTCCTAGAAACTCATTCAATCTCTGTATTAGCAGGGGAGACTTGATGTGTTCTAATTCCTCGGCAACTTCGTGCACTTCATCCCAATTAAAATTCAGTTTTTGAACCAGGAAAACTTCCCATAACCTGTGTTTCCTTATAATCTGAAGTGCAACTTTCTTACCGGTATCCGTAACCTTAACCCCGTAGTACTTCTTGTAACTGATCAATTTTTTTGCCGCAAGCTTTTTTATCATGTCGCTCGCTGACGCCGCTTTGGTATTCAGCGAATCTGCTATAGCATTGGTGTTTACTCCCTGGTTTCTGTTTTCCGAAAGGTGATATATAGCTTTAAGATAGTTCTCTTCCGAATAACTCAATTTCATAATCGTAATGTTGGTGCAAATGTAAAATTAATTTAGACAAAACTAAAATAATTTTTTTGAATAGTAAAAAAAAATCAGAAAAGTTTAATTACCGCTTCCTGGAGTAGATTTTCCTGGGATTCCCAATATATGGTATCAGGAATTGATTTTGTAAAAAACTGATGCGACCTTGCTTCGTGTATCACTTCAATAGGGATAACCTGATGAAAATCCACCTGTAAGCCGGCTGAATAATTGGTAATGAAACTATTCCAGGTTTCTCCATACGAAATAAGGATAGGGCAGTTAAGGGCAACTGCCTCAAAAATCTTGGTCGGAAAGCAATGCCTGATTTGAGGTAAATTCTCATAGGGCATAAGGATATAATTTGTTTCCGCCATGGAATGGAGAACAATTTCATGGGGAACCAATTCATCCCCGCCGATAACCGCTACATATTCAAGCCCAGCAATTCTTTTGGCAATTTTTTTCCATAACCTTCCATTGGCACAGTATCCGACTATCTTCAGCGAAGCTTCAGGAATTCTGGTTCTTAATTTAGAAACAAAATCAATGGCTTCGAAAATTCCATATTCTTCCGAAATAGTTCCGCAGACAAGAAACTTGTTATCAGATGGATTTCTGGTTATGGGAATTTTATTGATTACCAATTTGGATACTTTATTTTCTAATACAACAAATTTGCTTTTTATGAATGGTAACTCTTTGGCATAGCCAGCCTCGGCGATAAAAAAGAAGTCTGCAAAAAGAGAATAAAATGATTCAGTCAGGCGAATAGCCAAAGCCAATGGCCACCGGATTAATATTGGAAGTGACCTTCCGTAAGCTACATTGCGAAAGTAGTTTTCGCGCACATCGTAAATCACTTTAATTCCATAGATATATTTTGCCAGTATGGCGATGCCAAGAAGTTCATGCGTATTTATGATAACCAGATCAGGTTTTGTATTGGTGAGAAAAAAAAAGAATCTGAATTGTGCTAAAAGCCTTTGGATGCTGAGCCTCGAAAACTGGAATAAAGGCACCAGGGTAATTCCTTCACCAATGGGGATTTTTTTTGAAGCAAACCCAACAATAATTACCTTATATTTGGAATTCATGGAAAGAGTTTGTGCAAATTTCTCATACATCCTGGTGTCGGAAACAGGTTTAAGAATGGATGCTATGACAATTGATTTTTGCACAATGCGACAAGTTAGCTTTTAATTAGAATTTGTAAATGCAGATGCAGGAGATAATTGAAAGAGCCTGGGAAGACAGATCGCTTCTGAAAGAAAAGACGACCGTTGAAACAATCAATTCGGTAATAGAACAATTGGATAAAGGACTGGTTCGCGTTGCTGAGCCTTCTGATGGTGGCTGGAAGTTAAATGAATGGGTGAAGAAAGCCGTGATTTTGTACTTTCCCATTCAGGAGATGAAAGTAATAGAGGTTGGACCCTTTGAATTTCACGACAAGATAAAATTGAAATCGAATTTTAAAGATCTTGGAGTCCGTGTAGTACCTCATGGTCTTGCAAGATACGGATCTTACCTGGCGAGGGGAGTTATCATGATGCCTTCATACGTGAATATCGGAGCTTATGTGGATGAGGGTACGATGGTCGACACCTGGGCAACGGTTGGAAGTTGTGCGCAAATTGGCAAGAATGTTCACCTTAGCGGTGGAGTTGGGATTGGTGGGGTACTGGAACCGGTTCAGGCTGCGCCGGTAATAATTGAAGACAACGTGTTTGTAGGATCACGTGCTATTATTGTTGAAGGAATTCGCGTGGGAAAGGAAGCCGTGATTGGTGCCAACGTTACCCTTACCGGAAGTTCCAAAATACTGGATGTGACCGGCAGGGAAACAAAGGAATATAAAGGGTATGTTCCCGAAAGATCGGTAGTTATACCGGGATCGTATACAAAGGAATTCCCGTCTGGGAACTACAATGTAAATTGCGCATTAATAATTGGCAAGAGAAAGGAAAGCACAGACAAGAAGACTTCATTAAATCAGGCATTAAGAGAGAACGATATCGCTGTATAATTTTTTTGCACTATTTTTGCCAGCTTAAAAGCGACAAGGAAAAGAAATTGGTGTCATAAGATTCATGAAGAGAACAATTCAAATAATTTTGCTTTGCTTATTAATAACCGCTTGCAGGGATGAAGGTTCAGTGCAGGGAGATCAATTATTTGAACAAGGGAAATACGAAGAAGCAATCGCAAAGTATGATGAATATTTGAGAATGAAGCCTTCTCATTTGAAAACAATTTACAATCGCGGCCGCGCGTATGAAGAGTTAGGTATTTACGAAAAAGCTAGAGTAGACTTTACCCGAGTTTTAGAAATTGATCCTGATAATGTAAGCGCGTATCTTTCCTTAGGTAATTATTTTTATAGATTTGAAGAGTATTCAAACGCGTATTTTTACTATGATCTGGCCATAGAGCGTGATGGAAACAGTGCCGCGGGATATCTCCTTCGCGGCAAAACGTCCCATAAGATGGGGCAATTCAGGGATGCCATTTCGGATTACAATGCCGCAATTCGAATTGATAGGGAATTGGGAGAAGCCTACTTATCCCGTGGAGCCATTGAAATCATTCAGAATCAGAATAAAAGAGCTTGCTCTGACTTTCAGATGGCAAATTCCCTGGGTGTCAGGGATGCAGCCGAGGCAATGAGAAAATATTGTCAGTAGTTTATTTTCGAAACATGGAAGCCACCGCCAGATCCTTTGATCCGGGCGTGTACTCGTAAAACCCTGAACCGGATTTCACTCCAAGATGGCCCGCGTGTACCATATTTACCAACAAAGGACAAGGAGCGTATTTTGGATTACCAAAGCCATCATAAAGCACCCGCAAAATACTTAAGCAAACATCCAGGCCAATAAAATCTGCGAGTTGCAGCGGCCCCATAGGATGAGCCATGCCAAGTTTCATTACCGTGTCAATTTCAGATACTCCGGCAACTCCTTCATGCAAGGAATAAATAGCTTCATTTATCATTGGCATCAGTATCCGGTTTGCGACAAAACCTGGATAATCATTTACTTCAACCGGAATTTTCCCCAGTTTCTCAGATAACTCCATGATGTTCTTCGTTACCTGGTTGGACGTATTATATCCCCTGATTACTTCCACCAATTTCATTACAGGTACAGGATTCATGAAATGCATTCCAATAACTTTATCAGGTCTTTGCGTTACCGACGCGATTTTCGTAATTGAAATAGAAGATGTATTTGAAGCAAGGACAGTGTCTTTACCGGCAGTTTCATCCAACTGCCTGAATATTTTCAATTTCAAATCAACGTTTTCCGTAGCTGCTTCAATAATCAAATCTGAACCGCCGGCTTTGGCAAGATCTGATTCGGTTACGATTCTGGCCAGGATTTTCTTCTTATCATCTTCAGAAATGATTTCCTTATTAACTTGCCTGTCGAGGTTTTTACGAATGGTCTGAATAGCTTTTTCGAGCGCCGTAGTCTGCACATCAATAAGAGTTACGGCATAACCGTTTTGAGCAAAAACATGCGCTATGCCATTACCCATTGTTCCCGCTCCAATAACTGAGATGTTTTTCATCGCGATAAATTTGCCTCGCTAAGATATGAAGATTTGAGTTGCCGGGAAAATGACTTTCTTAAAAGTCGTCGGCAATTGATTTTGCGTTTTCTTTTTCCTTTTCTTTGATCCACTCATTTACTGCAAAAAGAAAATAGGTGAGTTTCACTTTTTTCTTTGATTCTGATTTAAAAGAGAGTCGCACTTCTTTTCCGCTCCAAATATAGGAATTGGTTGGCATTGAATAATTTCCTGGTCCATATCTGGACTCAAGTCCTTTGTAAAAGTCAGGGTCTTTTTCAGCAGTAATCTCAATCTCATAAATCCTATTATCAAAAGCCTTAACAATAAATTTATGGATTTTGATCCCTGCTACATCCTGGTAGTATCCGCCTTTTGCCTGGTATAAATCAACTTCAGGAATGTTTTCATCCTTTGAGTTTTTCTTAAAATTCTCATCTTTTGTGGTTTTCTTCAAATTAATTCCCTGGTAAACTTTTGGATCGCTGCCCAGGGTGATATCCTGAAAACCTTTCTTCTCATCAAGATCATTCTGAGCAAAGACGATTAGCGGAAGTAGTAATAATACTGTAGGCAGACAAGTTTTCATTTCGATTCAAGTAATCTTTATCCAAAGGTAAGAAAATTAACAGGGAATGAAATGTAAATACCGGATAATCATGGATAGTGAACAACCTCATTAACTACGTGGAGCGCGCTAATCCTGATTTCAAACCGTGAAGCACCAGCTTCAGGCATATCGCATTTAGGTCCGGGAGACGTGTAGTAGACCAGAAATTTCTGCGTCCTTTGGTACAAGTTTGTTTCGTCAGGATTTCCCAATAGTTTGATTATTTCTTCTTCCGAAAGTCCCATTAGTTTTGTCCGCTGTTCCATTAGTGATGAAATCTCTACCTTCCTTAATGACTTG
>DASWHX010000054.1:0-61421 GCA_036397995.1 Cyclobacteriaceae bacterium
GTAGGAGTACCCATATTTCCTGGCTATTTCCTTTTTTGTAATTTCTTCCAGTGTTATGATCATGATAATATCGGTTGTCGGACGTTCCGACTGATCCGTTGGCACTGCCGCAATTTTATCAATCACATCCAAGCCTTCCACAACCTTGCCAAAAACAGAATATTCACCATCCAGATGAAGTGCCCCTCCATTCTTAGTGTAAGCTTCAATTTGCCGGGATGAAATTTCTGGAAAAGTCTGTTTACCATACTCCTGCTCTATAATTGACAGCGACTCAAATGTTTTACGCTTCAGTGCTTCCATGTCGCCGGCTTGCTGCAATGCAATAAACTCCTGTAATAATTCCGGGTTCTTCCCTTCATAAAACATCCTGTTTAGAAGCCCCACCATTTTCCCATATTTTACATTATCTGCATTCAGCTGATCAGGGGCATAGGTTTGCCCCTGGACAATATAGAACTGGCTGCCACTGGATTCTTTCCCTGGATTTATTTGATCACTAAGTCTGGCTGCAGACAATGCTCCTTTTTCGTGAAAAAATCCGGTTCGTATTTCAGCCGGAATCGTATATCCCGGCCCACCGGATCCCAATCTTTGTCCCCGGCCTGCATTTTTTGAATCCGGATCACCACCCTGGATCATGAAACCCTGGATTACCCTGTGAAAAATAAGGCTGTCATAAAATCCTTCCTTGACCAGTTTAACAAAATTTTCTTTGTGTTGAGGAGTCTCTTCATATAATATGGCCTTCATATCTCCGTATTCCGTGTGTATCACGACCAGGTAATCTTTTTCTCCGCAGGCACTCATTAATAAAAGGGTTAATGTGAATAAAAGTAAATATCTGAATTTCATAAGTTTTAACTTTTTACAGTTTTTATCTGCTTAAACAATGATGCAAACCTCAAAGATAAGTCTAAATATACAATTCTCGCATTGGCGTTTCTCTCCAGGTAAACAATTGCCGACTCCAACTCTTTTGACATTTCCTCAATCAGTTCCCAGTCAATAATTTTTGAAAAATCCCGGATGAATGCTTTCTCTGACTCGATGGCAAGCTGGATTGAGCTGCTAAAACCAATTACCAAAGACTCGCGCAGCATATTCAGCCCGTATTCAAATAAACTCTTTTGAGAAATCTTCGATCTCTTCGAAAAGGTATCGCTCCCATTCACCATTTCCATTACATTAAATTCAAAACAAGCTCGCATCCATATGATCAATCGTGTATGATTATCATCCTCCAGATTTTCTTCCAGCTTAAATGCCATATTCAGACTTCCATCCGCCAGGTGAGATATTTGTCCGGCCTTTTCAGCACCCATTCCAATATCAACCAGGAATTGAGCAATCTCTTTGTCAAAAAATGGACGAACATTTATTGAGATACAACGCGAAAGTATGGTGGATATAACCTGCGAAGCCTGATTGGATACAAGAATGAAAAGTGTTTTTGGAGGGGGTTCTTCCAGAATTTTTAATATGCCGTTTGCAGCTGAAATGTGCATCAACTCCGGAAGCCAGATTAGCATAGTCTTAAAGTTACCTTCAAAGGAAACCAGGGTTAAATCCTTAATTATTTCTCTGCTTTCCTCCCGGTAAATAATTGCTTTTTTATTTTCACCACCAAAAAAAGATACCCAGTCTTCATAAACCGGATAAGGATTGGATGGCAGGAAACTACGCCATTCCTTAATATATGCCTTGCTTATAGGATCTATCTTTTTGCCATCCTTGGTGTTAAGAATGGGATAAACAAAGTGAACATCAGGATGGACAAGTTTTCGATTTTTTTGGCATGAAGGGCATTCACCGCATGAATCAGAATCGGTTCTTTTTTCGCAATATAAATAGCTGATATATGCCCGGGCAAGGGCAAGGTTTGCTCCACCTTCGATTCCGGCAAAGATCTGTGCATGAGCAACCTTCTCCTCTTTTACGGATTTTAACAGGGATTTTTTTACTTCAGGAAGACCTGGGATTTCCTCAAATCTCATCTACTTGCCACAATATTTTCTCATATAATTCAATGCCCTTCTTTCTCCCAATTCTCTTGATCTCCCGAAATCATCGCAAGCTTCTCCTTCACGACCCATGTTGGCAAATGCAGAACCGCGCATTAAATAAACTTCTTTCAATTCATCGGTAATTTTTGCCATTTCCTCTTTAGAACTATTATCTCTGATTTTTTTAATTAACAAATTAATAGACTCCGAGAAAGCATTAATAGAAGACCGGAAATTTCCATAATTATAAAATGCGTGTGCCAGGTTTCTGTAGTATTCCGGATTTTCAGGATCCAATGAAATCGCTTTGCGATAGTCAAGGGCGGATTTCTCATAATTTTCCAGCACCAAATATAGCAGGCCGCGATCAGAATAAAACCTGGCATTATCAGGAACAAGCTCAATAGCGCTGGAGTAGTCCTGCAAAGCCTGGTCTCGTTCTTCCAGTTTCAATTTGTAACCCGCCCTTAAATAGTAGAGTCTGCCGTTGCGCGGTTCAACGGCAATAGCCCTGTTAATGTCATCTATAGCCAGGTCATATTCCCGGTTACCGTTATAAGTGTTGATTGAGGAAGCTCTGATACGCGCCCGTTCTACATAATACCGGGATTGTTTTCTATCTAAAGTAATTGCTTCTGATAAATCACGAAGGCAGTAATCGCGGTGATATCCGAGATCAGAATAAACCATCGCCCTTCGGTAATAGGCTTCAGCCCTTCCCGGATCTATTCTGATTACATTTGAAAGATCTTCTATAGCACCTTCAAGATTCTGAATTTCTGTTCTGACGGTCGCCCTCAACAAATAAGCATCGGCATATTTAGGAGATTTCAGCAAAGCGCTATCAAGAGTTATCAGTGCAGAAAATCGATCACCTTCCCTAAGATTATCCCTCGCAATTGCAAGAAATTCCGCACCTTTATCCTGAGCTTTAACTGAATCAAACTTGTTACCAATCAAAAAAGTAAAGGCAAGAATCAGGTATATGTTCCCTGAATGGGGTTTCATGTTTGCAAAGGTCAGAAACCTTTAATATTTAAACAACCAAAAGATAAATTATCCTTTTTTTGATAACTTGCCAAATAGCATATAAATAACCATTGACCGCATTTTGGAAATTGTATGGTTCATTTTAGGGATAGTTCTCGGTGGCGTAGTTTCATGGTTCCTGGCAACTTATCGATTTAAAAGTAATCTGAGTTCAAACGAAACTGCTGTAAAAGTTTACGATGAGCGGATCAAGGATATGATCGCTCTGCTTGAAAATGCCCGCGATGAGGTGAAACGTGAACGTGACAAGGTGATCACTCTTTCGAACAGACTTTCAGGCAATGAAGCCGACTATCGTAACCTCAAAGAAAGATTTGAACAACAAAAAGAAGAGGTTGCCAAATTGCAGGAAAGGTTTAGCATTGAATTTAAGAATCTGGCACAGGATATTCTCGAAGAGAAATCAAGAAAGTTTACAATCCAGAACAAGGAAAATCTGGAAGGTATTCTGAAACCCCTGAGTGAACGCATTATCGAGTTTGAAAAAACTGTGCAGCAGAATTCCAAAGAAAGTATTGAATGGAATTCTGCTCTGCGTGAACAAATAAAATCGCTGAAAGAACTGAACATCCAGGTGACAAAGGAAGCCGAGAATCTTACCAAAGCCCTAAAAGGAGATAACCGGGCCATGGGCGCCTGGGGTGAGATTATCCTGGAAAGCATTTTGGAAAATTCCGGACTGGTAAAAGACAGGGAGTATATTGTGCAAAGTGTGTTTGTTCATGATGATGGACGCCGGTACCAGCCGGACGTGGTAATCAACCTTCCTGATGACAAGCATTTGGTAATAGATTCCAAAATCTCACTGGTTAGCTACGAAAGATTTGTGAATGCTGAAACAAAAGAGGATACGAAAATAGCCATTAAAAGTCACCTGACCTCCATACGTTCCCACATCAGGGATTTAAGCAGTAAGAACTATCAGACTTTGTATGGTGTCAAAAGTCTTGATTTTGTTCTGATGTTTATTCCTATTGAATCAGCCTTCAGTCTTGCGGTCCAAAATGATTCTTATTTATTCAATGAAGCTTATGATAGAAATATTGTTTTGGTGAGCCCAACCACGTTGATTGCAACCCTGCGTACCATCGCTAACATCTGGAAGAATGAATACCAAAACAGAAACGCCCTGGAGATTGCCCGTCAGGGAGGTGAGTTGTATGACAAGTTTGTTAACTTCACTGAAGATTTGTTGACACTGGGCAAGCACCTCGACCAGACACAAAAACACTATAGCTCTGCCATGAAAAAGCTGGTGGAAGGTCAGGGAAATTTGATTTCAAAAGCTACCAAGATTAAAGAACTTGGTGCTAAAACCCGTAAATCCATTGATCAACGGCTCATAGAACGATCCGAAGATTAAAGTAATTCATAACTTATTATTTATGAGTAACCAGGCAAAGCTTCAAAAACTTATCATCGTTGGAGACAGGGTTTTAATAAAACCAAAAAAGATGTCGGAGCGGACATCAAGCGGATTATATCTTCCACCCGGCGTTCAGGAAAAAGAAAAAATCCAAAGCGGGTACATAATGAAAGTTGGCCCTGGCTACCCGATTCCCGTGCCGGCCGAAGAGGATGAGGCATGGAAAGAGAAAGACGAGCAAATCAGATACATCCCATTGCAGACCAAGGAAGGTGACCTGGCAATTTTCTTACAACGCGGTGCCATCGAAATTATGTATGAAGGCGTTAAGTATCTTATAGTACCGCAGTCTTCGATTTTGATGCTGGAAAGAGACGAGGAATTATTTAGCTAGTTTTGGATCATAATGGAGCCTGCTTCTGTTAATTCGGGAACTTAAGATTTTGATAAAAGAGGTATTTTCACAATTGAATTATCCAAACATCTCATCAAAGGTATCCTCAATTATGGCACTGCAATCCAAAATCTGATCTTTAGCAATGATCAAAGGTGGTGCAAACCGAATAATATTTCCATGAGTGGGTTTAGCAAGCAGTCCTTTTTCTTTCAACTTCATGCAAATATTCCAGGCCGTATCTCCAGCCTCACTGTCATTGATAACCACAGCATTAAGGAGCCCTTTACCGCGCACCAGTTTAATGATATCGAATTTATCAACCAACATTTCCATCCGGCTTCTGAAAATTTCACCCATCTTTTGAGCATTTTGGGAAAGATTCTCATCCTTCACTATTTGCAAAGCTTCCATCGTAACCGCACACGCCAGAGGATTTCCACCGAATGTTGATCCGTGCTCACCTGGCTTTATAGTGTTCATAATGGCATCGGAAGCAAGAACCAAAGACACCGGCATCATGCCTCCCGAAATTGCTTTCCCCAGAATTAATATATCCGGATGGACATTTTCATGATCGCAGGCAAGTAGTTTTCCTGTTCTGCCAATCCCGGTTTGAATCTCATCGGCCATCAATAGCACATCATACCGGTGGCATAATTCAGCAACTTTTGCCATATATCCATCAGATGGAACGTAAACTCCGGCTTCTCCCTGGATCGGTTCAACCCAGAAACCACAAACATTTGAATTCTGCAAAGCACCCTCCAGTGCTGAGATATCATCATAAGGGATAATCTCAAACCCCGGCATGAAGGGTCCAAAATTAGCGCGCGCCACCGGGTCGGTAGAAGCGGAGATTATGGTCGTGGTTCGACCATGAAAATTTCTCCCAACCGCAACAATTACTGCCTTATTGGCCGGAATTCCCTTCACCATATAACCCCATTTTCGGGCGAGTTTTATTGCAGATTCATTCGCCTCCGCCCCCGAATTCATAAATAGAGCCTTATCGTAACCAAAATACTCACAGACAAACTTTTCAGTCAAACCAAGCTTATCATTGTAAAAAGCTCTTGAAGTTAGAGTCAGTTCCCGCGCCTGGTTAATCAGAGCTTTAACCAATCTTGGATGACAATGCCCTTGGTTTACAGCACTATATGCTGAAAGAAAATCATAGTATTTTTTGCCTTCCACATCCCACAAGAAGACTCCTTCTCCTTTTGATAAAACAACAGGCAAGGGATGATAATTATGACACCCGTACTTGTCTTCCAGTTCAATAGCTTGCTGGGCTGATATTTCTAATTCTAGCATAGTATTAGCGCGATTTATGGTGATAAAAATACGAAATTGGCAATCCATAGCATAATATGCGGGGTCTGAGTTTGAGATAATTGAAAAAGTTTCGATATTTGCACTCCTAAAAATCTTTGTGATGTCAAGAGTTTGTCAAGTTTCGGGAAAAAGGCCAATGGTGGGGAATAAAGTTTCTCATGCTAATAACAAGAATAAAAGAAGGTTTTACCCAAATCTTCATACCAAGAGATTCTATATTCCTGAGGAAGACCGATGGGTAACTCTTAAGGTTTCCGCCTCCACCATGAGGACTATCAACAAGAATGGCATTTCAAAAGTTTTACGGGAGGCCAAAAAGAATGGGCTTTATACTGGAAAATAGGTTTTAATTTAGGAGATAAATAGAAAATGGCAAAGAAAGGTAACAGAGTTCAGGTAATCCTTGAGTGCACCGAGCATAAGAACAGCGGGCAACCCGGTACATCCCGATATATTACTACCAAGAATAGGAAAAATACCCCTGACAGGATGGAATTAAAGAAGTACAATCCGATTTTGAAGAAGTATACCTTACATAAAGAAATTAAGTAAATCATGGCAAAGAAAGTTGTTGCAACCTTAAAGAATAAAGAAGCTAAAAACTTCGCCAAGGTAATCAGGATGGTGCGTTCTGAAAAAACCGGAGCCTACACTTTCAAAGAGGAAATAGTTCCTCAGGAGGATGTTCAAAAAGTATTGGCTAAAAAATAAAGGCCAGCCTAAAATTTTTGTTCAAAGTCCCGCTTCGGGACTTTTTTGTTTGTTGCAGGTTGCAACGACTGTGTTAAACCCATAATTTTATTGACAGGCAAAAACAATGGCTGCATTCAAAGGATTATTTTCACCGGATAAAAAGGAAACGCTTGATAAAGGTCTGGAAAAGACAAAAGAAAATTTCCTTACCCGCATAAGTAAAGCAGTACTCGGAAAATCTGCTGTAGATGAGGAGGTATTGGATAACCTTGAGGAAATTCTTATTTCTTCAGACGTGGGAGTTCAAACCACTATCAAAATTATTCAGAAGATAGAAGAAAGGGTTGCCAGGGATAAATATCTTAATGCTTCAGAGCTGGACAAGATTTTACGAGAAGAAATAGGAAAGCTCCTGGAAGAAAATAATACCGGTGATTTAACAGATTTCGAAATTCCAAAAACAGCAAAACCCTATGTAATTCTTGTGGTTGGAGTAAATGGAGTCGGTAAAACTACGACAATTGGCAAGCTGGCAGCCCAATTTAAGAGAATTGGAAAATCTGTGGTACTGGGGGCGGCTGATACTTTCAGGGCGGCAGCGGTAGACCAGTTAAAACAATGGGGAAACAGAGTTGGCGTACCTGTTGTCGCGCATGGTCAGAATACGGATCCGGCATCTGTGGCATACGATACTGTGAAAACTGCAATGGACCAGGGAGCGGATGTCGTAATCATCGATACCGCGGGGAGGCTTCACACGAAGATAAATTTAATGAGTGAACTTTCTAAGATTAAAAGAGTTGTTCAGAAATTCAGACCGGATGCTCCAAACGAAGTGTTACTGGTTCTGGATGGCAGTACCGGGCAAAATGCAGTTATTCAGGCAAGAGAATTTACAAAGGCTACCGATGTTACCGCCATAGCTATTACAAAACTCGATGGCACTTCCAAGGGAGGTGTTGTTATTGGAATTTCTGATGAATTTAAGATTCCGGTTAAATATATAGGTGTAGGTGAAAAACCGGAAGACCTGCAAGTATTCAATAAAGCTGAATTTGTTGATTCATTGTTCTCAGAAAGGAATTAATTTACTGACTGAGTTGCGGCCTCAACGGCTGCCTTTTTTCTTTCAGGCTTAGGTGGAATTGGCTTGTTCCTGAATGGAATTCTAAAAAACAAGTGATAATTGATTGCGAATTCTGTCCGGCTAATTCCACGGCCATACCCCGGTACCAGTAGTGATTCCAGGCTGTTGCTGGTCTTCATGTTCCTTCCGAATTTCATTCTTCCTGTCAGACCCAATTGGACAAACTTCCAAATCGGCACTTTCAATCCCATCACCATTTCGTACCAGGTCGCGTACAAATCTTTATTCTCCCTTATAACCCTTCCATTTCCAAAGTAGTAGGAATTGAAATCGAATTGCACCTTGTCATCGAAGGCCGCTTCCGCATAACGAAGACCAAAAAAAACGACACTCCTGCTTTTTTCATATGGAGTTAGATTAATATCAAGTCCCAATCTCCAAAAATATCCTTTGGATGAATAGTCGTATATCACGTTCGATTCACTCCCTTCAAAGATACCATAGTCAAAGGAGAAAAAATATTTATGAAAATCTACATCCGCATTAAATTCATATATGGTGCGATTCGATTTTACGGTTGTAAGAACGATATCGTATAAATCTACCCCTACTCTAACTGCACTTGGAACCCATTTGCTTTGAGCAAATACAGTTACCGGAACGCCTATCAGGATTAGGAATAAAATTCTAATAATCATAAATCCGAACATTTACATCGATACCTTCTAAGATTCGCGTGTTCACAAGTCTTACAGAGTCATATGAAGTGCCCCAAATTGCCAGATCAGAGAACACAAACTCAGGTCCACACTCATCTGAATTGATAAAAACTGCGTTTCTGTATCCCAGCGTGATCCAATTTTCTACGCCGGATTGGGTCACCAGGTAAGTAACATTGTCCCGGAAGGGATCGAGGGGTAGATTAAATTGGGTAGTAATCTGGTTCGCCGTAACCAAAATGCTGTCAGAAGCAGCGCTGGTAATTGTAAGTATTTCGTTTTTGGGTACTCCCAGGGAATCAACAAATTGAATTATCACAAAATCTCTGGATACCGGAGTGCAATTTTGTGCCCTTCTGCATGAAACGAAAACAATCAACAACAATGCAAGGGTGAATGCTAATCTTATTATAAGGCTTTCTTTTCTCAATCCTTCAAAATTCAAATATAAGACACTTTGAAACCAAACGAGTAATTCCCTTATTTCCCTTCCTGAATGCCAAAATAAACTAATTTTGCAGATTCATAGAGAAGAGTTGAAAACAAAGGCAAGAAAAAATAAAGTAAATATTGTTACCCTGGGATGTTCTAAGAACCTGGTGGATTCAGAAGTATTATTAACACAGCTAAGAGGGAACAAGATAGATGTGACTCATGAAAACCAGGAAGACGATGCTAATATCATCATAATAAATACTTGCGGATTTATTGACAACGCAAAGCAGGAATCGGTTGATACAATTATCCGGTATGCAGATGCCAAGAAGGAAGGTCTGATTGATAAAGTTTTTGTTACAGGCTGTCTGTCTCAGCGATATAAGGAAGACCTGGAAAGGGAAATTCCGGAAGTTGATGCTTTTTTTGGCACCAGGGAACTTCCACAATTACTTAGAAGATTTAAAGCCAGCTACAAGTATGAGTTGTTGGGTGAGCGTACTACAACTAACACCCATTACGCTCACATGAAAATTTCTGAAGGATGTGACAGGCCTTGTTCATTTTGCGCAATTCCCTTAATGCGTGGAAATCACATTAGCAGACCGATAGAAGAATTGGTCACAGAAGCCCGTAACCTGGCCAGAAATGGAGTAAAGGAATTATTATTGATCGCGCAGGATTCAACTTTTTATGGAATTGATCTTTATGGCAAACGAAAGCTGGCAGAGTTAATGAGCAGGCTGTCGGATATAGATGGTTTGGAATGGATTCGTTTGCATTACGCATTTCCAACCGGGTTTCCAAAAGACGTACTGAAAGTGATGGCCTCAAAAGAAAATATTTGCAACTATCTTGATATTCCGCTTCAACACGGCTCTTCCAAAATGCTGCAATTGATGCGAAGAGGCATCACCCGCGAAAAAACAGAATTGCTTCTGCAGGAAATTAGAGCCACAGTCCCGGAGATTGCCATACGCACCACCCTGATAGCGGGTCATCCGGGCGAAACTGAATTTGATTTTGAAGAAATGAAAGGATTTGTGGAAAAGTCAAGATTTGAACGTTTGGGCGTATTCACCTACTCTCATGAGGAAGGAACTCATTCTTTCTCCATGCAGGATGACGTACCGGCAGCCGTAAAGCAAGTCCGGGCTGATGCTATAATGGATCTCCAGGAAAAAATCAGCTTTGAGTTAAACCAGGCTAAAGTTGGCAAAGAATTTAAAGTCCTTATTGACAGAATTGAGGGAGCGAATTATGTTGGCAGGACTGAATATGATTCTCCGGAAGTAGACAATGAGGTAATCATCTCTTCGGAAAACAATTATCTGAGGATTGGCGATTTTTCCATGATTAAGATTACGAGAGCTGAAGAGTTTGATTTATTTGGAATACCTGTTCAACCGGCATAATTATTATATTTGGCGATGCGTGTTGAGAAAATAGAATTGGTGAAGACAAATCGGTTTTCGCAAATCCTGATTAATTATCTGAAGCAAGATGATGTCTTCCTTGAACAATTTTATGACCTCTACCCTTCCATCAATAACTTTGAAAAGCAAATCAGGGCAAAAATATTTGCCAAATCTATTCGTGATGAATTGTTCCAATCACTAACCGAGCAATATGAAGGTTATCAGCTAAGTGATAAAGCTCAAATAAATCTTCAAAGCCTTAAGAAAGAAAATACTTTTACTATTACTACAGGGCATCAGCTTAGTATTTTTACGGGCCCGCTTTTTTTTCATTATAAAATAATTACTGTAATTAACCTATGCAGGAAGCTTTCCCAAAAATACCCGAACTATAATTTTGTACCTGTTTTTTGGATGGCGACAGAAGATCATGATTTCGATGAAATCGCAAAGGTGAATATCGGAGGCATAGATATTACGTGGGATACCGTACAGGCAGGTCCGGTAGGAAAGTTTGATCCCACCGGCTTAAAAGCTGTGCTGGGTAAAATTCCGGCCGATGTGGGTATCTTTCAGGAGAGTTATTTGAATGAATCAACGCTTTCAAATGCAGTACGGAATTACGTAGATGAGATTTATGGAAAGGAAGGTTTGGTAGTTATTGATGGTGATGATAAAAGGCTTAAAACTGCAATCAGCGATTTAATTATTGAAGACTGCTGCAGCAATAATGTTAACAGATTATCCGAAGCTTCTTCCAGTGAACTTGAAAAATTAGGTTACAAACAGCAGGTATTTCCTCGGGAAATAAATTTCTTTTTTCTGAAAGACAATTTTAGGGGCAGAATTGTGAAAGAAGACTCCATGTATAAGGTGTTGGGCTCACGTGAATCCTGGACTGAAGGAGAATTTAAAGAAGCTATTCAAAAAGAACCCTGGAAATTCAGTCCGAATGTGCTATTAAGACCTTTGTACCAGGAGTCTATACTGCCTAACCTGGCTTATATTGGAGGACCTGCGGAAATTGCATACTGGCTCCAATTAAAATCTTCGTTCGATCATTATCAAGTGCCGTTTCCGATTCTCGTTCCCCGGAATTTTTGTCTGCTGATTAAGAAGGATGTAGAAAAAAAGCTTGCTAAGACCGGAATGAAAATCCAAGAGCTCTTTCAGAATAAAGAATTAGTTATTAAGAATCATGTTAAAAAAATATCCAAATCAAATCTAACCACATCCAATGAAAAGAGTGAGGTCGAAAAGGTTTGGGACGAATTGGCAAACAGGGTGAAAGGTTTGGAACCAACTTTGGAAATTACCTCCCTGGCATTTAAAGCAAAGTCTCTGAAAAGCCTTGAGGTGATTGAAAAGAAAATGATCCGTGCGGAAAAAAGGCGACAATCAACCGCGGTAAATCAGATTGAATGGATCTACGGCGTACTCTTCCCAAAAAATAATCTTCAGGAACGGTATGACAATTACCTGACTTTTCTGCCTGATATGCCCAACCTCATTGAGGACCTTTTAATTCATTTGGATCCTCTAGATTTCAGATTCCACATTTTAATCCAGGAATGACAAAAAAAGAAATTCGGAAAAAATACCTGGAAAAACGAAAAGAACTCGGACAGGCCAAAATCGATCTTGACAAGAAAATTTTACTGAAGTTCTTTTCTTCTTTTTCTTTCATCGGAAATCAAACAATCCACATTTATTTACCTATGGAAAAGTTCAACGAGGTGAATACAAATTTGCTTATTGAGGAATTAAAAAGGAGAGGTCAAAGGATTGTAGTTCCAAAAATTATCGGTGAAGAAATAATAAGTATTGAAATTAATGACAAAACAAGCTACAGGGAGACAACATGGGAAATTATGGAGCCGTTAGATGGCACTGAAGTGAAACCTGAAGCCGTTGATGTGGTAATTGTTCCTCTTTTAGCTTTTGATACCAACGGAAACAGAGTGGGTTATGGAAAAGGATTCTATGACAGGTTTCTGAAAAAATGCAGGTCGGATAGTTTAAAAATTGGTCTGAGTTTTTTTCCTGGTGAAGAAACGATTGAAGATCTTTCTGAAGCAGATTTTCAGTTAACCCATTGTGTAACCCCTGACCGCATTTATGAATTCTGAGGGGGCCTGGTCGCCCTTATAATTTCTCTTTTCCCGGGAGGTCCCGGCAGATTTTCAACCATGAACCCAGCCATCAGCAAATCTCTTTTTACTTGACCTTTTGCGCAATAGGTAGTTAGTACTCCTGATTCATTCATCATTGAATAAATTTTCTTGTAAATCTCCGGTTTCCAGAGCTCCGGTTGTTTTTCAGGTGCGAAGGCATCGAAATACACTATTTCAAACTTTTTTTCAGTATGAAAAGTTTCCAGCCTGTCTTTGGTTTTTATGAAAGAAATTTTTCCACGCGACTGAATTTGATCCCATTCCGTGTTGTGAAGCCAGTTAAACCAGTCATTTGCTTCAGGTTGGGATAGTAAAGAATGATAGTTGAGCTTATCAAGTGTAGCTTTATCAAGAGGAAAAGGTTCTATAGTGGTGTAATTCAAAGTTATATCTCTTTTCAGGCACGCAAGAATGGTGAGCAATGTATTAAGTCCGGTCCCAAACCCAACCTCAAAAATATCTACCGTCGATAAGTTGGCCGATTCAACCCTTTCATACAAACCATGCTGAATATAAACATGTACTGATTCTGTTATCGCTCCATGCCGTGAGTGATACGTTTCATCCAACGAGGGAACAAATAGGGATGACGATCCATCCTTAGTAATTATAACCTCAACCTTATGCATTAATTTTTGGAGATAAGTACCACCGCATGAGCTTCAACACCCTCTTCCCTGCCGACAAATCCCAATCCTTCAGATGTAGTCGCTTTAATACTAACATCCGTTTCCCTAATTTTCAGAATTGCGCAAAGTGTTTTGATCATCCCGGGCAAATAAGGCCCTACTTTGGGTTTTTCAAGGCAAAGAGAAACATCCACATTTCCAACAATGTACCCCCGTGAAGTTACCATTTCGACTACCTGAACCAATAATTTCTTACTGTCTATATTCTTATATTGAGGATCAGTATCAGGAAAATATTTTCCAATATCACCCAGGCTTAGAGCACCCAATAATGCATCACAAATTGCATGAATAATTACATCGGCATCTGAGTGGCCGCTTGCACCTTTATAATGGTTTATTTTTATTCCTCCAAGCCAAAACTCCCGCCCTTCTTCCAATGCATGAACGTCATAACCAATACCTATTCGAATATTCATCAATTCGGTTTTGAAAAATAATGCAAAGTTGAACAATTTTCATCCTTCAAAATATAATTCGCCGATTCTCTGATGTCTGCAGCAGAAACTTTCTTAATTTTCTTCAGTTCTAAATTAATATTTCCAGCGTCTCCGGTTAAATCAAAGAAAGCCAGATTCATGGCACGGTTCAGTATTTCTACTTCGGAAAATACCATAGTTGATTCAGCCTGACTCACTACTTTTTCCAACTCAGAATCTTCAATGAGTTCCGATTTTAACTTATTTATAATTTTTGAAATCTCGTCTTCCGCAGATTCCATTTCAACTCCAGGATTTAACTTGCCTTCAATCACTAACAAACCCGGATCCAGTGAACCTGTGAGGTAAGCGTTTATAGAGGAAAAAATTTGATTAACCTGAACAAGTTGATTGTGAAGCCTGGAAGATTTCCCGCGTCCCAAAATATCACTTAATAAGTCTGCCGGATAATATCCCGGATCAAACCGTGCCGGCATATGGTAAGCTTTTGTAATTGAATGGGCAGGTACTTTTGACTCAATTTGCAGAAACCTTGGTTCCTTTTGCTCCGGTTCCTGTGGCAACATTTTACCGTTTATATTTCCCGCGGGAATATCACCAAACCATTTTTCACTTAAGCTTCTAATCTCTTCCGTTTTTACATTTCCTGCCACAACTATTGTCGCATTATTTGGTACGTAATTTTTTTTGAAGAAACTCTTCACCTGATCCATAGTGGCATTCTCGATATGCTCAATCTCTTTACCAATAGTCGGCCACCGGTATGGGTGCACCCGGTAACAAAGAGGTCTCAACTTGAGCCATAAATCGCCATAAGGTTGGTTTAGATACCGCTGCTTAAATTCTTCAACCACTACCTTTCGTTGAACTTCAAGAACGTGAGGATCGAACGAAAGACTCAACATTCTATCCGATTCCAACCAGAAGCCGGTTTCAATATTAAATGATGGCAGAGTTAAATAGTAGTTGGTAAAATCAGGACTCGTAAATGCATTGTTTTCACCACCGGCCATCTGCAATGCCTCATCATAAGAAGGAATATTTTCTGAGCCTCCAAACATCAGATGTTCAAACAAGTGTGCAAAGCCGGTCTGATTTTCATTTTCATCCCGGGAACCCACGTTATAGAGAATATTTAGAACCGCGATTTGAGTCATAGGATCCTCGTGTACTATAACACGAAGACCATTTTCAAGTGTAAAATTTTCGAATTGTATCATTCAGAAGGGTTTTCAACCAAAAATATAATAAGCCTTACTATTTGGAGAACCTATCAATGAATTAATTTTGTCACCATTGACATTAAAATGACATTCAACCGCAAGGGACTTACCAACCAGACTTTGATTGCGCTGTTCACCGGCTTGCTCAAGCCGAGGATGATTGAAGAAAAGATGCTTATTCTGCTCCGGCAGGGAAAAATCACCAAATGGTTTTCCGGAATTGGTCAGGAAGCAATTTCCATCGGCGCTGTAAACGCGGTTGAGTCTGATGAGTATATACTTCCTATGCATAGAAATCTCGGAGTCTTTACAGGCAGAAATATTCCTTTAAACAGACTCTTTGCCCAGTTCCAGGGAAAATTATCGGGATTCAGCAAAGGCCGGGATCGTTCATTTCATTTTGGCACCAACGAGTTTCATATTGTTGGCATGATTTCGCACCTGGGGCCACAGATGAGTGTGGCTGATGGAATTGCTCTTGCTGATAAATTATCGGGTGTAAAAAAAGTAACCCTTGTATTTACCGGGGATGGCGGAACATCCGAAGGAGACTTTCACGAAGCTATCAATGTTGCTGCAGTTTGGGATTTGCCCGTAATTTTTATTGTTGAAAATAACGGTTATGGACTCTCTACGCCAAGCAGCGAACAATTCAGATTCAAAAGTTTTACAGAAAAAGGACCGGCATACGGAATTGAAGCCTACTCTATTAATGGCAACAATGTCATTGATGTTTATCGTGAAGTTAAAAAACTCGCCACCTCTATTCGCGACAATCCAAGACCGGTAATTTTGGAAGCTCTCACTTTCAGAATGAGGGGACATGAAGAGGCTTCAGGTACTAAATATGTTCCCAAAAAACTGATGGATCATTGGGCGAAAAAAGATCCCGTTATTAATTACCAAAAATTTTTGATTGAAGAAAAAATTCTTGACAAGGAAAAAATTGCGGAAATCCGGGACTCAATCAGCAAAGAAATTGAATCGGGATTAAAGATTGCCTATGAGGAAGCCATGCCGGAACCGAATTCAGAAACTGAGCTCGCCGATTTGTACAAACCGTTCCATGATAAAATTACATCTCCAAATAAAAAAACTTCTTCAAAGCGATTCGTTGATGCTGTGTCGGATGGGCTGAAGGCCGGCCTGGTAAAATTTCCTAATCTAATCTTTATGGGTCAGGACATTGCCGAGTACGGCGGAGTGTTCAAAGTGTCTGAAGGTTTTGTTGAGCAATTCGGCAAGAAAAGAATTCGAAATACTCCGCTGTGTGAGTCCGCTATTTTGGGAATCGGGTTAGGGCTATCTATAAAGGGATTTAAGTCGGTTATTGAAATGCAATTTGCAGATTTCATAACATCAGGATTTAACCAGGTTGTCAATAACCTCGCCAAGTCTCATTATCGATGGGGTCAAAATTCTGATGTTGTAATTAGAATGCCGACAGGCGCAGGAGTTGCTGCAGGACCGTTTCACTCCCAATCCAATGAAGCCTGGTTTTTTCACACCCCGGGATTAAAAATTGTCTACCCTTCTAATCCATTTGATGCCAAAGGACTACTAATCAGGGCTATTGAGGATCCAAATCCGATCCTGTATTTTGAACATAAAGTATTGTACCGATCTATTGCCGATGAAATCCCCGATGACTATTATTCAATAGAAATCGGGAAAGGTAAACTCATCCGGGAAGGAAGTGATTTTAGTATAATTACCTATGGCATGGGTGTTCACTGGGCAAAAAGAATTGTTAGTGAGAAAAATTACTCCGCTGATATCCTTGATCTCAGAAGTCTTATGCCCTGGGATAAGGAAGCTGTAGAAAAAACTATTACAAAAACCGGTAAAGTTTTAATTCTTCATGAAGATACACTTACCGGAGGCATTGGTGGTGAAATTGCGGCCTGGATTGGCGAAAACTGTTTTAGAGCTTTGGATGCACCAATTATGCGCCTGGGTGGCCTTGATACTCCAATCCCGTTCTCCCCACCTCTGGAGCTAAACTTCCTTCCTGATGGGCGATTCCGGCAAAAAATTGAGGAATTGCTTGAATTTTAATAATTTAGAGGATATTCGCGGTCAATTTTCATACGGTTTCTCAAAAATCAATCGTTATTTACTTTTTGTGATAAGCCTTATTTCCATATTTTTTTCTCTTCGTGGAGCCTTCAAATATTTGAAAGGCAAGGCACGGCTAATTGGTTTTGGACTAATCGCTATTTTCTTCCTGACAGGTACGGGGAACCTTGCAGCACAGGATGACAGACCTGCCAAGCCCAGGAAAGAAAAAGTTAAGCGATCAAAACCCCGGGGTGAAAGATCAGCAAACAAAAATCCACGTGTCCGGGAAACCCGCTTTAAAATGCAGATGAAAAAAGGAGACCGGCCGGAAAACCGGGATCTCACCGGCAGAAGAGTTAAGAGGAATCAACGGACAAAAGGACCTCAGATAAATTATTCCAATTATAAGCCTGCAAGTAGACGCACCCAATATAAGAATAAACCCGGATTCTCCTCTGCACCACAAAGAATACGAACCGCCAGCAGAAAAGGGGAACACAGTCCGAGAGGGGATATAAGTGGGCACAGAATTAAAGTGTCACGGAGTCCCAAACCCAGCAATCGGCTTACATTTAATGCACCCAATCCCAATGTTGTCAAAAGAGGTAAATCAAGAGAAGGTAGAAAGACGTATCGTTCCACTTATGTTCGTTCTGTTAGTGGCCAAAACCGTGGCAAACCTCCTTTTTCTTCAGCCCCTAATCCTTATGTGGCCAGGAGTAAGAAATCAAGAGAAGGTAGAACCAGATATGCTTCCCCATCCATTCGGTCAAGAACTGCGCAAGATGCCCGTTCACGGAATTCAACCTCAGCAGGGGGTGTAAAGCCACCGAAGAGTACCGGAGGAACTATTCTGTCAAGAAGGCCTTCCACTACTGTCAGAACCTCCCGAACACAACCGGGTGACCGCGCAAAATCTTTTTCGAGGAAGCAAGGTCCGGTTAAATCAATTTCTGGAAACATCAGGAATAACCGGCCTTCTAATCCATTTGCGGTTGCAAATACAAAAGGAAAAAGAAGTGGCGATGTAGCACGAAACAGAGATATAACAGGAAGAAGACTGCGGGAAAACAAACGATCTCCTGGTAAGCATATCACCAAAGTAGCTCCGAATCCATATCTGAAACGCAGTGAAAGAGGCGAGAGCGGCGTTTCAAATAAGAAACAATTGGTAAAAGCTGGCAGAACCTCCAAACCGGGAGATCATTTCGCAAAAACTTCGTTTGGCGGAGTACGTACTTCTACTCGTTCCGGAGAAACTGCAACCAATAGATCCGCCTCCGGAAAAAATATAAGAACTAAGAATCTGAGGTCAGGCAGACCTGTTTTTGCCGGCAAGCAATACCCCGGCTACATGACTGCAACCAAAAGAGGGGAAGGAGGTTTCAGTGGCAAATCAGGCAAGATACGTAGTTCTACACGACCCCGGGAACGGGCTGGAGTACAACCTGGAGGATTTAAAACAGCTACTGCCCGTGGGGAACGATCTACCAACCGTGATATTGCCGGAAAGAGGCTGAGAGCAAGGAATAAAGAAAGCAGGACTACCCAAATTGTCGGACTGTCTCAAAAGAGAACCCTTAGCAGGTCGGGAGAATTAATGAATAATGGCGGCAGGTCGCTGGAGAGCCGGCCGCCTGGCAAGGGTACACTTCAGGGAGGCACATTTTCAGGAACTCTTAGAGCCGGAAAGGGAACCAATGCAGGGCCAGGTGCAAAATATTCAGGAAATGTTCGATCATTTAAGCCTCCTAAAGGTGGGGGTAGCATTACCCGGCTTAGAAATAACAAAGGAAATCCATTAGCTGCACGCAAACCTGGAAAAGGGACGATTGCGGGAGGCAGATATTCCGGCAACATCAGTAAAGGCCCGGCCTCGAAGCCTGGAAAAGGGGCGATTCACGGCGGAAATTTCAGTGGGAACCTGAGAAGCAGAAAGGGATTCTACACCACGGAGAAAGCTTATGGCCTTCGCACCGAAAAAGAAAGGTTGCATAACAATAAAGGAAATGCCATTGACCAGAAGATGGTTGGACGTGGTACTATTCAGGGTTCCGCATTTCGTGGTAAATTGTCTGCCAAATCAAACAAACCGGGAAAAGGTGCAATTGCCGGCAACAGGTATTCAGGCAATTTGCGGAAAGGTCCGGCAACCAAACCTGGCAGAGGGACGATCCAGGGTGGCAATTACCGGGGGAATCTTCGAAGCCGAAAAGGATTCTATACCAATGAACGAACCTATGCAGTTCGCACCCAAATTGATGAACGGCTGCACAATAATAAAGGTAATCCTCTGGATGGAAGACAAGTGGGTCGCGGAACAATTCAGGGAGCAACCTATCGTGGAAATCTAAGGGCAGACAAATCACAGAAGCCAGGGAAAGGTGCGATTGCAGGTTATCGCTATCAGGGAAATATCAGGGCAAAAAAAGATCTTGAAAGAAGTGAAGGAACACGATATAAAGGACGGCTCTCAGCACGCACCGCCACACCCAAAATTCAGCCACAAGGGCAGGAGTATCGCGGCAAGATGAGAGCTTCTCGCGGCTATGATCACCAAAAAGCAGGCGATGCACTTAAGCAAACAAGAGCCTGGTACCAAATAGGAACATTGCGAGCGGATAAGTACGCTGGAAATTACCGGTATAAGTCACCAACCAGAAAAGATCAACATATTAGCAGTGCCTTTACAGGATTCAACCCGGGGAATGCTAAGAAAGAAAATGATCGTTTTTTCAAATTCAAAATCTGGTTTGCAAAATTATTCAGGAATGAAACTCCACGACATTTGAAAAACAAAGGAAGGAAGCCGAGGTATGATCGTGGTGAAAGTGATATCTGGTACCGCTAAAATCAGAATTCAAAAATTACTTCCTGCTCGAGCAAGTCACTTAAGCTGAGTGCAACAGGGCAATTTAACGCGGTGTCTTTTAGTATCTTAATAAGGTCTGGGTCTGAAACAGGATTTGTCCACTTCATCCGGATCACAGCCTTAGCCACTTTCCTGGGTGATGAAGACATGAATTTCTCCAGTTCCACCGACAATCCCTGAATATCCAAATCAAAATTTTGAGCTTTTATCCCCATAGTAGTCATCATGCATGTGCCAAGTGAACAACATAATAAATCAGTGGGTGAAAATGCCTCCCCTTTTCCATGATTGTCTACTGGTGCATCGGTAATCAACTTTTGTTCACTTTTTAAATGAATAGATTCACACCTCAAATTCCCCAGGTATTTTGATTCGATTATCGGCATGTTTTTTGTCTTTTTAGGTTTCAGAATTGGCTATAATTTAACAAGAGTGTAATTTAGTCATTATAAATAGATTTCGGTTTGCGGTGAAAAAGACTCTTCCTTTAATTTTATTCCTGCTATTTTTTGCGTTCCATGCATTTTCCCAAAGTGGAAGACAGGAATTTGAATATACAAGGGAATTTACATGGGGTATCAATAAAAATACTTCCGGAGGTCTGATTGGCGGCTTTGTTTTCAAGCATTCCAAGGCGGTTTCACCCAGGATGTTTAGAACAATCGGATTAGAGATTGTCAATATTAAGCATCAAAAGGAAGTCCGGTATAACTCGCAATTCACAGGTAACTTTTTCATCTGGGGCAAGGAAAACTATCTGTATTCATTGCGGTTCCAATATGGAAGGGATTTAATTATTTTCAGGAAAGCCCCACAGCAGGGCGTGCAGATTATGGCAATTTCTGCTATAGGTCCATCAATTGGAATCCTGGCTCCCTATTATATCGAATACCTTCAGGGAAATAATGCAATAAGAGAACAATATGATCCCGATAGGCACAACTTCCAGAATATTCTGGGTACCGGATATGTTTTCCAGGGTCTGGGAGAATCAAAATTGAGGGCCGGAGCCAATCTAAAGCTTGGAATAAGTTTCGAATTCGGAACCTTCAAAACAAGCGTAACCGGTTTCGAAGTTGGGTTCCTTGCAGATGGCTATTTGGGTGATTTGGTGATTATGCCCAAGGCTCCGGAAAATAGGAATCTTTACCCAACCGCTTACATTTCACTCTTTTACGGAACCCGTAAATAAGGACTTTTTGACTTACATTTCCGAGGGTTAACACTTAATTTTACAGTATAGATTATGAATAATGATTGAACTGCCGGTAGTTGAAAAAGACGGTGCTCATAAGAAGCGAAAACCAGATTGGCTAAGGGTTAAATTACCTATTGGCAAAGAGTATGCGCATGTTCGCAAAGTGGTGGATGATCACAAACTGCACACAATTTGTGAAAGTGGAAATTGTCCTAACATGGGTGAATGCTGGGGCGCAGGAACCGCAACGTTCATGATCCTTGGTAATGTATGTACGCGAAGTTGTACTTTTTGTGCAGTAGCAACCGGCCGGCCGCCGGAGTACGATGAAGGGGAACCTCAAAGAGTTGCAGAAGCCATCAGGCTTATGAAAGTTAAACATGCGGTCATTACATCTGTAAACCGTGATGAACTAAAAGACAGGGGCGCTGAAATCTGGTACCAGACTGTTGTGAAAACAAAACAATTAAATCCTGAAACTACCATTGAAACACTGATACCTGATGTAAAGGCAACATGGGATTCCTTGTACAGAATGATCTCCGCGGGCCAGGAAGTTGTATCTCATAATATGGAGACAGTAGAACGTCTCTATAAAAGAGTAAGACCGCAGGCTAAATATGAAAGAAGTCTTGAGCAAATTCTGAAGACAAAAGAATATGGAAAAAGAACTAAGTCCGGAATTATGCTTGGCCTTGGAGAAACGGATGAAGAAGTATTTAAGGCAATGGATGATCTGGTTGCGCATGGAACTGACATTCTTACGCTGGGCCAATATTTGCAGCCAACCAAAATGCACATTGAGGTTGTTGAATTTATTCACCCCGATAAGTTTGCTTTTTTTAAAGAAGAGGGATTGAAAAGGGGTCTGAAGTATGTGGAATCCGGACCCCTGGTTAGATCGTCATATCATGCTGAGCGGCATGTAGATGTTCCTGTCTAAACCTTCTTTTCTATTTTAATCCCTTTCCTTAGATTTAGGGAATCCAATCCATATTCTTGTTATGAATAGAATAGTAATTTATATCCTCCTCCTTTCTTTTTCCAAACTATCTTTTGCTCAACCCCAGCTTTCGCTCATGCCGTGGCCCGAAGAAGTTGTTTTTGGCCGGGGACAAATGCGGCTAACCAGCGATTTCACTATTAGCGTGTCACAAAATGCAACCGACAAATTATGCAGATATGCTACACGTATCTTAAGGCGTATTGATGGCAGGAGCGGAATGTTTTTTAAGCAGGAAACTGTAGCCAATGACCGGGTAAACCCAAACGCCGCTTTATTAATTCAAACAACCAGGCCCGGGCTTACTCAATTAGGAGAGGATGAGTCTTACCATCTTCGAATTGAAAATAATCAAATATTTATTTCCGCTGAAACAGAGATCGGAGCAATGCGGGCTCTTGAGACGGTAGTACAATTACTGCGGGTGGATTCCAGGGGATTTTATTTTCCGGAATTAACAATAAATGATCAGCCACGATTCCCCTGGCGTGGGCTTTTGATCGATGTGGGAAGGCATTTCATGCCAATCAATGTTATAAAACGAAACCTTGATGGAATGGCCGCGGTTAAAATGAATGTGCTGCACCTCCACCTTTCTGAAGATCAGGGATTCAGAATTGAAAGCAAGATATATCCTAAACTTCATGAGCTTGGTTCAAATGGTGAATACTTTACTCAGGAAGAGATAAAAGAAATAATCCGGTATGCGGATGATCGGGGCATCCGGGTAATGCCTGAGTTTGACATGCCTGCACATGCTTCTTCGTGGCTGGTAGGTTATCCCGAACTGGCTAGCGCTCCGGGTCCGTATGAAATTGAAACAGGATTTGGCGTAAAGGATCCCGTTATGGACCCCACCAGCCCGGTAACCTATGTGTTTCTGGATCAATTTATTGGAGAGATGGCTGCCCTGTTCCCTGATCCCTATTTCCATATTGGAGGAGATGAAAACAACGGCGTACAATGGAATGCCAGTCAATCGATTCAAAAATTTATGCGTGAGAATTCTATCGCGAATAATCATGAGTTGCAAAGTTATTTCAATGAAAAAATTCTTTCCTTCCTACAGAAATACCGCAAAAAAATGGTGGGGTGGGATGAAATTTATCAACCTGGAATTTCCAAAGATATAGTTATTCAATCCTGGCGCGGTAAGGATGCATTGTTTGAATCCGCCTTCAATGGTTATAAGACATTTCTTTCCAATGGATATTATATTGACCTGGCACATCCCGCCATTAACCATTATCTCAACGACCCATTGCCAGAAGATCATCCTTTACCAGACGATAAAGTTGGAAATATACTGGGGGGTGAAGCTACTATGTGGTCAGAACTTATTACAAAGGAAACCATTGATTCCAGAATCTGGCCCAGAACGGCGGCGATTGCGGAGAGGTTATGGTCACCTGGCTATATCAGGGATGAAAGGGAAATGTATCGCAGGTTAGATGACATTTCTATTGACCTGGAAGAATTGGGCCTGATGCACCTGAGAAACCAGGATGTGTTGTTGAGAAGAATAGCCAATGGTCAGCAAATTCATGCGCTCAAAGAATTGATAGGACTTCTTGAGCCGGTTAAAGGATACGAAAGGCACAACCGTGGAGTTTCGCTCACTACCCACTCCCCTCTTACCAGACTTCCTGATGCGGCGGTGCCGGATTCAAAACCAGCCAGGGATTTCAGATTTTTGGTTGAAGATTATCTTCAATCCGGGGAAGAGAATTTAAGGCAGGAAATTTTCAATCAGTTGATGTTTTGGAAAGAAATTCACAAAAAACTTGAACCAATAACCGTTCGTGCACCCCTTGCGGAGGATGCTTTGAAATATTCCAGAGACATTGAATCATTATGTGCCATAGGTGTACAGGCCGTTAGCGTAAATATGCTCCATTCTCAGCGTTGGAAGGATGAAGTTAGTATGCTGCTCGATGCTGTCAATAGGGAGAAAAGAGAATGCGAAATCATGATCGTTGGGGCTATTGAAGCTTTAGTCAAAGTGGCCAAATAATTAATTAATTGATCCCGCGACGAATTCTTCCGGCAATAGTTGTTTCGCAATTCGCGGGTACATCACTTTGGTTTGCAGGAAATGCCGTAATTTCTGACCTGCAAACATCCCTTAATCTGCCGGCAGAATCGGTTGGTTGGATCACCAATGCGGTACAGCTCGGTTTTATTGCCGGCACTTTAATTTTTGCCTTTTTTTCATTTGCCGATAGGTTCTCACCGGTAAGAATTTTTCTGCTTTGTTCCATTATCGGTGGTATTTTTAACCTGGGCATATTAATCTCAGAAAATTTATTTTCCCTCCTGGCTTTCCGCTTTCTCACCGGGTTCTTTCTGGCAGGTATTTATCCGGTGGGAATGAAAATCGCGGCAAGCTGGTATAAAGAAAGTCTTGGCAAAGCTTTGGGTTGGCTGGTAGGTGCACTGGTAATTGGAACTTCATTTCCACATCTCGTTAAAGGTTTGCATTTTTCTCCTGATTGGCAATGGGTAATCATACTTGTATCAATAGTTGCCATATCCGGGGGACTGGTGATATATTTCCTTGTTCCTGATGGCCCGTTAACAGCGAGAACCGCCTCATTCAGATTTAATGTTCTGGCTAAGGCGTTTCAAAGCAGGGATTTCCGATCGGCGGCCTTTGGTTACTTTGGGCACATGTGGGAACTGTATACATTTTGGGCGTTCACTCCCGTACTTATCCAGTATTACGCGCAGCAACATCCCTTGCCTGTTTCTACTCCCGTCTTGTCATTCATAACCATTGGTATTGGCGGGGTTGGCTGTATCCTGGGTGGTCTGACCTCTATAAAAAAAGGAAGCGCGAGAGTTGCTTTTGCCATGCTTTTGACTTCAGGACTTTGCTGCCTGTTTTCAGTTTTTATTATTGAATTCCCAACACCCCTGTTCTTTTTTTTCCTGCTGATTTGGGGATTCAGCGTTGTAGGTGATTCACCTCAGTTTTCGACACTTTCTGCCATGACCGCACCTCCGGAATATGTGGGTACCGGATTGACAATCGTGAACAGCATCGGTTTTGCTATTACCATAATAAGTATCTCGCTTGTTAACAGCGGATCGGGCTTTATCGATTTCAAATACCTGTTTTTACTCCTCCTTCCCGGGCCAATTTTTGGACTTTGGTCGATTAGAAAACTTGTGTAACAAGTCGCTAAATTGATACTTTTATCGATTTTTTCTTGCTGTCTGCATAATTTCCCGGGACAGGAATTGGGCGAAATTATTTACCATTCGGGTGACTTTGCTAATACTTCAAAATTAGAATTTTTGATAAATAGCCTGGCTTCCCAATACTACCTTCCCCTTGAAATTGGTTCTAGTGCATTTACTATGTTACAATCTTCAGGGCAATTTTGGATTGAGCGCTCAAGACTTTCTTTTATCAATTTCAAATTACGGATTTGATTCTCAATGGATCGGATTTTATCAAGCATCCTGGGCATTTCATCTGAGCAGTCAAAAATTCCCATTTCCCAGGCTTGTATAAGTTCTTTTGTTTCATTTAGAGTAAATCCAAAATCCTTCAAGTTTTTGATTGTTTGCAACCGGTCAATTATTCTTTCCGAATATTCCTTGTAATTATTCGGGCGCCTTTCACGATGACTTATTTCAATCAATCCCATTTTCTCATAAAAACGTATCGTGTCTTTTGAAAACCCTGTTTTTTTTGATACCTCCCCTATTAACATAAAATATTTTCTTAAAATCGCTTGACAGTGGACTATACTCCACCGTCTATATTTGCATCAAAATTAAAAAATAATAATCAAATGAAACAACTATTTATTATTCCGGTTTTATTACTTTCAGTGAATCTGATGGCCCAAAACAAATCAACGAATATGGAAAAAGTATCCGTCAAACCGCGTACTATGTCATGCAAACTTACCAGCCCTGAGCTGCAAGAAAGGAAAATTACTATTATAGCAAATCTTAAAGCTCAGATTCTCGAAAAAAAGGAAATTGATAACGGATATACCTATAAGTTCTCCGGAACTGATGCTATCATTGACGAATTATCTCAGTTCATTAAGACAGAAAGAAAGTGTTGCTCCTTTTTTGATTTTACTATTGAGATTGAGGGTGTTGAAGATGGTAACATTTGGCTTGCCATAACCGGGCCGGAAGGCGTAAAAGACTTCATCAAAGAAGATCTGGATTTATGATCGGGATTTTATGATCTGGATTTATAATAATAAAGATTATTGCTGAACCTTCCTGGAAAAGATTCCTGGGTAGTAATTCGATATTAGTTAAAATCGAATTACTATCTCCTTGATTCATCCAAAAGTCTTTCATAGTTTTTCAGCGGATGGACTCTAAAATTGATTGGGAACTTAATGATTCCCAAAACTGCTGTTGGTTGACCTACGCTGAAACCCCTTCCTTAAACTCTTCCACAGGCACGCAGGCACAGAAAAGATTTCTGTCGCCATAGGCGTTGTCAATTCTGCCAACCGAAGGCCAGAATTTGCTTTCTTTGACAAAATCCAGCGGAAATACTGCCTTAGATCGTGAATAGGGGTAATCCCACTCCTCCTTCAAACTCATTTCCAAAGTGTGCGGGGCGTTCTTAAGTACATTATTTTCCGGATCAGCATTTCCCTGTTCAATTTCTCTTACCTCTTCACGTATGGTAATTAACGCATCACAGAAACGATCCAATTCAGCTTTTGATTCGCTTTCGGTAGGTTCAATCATAAGGGTGCCGGGAACAGGAAATGAAACAGTTGGCGCATGAAAGCCGTAGTCCATTAATCGCTTGGCAATATCTTCTACTTCAACCCCAAATTTTTTGAAAGCCCGGCAATCCACAATCATCTCATGGGCGCACCGGTTATTTTTCCCTGTATATAGAATCGGAAAGTGATCCGCCAATCTTTCTTTCATATAGTTTGCATTCAGAATAGCCAGCTGGGTCGCTTTCTTTAACCCATCCCTTCCCATCATTGCAATATATGCATAAGAAATTACCATTATACTCGAACTCCCAAAGGGCGCGGCAGAAATAGCGTTGATAGCTTTTTCACCACCAGTCTTAATCACTGGATTTCCGGGTAAGAATGGAGTTAAATGCTCCGCTACACAAATTGGTCCCATGCCTGGTCCGCCGCCGCCATGAGGAATACAGAAAGTCTTATGTAAATTAAGATGACAAACATCGGCACCAATTTCCGCCGGACTTGTAAGTCCTACCTGGGCATTCATGTTGGCTCCATCCATATAAACCAGTCCACCGTTGTCGTGAATTATTTTGCATACATCCTTTATACTTTCTTCAAAAACTCCATGGGTAGAAGGATAAGTCACCATCAATGCTACTAACTGTTCCCTATATTGCTCTGCCTTTGCTTTCAAGTCATCCAGATCAATATTTCCTTTGTCATCACATTTAACGATTACCACCTGGGTTCCGGCCATTACTGCACTGGCCGGATTTGTACCGTGTGCCGAAGAAGGAATAAGTGTGACGTTCCTTTTGCCTTCACCTTTAGATTCATGATACGACCGAATTACCATTAACCCGGCATACTCACCCTGAGCTCCTGAGTTGGGTTGGAGCGACACTCCCGGAAAACCAGTAATATCACTCAACCATTCGGAAAGCTTTGAAAACATCTCTGTGTATCCTCGTGCCTGATTTATCGGTGCAAAGGGATGGATGTTCCCAAATTCAGGCCAGGTAACGGGTTCCATTTCTGTCGTTGCATTCAATTTCATCGTACAGGAACCTAGTGAAATCATGGAGTGAGCCAGTGAAAGATCTTTATTCTCCAATTTCTTGATGTACCGCAACATTTCATGTTCGCTATAATAAGAGTGAAAAACCGGATGGGTAAGGTAATCCGATTGTCTTGTTAATGAATCCGGGAAAGTACCCTCTGCAATTGTATCGAGCCTCAAGGCATTTCCACCGGTTTCTGAAAAACAGTTCAAAATGTTACTTACATCTGCGGTGTTGGTTGTTTCATCAAGACTTATTCCTATATCTCCATTTTCAAAGTACCGGAAATTCATCATAGCAGATTCTGCATTCTTTTTCACATCACTCTGATTTACTCCATCGGGTAATCCTACCCTCAGGGTATCGAAATAAGTTTCATTCTTATTTACAAATCCAAGGCTTTCCAGCGATTTTGCCAAAGCCTGAGTAAGAGAATGGATCCTGGTGGCAATGCCTTTGAGCCCTCGCGGGCCATGATAAACAGCGTACATTCCAGCCATTACTGCCAGCAATACCTGAGCCGTACAGATATTGGAAGTTGCCTTTTCTCTCCGGATATGTTGTTCCCGTGTTTGAAGCGCCATTCGGTACGCGGGTTTGCCTTGCGAATCAACAGACACTCCGATTATCCGGCCCGGTATCTGCCGTTTGAATTCATCCTTAGTGGCAAAGAAAGCTGCATGCGGTCCACCGTATCCCATCGGAACCCCAAATCGCTGTGAAGAACCCACAACAACATCTGCGCCTATTTCCCCGGGAGGCGTCAAAAGTGTTAATGCCAACAAATCTGAAGCAACCACAACCATAATTCCTTTGTCATGGGCTGCTTCAATGACGGACCTGTAATCGATAGCCTTTCCGCTGTTATTTGGATACTGAAGCATGATTCCAAAAATTGAACCCGAGGTTACATCCAATTGGTCCAAAGATTTTATGTTTAACGTCACCCCCAAAGGTTTCGATCTTGTTTTCAAAACATCGATCGTCTGCGGGAATACTTCCTCATCAATAAAAAATTCCTCCGAATTCTGTCTTTCTCCCTTTCTCAAACTTTGGAGCATGGCCATTGCTTCCGCCGCCGCAGTTCCTTCATCAAGTAAAGAAGCGTTTGCTATTTCCATTCCTGTTAAGTCCATCACCGTGGTCTGGAAATTAATTAACGCCTCCAGTCTGCCCTGAGCTATTTCAGCCTGATAAGGAGTATATGCGGTGTACCACCCCGGATTCTCCAGAATATTTCTTTTTATAACACCAGGAGTAATTGTACCATAGTATCCCATGCCCAGGTATGATTTGTATATTTTATTCTTGATTGCAAGAGCTTTCAAATGATTAAGGAACTCAAATTCTGTTTGAGCTTCAGGAGTATTCAAATTGCGATCAAGACGGATTCCCCGTGGGACCGTTTGCTCAGTGAGTTCATCCAGAGAAGCAGCTCCCACAGTTTTCAGCATTTCTGCTACTTCATCCTCACTGGGTCCATTGTGTCTGTTAACAAAGTTATCGCTTAAATGTTGATTCTGACTCATATCGAAATTCCTCCAATTTTTGAAGTTTTTTAGGGCTTGAAATTTGGCACAAATGTACTGTAAATTGAATTGAATAATTCTTCTTTTGCTCATTTTGAATCAATTCAAACAGGAGCTAACCACTAATAAAAAATCTGGTTGAAATAAAGAATCAATGCATTACTTTTGAGCCGTTTAACAACCTTGTAATAAACCCTGTATGAAAAACAAACCTATACTGTTGCTGATTGCAATACTATTCAGCGCGTTGACCGGATATGCTCAGGCGGATCAGTCTTTGATTTATAGCGAAACCATAAATAATGATGACATGTATGACAAGCTTTCCATAATTGCATCAGATGCATTGGAGGGTAGAGAAACCGGCGAAAGGGGTCAGAAAATGGCGGCGGCTTTTATTCAATATAATTTTGAAAAAATGGGCCTGATTGGGCCGGTTAAGGATTCGGAAAATCCATACTTTCAAAATGTTCCCTTAGTAACCAGCAAGCCGGGAGATGTATGGCTTCGGGTAAAAGGGAAAGATCTTAAGAATTTTGAAGATATTCTTTATTTAGGAAATGCCAGCCTTGATTATAAAGATAAGGAAGTTATTCTGGCAGGTAACGGACAAGATGCTGATTATGAAGCAGTCGATGTAAATGGAAAGAGCGTTATCATTTACTTAGGTGAAGGCACCAGGCGTGGTGTTTCGAACAAAGCTTATGAAAATGGAGCTGAATTTGTGCTATTGGTCCCGGCTGGCAATGATGATGACTTTCGAAATTACATTGGAAGGATGTCACGTTTTGCCAGGGGAGGCGGATTATCCCTTGACTTGCCCAACCGGGAGGCATCAAAAGGTGCGGTTTTTATTTCTTCTGCAATCGCATCGGATATTCTTGGTACTTCCGATGATAAGATTCAAAAAGCGCTGGCTTCTGAAGACAAAAATCAATTAAAAAAAATTCCAACAGGTAAATTCACTTTTAATTCAGAAATGGTCACTGAGAAAATAACATCTGAAAATGTTTTAGGATTTCTTGAAGGAACTGATAAAAAAGAGGAGTTAATAATTATTACGGCACATTATGATCACATAGGAAGAAATGGGGATCAAATTAATAACGGAGCGGATGATGATGGTTCGGGAACTACCTCGGTAATTGAAATTGCAGAAGCATTTGTGGCAGCGAAGAAAAATGGTAATGGGCCGCGCCGCTCCATCTTGTTTATGACGGTAACCGGTGAAGAAAAGGGATTGCTGGGATCACAGTATTATACCGCTAACCCGGTATTTCCGCTTAAAAATACAGTGGTTAACCTTAATATTGACATGGTTGGAAGGGTTGATCCCAAGCACGTAGAAAATCCAGATTATGTTTATCTGGTTGGATCTGACCGACTATCCTCCGAACTGCATGAAATAAGCGAAAAGGTAAATGAAACCTTTAGCCAATTGGATCTCGATTATACGTATAACGATGAGAATCATCCTGAGAGAATCTATTATCGCTCCGATCACTGGAATTTTGCCAAAAACAACGTCCCTATTATTTTCTACTTTAATGGTACACATGAAGATTATCATCGGCCTACCGATACTATTGATAAGATAAATTTCGATATGCTGGTTAAGCGGGCTCGATTGGTATATCATACAGCATGGGTACTTTCCAACAGGGATGAAAGGTTGGTTGTGGACAAGGTCCAGGAAACTACTATTGACACCAGGTAGCAATCGACGGAACTCATTTTCTTTTCCTTTTTAATTTTAGATGAAATGCTCCTCTAAAGGTGGGGTCTTCACTCTTTTTCTGCTTATCAATTTCCCGGTTCATTACTTGCTGTTCCTCAAATGGAGTCATCTCTACTTTTATATCAGATGGCAAATTCAATAATGGAATCTTTGCCTTGATAAGTTTCTCAATTTTTCTGATATGATATTCATCGGCCGGACTTACAAACGTAATGGCATCGCCTTTTGCAGAAGCTCTCCCTGTCCTTCCGATTCGGTGAACATAATCTTCATATTGAACGGGAACATCAAAATTGATCACATGACTTATTTCAGCTACATCAATTCCACGCGCAGCAACATCTGTTGCGACTAAAACTCTGAGTTCACCATTACTAAATTGATTAATTGCATTCAATCTGAAATTCTGATCTTTATTAGAATGAATAACTTTTACCTCTCCAATTTTTTTTCGCAGCAAAAATTTATAAATGTTATTGGCCGATTGCTTGGTCTTCACAAAAATCAACAGCCGGGAGTAATTTTCATTCTCCAATAAATTCAGAAGAAGATTAAGTTTTGTTTTGAAATTTGGAACACTGAGTTTTTTCTGAACAACATTTTCCGCCGGAGTAGATTCGGGTGTCACTTCAGCTTTGAATGGAAAAACCAGAAATTCATTGCAAAAAGCATTTACTTTTTCCGGCATGGTAGCCGAGAATAACAGATTTTGTCTCTTTGCCGGTACAACTTCGAAAATCCGCCTGAGCTGAGGAGCAAAACCCATATCCATCATTCTGTCCGCTTCGTCCAAAACCATTGTTTTCAATTCTTTTGTAATCAGCTCACCGGACTTGTAAACATCCCAAAATCTTCCAGGCGTTGCAATCAGGAGGTCAATTCCTGTTTTTACCAAATCAATCTGCTGCCTGATTCCTTTTCCTCCGAATATCCCCGCCATCCTCAAATCGGTATAGGCCGACAATGTCCGCGCATTTTCTTCAATCTGGATAACCAACTCCCTGGTAGGCGCTAGTATCAGGGCTCTTGGCGATTTACCTTGAGCATAATTTAACTTTTTTAATAACGGTAACAGATAAGCTGCAGTTTTCCCGGTACCCGTCTGTGCAATTCCAATTACATCATGCCCTGCCTGGATAAGTGGAATGGCTTTTGTCTGAATGGCCGTAGGTAAGTTGTATCCGGCTTCCGCAATTGCCGTTAATAATTGCTTGTTGAGTTTGAAATTGCTGAATCCCACTACTTAGCTCAAATTGGAATAGCGCTAAAATAGATAATTACATTCAATCGCTTATCTTTAAATTAAAAAGAAACAGGTGGTATCCGATATTCTCATACTCAATGGAAAAATTGTTAATGATGGAACTATTACCGAAAAAGATATCCTGGTAAGGAATGAGAAAATTGAACAAATTGCTGGTGATCTTAGTTCTATTCCAGCCAAAAAAATTATAAATGCCGCCGGAAAAATTATTTTGCCGGGAGTTATTGATGATCAGGTTCATTTTCGAGAACCGGGATTAACACATAAGGCCAGTATACTTACTGAAGCTAAAGCTGCTGTGGCGGGTGGTGTAACTACCTATATGGAAATGCCTAACACTATTCCCAACACATTAACACAGGAGTTGCTTGAACAAAAATATCAGATTGCAAGTCAGAAAAGCCTTGCTAACTATAGCTTCTTTTTGGGAGCTTCTAATGATAACCTTGAGGAAGTTAAGAAAACAGATCCTAATAGCGTATGTGGAATTAAAGTTTTTATGGGTTCATCGACCGGCAATATGCTTGTCGACAATGAAAAAACTCTTGAAGCTATCTTTCGGGAAGCACAGGTTTTGGTTGCTACCCATTGTGAAGATGAAGGAACCATCAGAAAAAACATGGCAGCATTTACTGAGAAGTATGGAGAAGAGATTCCTATTGAAGCGCATCCTCTAATCAGAAGTCATGAAGCTTGCTTCAAAAGTTCTTCATTAGCTGTCGAGCTGGCCAAAAAATACGATACGAGGTTGCATATTCTTCATATTTCTACTGCAAAGGAATTGGAGCTATTTAAACGCGGTCCTGTGGAAAACAAAAGAATTACTTCTGAGGCTTGTATTCACCATATGTGGTTTGATGACCAGGATTACGCAACCAAGGGAACCTTAATAAAGTGGAATCCGGCAGTGAAAACTGAAGCAGACAAAATTGCTATTTTCCAGGGGTTACTGGATGGTGTTATTGATATAGTCGCGACGGATCACGCGCCACACACTTTGGAAGAAAAACAAAATAAATATCTTAATGCCCCATCAGGCGGCCCGCTTGTGCAGCATAGCCTGGTTGCGATGCTTGAATTTTATCATCGAAATAAAATTTCCCTTGAACAAATTGTCGAGAAAATGTGTCATAATCCTGCAAAGGCTTTTCAAATTGAAGACCGGGGATTTATAAAAGAAGGTTATTTTGCTGACCTGGTGGTAGTTGATTTGGATAATCCCTGGACGGTTAGTAAAGAAAACATCCTGGCGCATTGCGGCTGGTCACCCTTTGAAGGCACTGAATTCAAATCAAATATCTCCACCACCCTGGTAAGCGGGCATCCTGCATTTGAAAACGGAATGTTTAATCAAAGTAAAACAGGAAGACGAATTACCTTTGATCGCTAATCAAACTCTCCGTACTTTATTTGAGAATTGAACATGTCTGCTTACATTTGCAGTCCTAAAACGGTGGATGTAGCTCAGCAGGTTAGAGCACTAGATTGTGGTTCTAGGGGTCGCCGGTTCGATCCCGGTCTTCCACCCAAAGAGAAGCTTCCGTTACCGGAGGCTTTTTTTGTTTCATCTCTTTCCCAATGAACTGGAGTAAACATCATATAATAACATCAGCGTGTGCCACACTTCCACTTTTTATTTTAGGTGAAAATTGATTGTTTTTATGTCGATAAGTGTGGCTCACGCAAAGCTTCCATTTTAAATTAATACCATAAGATTAAATTTAAATTGGTCTGAAATTTGGATGCTTTTTATTGTTAAACATTTTTTGTAATTTGGAATTAAAGCGAGATTGAAAGTGGAGGAATATCAAACATTTGAAAAACTTTCATTACATGATAAGATAAAAACTCTGTATGTAAAGGGAACTTTTATCACATCCATCCGGTATTATGAGTACAAAATAAATTTATATCTGTTCAACGGAATTTACCTGGAGGTTTTCTATCATCATAAGAAAGATCAGATTGAAAAAATAGAACAGCTTCAGCGTTCAAATACCCGGATGAAATTCTATCTGGACCAGGTAAAACTGTGCGGATTGCCCATTTAAATCCTTTTCATTCACCCATCACTTATTTTTTCCTTTTAACATTTTTTAGGAAACAATTTTCCCTCAATTTCCGTCATAGTATAAGGTTAGGTAAGTAAAAAGGTCAGAAAAATTATCATAGTTTAGGATTAGGTAATCATATATTAAGACTTTTTACTGGGTTGTTTTATTAGGCCAGTTTGTTCTGCAAACTGGCCTTCCTTTTTATTGTCTCATAAATATCCAGCACTTGAGGTATTAATGCTGAAGTATTGTCATTCACAATTACTGCATCGGCCAACAGGCTGGATTTCTCTTGCGGCCACTGATTGCTTATTATTTCCCTGATTTGGGATTCTGTTCTGTTATCTCTTTTTAAGACACGTTCAATTCGAATTATATCGGGTGCAGTAACCACTATAAGAAAGTTCAATCGCTTTGCAATATCTTTTTCATACAACAAAGCGGCTTCATTTATAACAATATTTGATGTTTGTTCAGTCAGCCATTTACTATAATCCCGGCCAACTTTAGGATGAACCATTTGGTTTAACCTCTCCAGTTCTGCGGGGTTATTAAAAACTTTGGCAGCAATGAATTTCCTGTCAAGACCGTGAACTCCATAAGATTCATCTCCAAAAGCTCGTATAATTTCAGATTTTAGTTCCGGGTCTTCACTCATTAATTGTTTTGCCCTGGAATCAGAATCATAGACAGGAATTCCCATAACTGTGAATATCTTTGTTACTACAGTTTTTCCAGAACCTATTCCACCGGTAACACCTACCTGAAAATGTTTAATCATGAGATACTTTAACCCGGCCAGATTCTATGTTAATATCAAGGACATCGCCTGGGTATTTTCTGATTAAGGGTTGAATTGTTGAATCTGCCCGGGCCATGCGGGAAAGATCTAAAATGATTTCGAAGGCTGATGAATCAGTTGCAGCTCGATCTTCTCTAACCATAAAAGAGATTGTAACATTTGGATTTCTTACGTACCATGAACTGTCGGCAGGAAAGTTTATTAAAGTTGATTTTACAGTTTTAGAAACCCGGAGAAATCGACGAACCTCAAATGATACTCCCACATTTGGTGGATTTACCGAAAACAGGTGGTCTGCTCCCGTTTTAATAATTACCATTTGCAAGTAATCTCCATCAATGGCCTGCTCCGGAATCTCTACAAGAAACTCATTATTCAACAAAGTCATCATTGATTCAGGACCAGTAAATATTGCTGAATCAACAGATAACGATATTGAACTAATCAGGTAATGGTTTTCATCCAATGAAATGGACGCGCTATCGATCTTAAGTTTCAATTTCCTGTCAATTTTGTTTTCAATATTTAATGCCAGTGAATCGGTAACAATGAAGTTAAGTTGAAATTCATCAAGCTGATCGCTAATGCTGCTCCTAAAAGAATTTCCTGCCACCCTCCTTTGCAAAGGGTCTTCCAAAACCAGGATAATAGGTTCGATATTAAACCAATTTGTTCTCCTGATTAAGTTCCAACCACCACCGGTTAAGTTAATTTGGACCCGGCTTGGAAGCTGGGAAACTGCTATGTATTTCGATTCGTCAAATATCAGGTTTATCGGGTAACTTATAGTGGTGGTGTATGATTTGTTTAAGGAGTTGAAAAACCAAAATGTGGTTGCTCCTATTATACACAGTATTATTACTTTCCAATTGGCAACCCGATCGGGAATTATGATGTTTTTAATTCCATGCCATATGTTCTTAACCATTTCCAACAAAATATCAATTAGGGGGTTTGTCGCTTTTTGCTGGCTTCCATGCTGATGCTGGATTTTTCAAATGTGAGCTTCAGACCCTTATCAACTTCAAGCACAATGGTATCATTCTCCACATTGAGTACTTTACCATGCAATCCGCCGATTGTTATTACTAAATCTCCCTTTTTTACTTCCTCCAAAAATTTTTTTTGCTGCTTTTGTTTCTTTTGCTGCGGTCTTATCATGAAAAAATAAAAAATAAGGGCAATTGCTGCAAAGAAAATTATTGATGAATAGCCACTTCCCTGGCCATTTGCCTGTGCAAGAATGGGATGTATCATTTTATATTATTTTAAGGATTGCACTAAAATACGATTTGCACTAAACTAAAAGAACTTGTAATCCGAAAATTACAAGTTCTTTTTTCTAAACAAGATTTGTCCTTAATTCCTTACCGGACCGTCAGCTGCATCGGCAGATGTTTTAGGATTAACAAAAGTCTTAATCCTTAGTCTGCTAATCTTTGGATAGGTATTAGCCGTGATGGTAACGGTCTTGTTTTGCACGTTAGGCTTTCCTTTACTATCAAATTTTACCTGAACTTCGCCCGTTGCGCCTGGAGCAACAGGTTCTTCTGTCCATGCTGGCACAGTACAACCACAAGATGCCTGGGCTTTTTCAATAATTAGAGGAGCTTCACCGGTATTCTTGAAAAGAAAGGTATGTTGCACAACATCCCCGTCGGTAATATTACCGAAATCATGTTCTTCGCCGCCAATCCATTCAAAAGCAGGAAGCGGGCCATCAGGTTTTATATTAGAATCCGTGGTTTCCGCAGCAGCCTCAGTAGTGCTGGCGGGCGTTGCGGTGCCGGTAGTTGCCGTACCGCCATTTTCAACTTCCGCAAGCTTATCCTGCAATTCGGCAATTCTCTTTTCAGAGGTCTTGCTGTCACAGCCTGCGAAAATCACAGCTGCTAAAAATAAGGTTGCGCTTAATAATCTTGTCATCTTCATTTTGCTAATAAAATTTCAGTTAAACATCATTTATTCTCATTTCGGATATGACCAATCAAATTGTCAACATCCTGCAATAATTTCTCTGCCTTTTCCTTGGCGTCATTGATAACTTTTTCACCTTCTGATTTCGCTTTCGATTTTGGTAAATCATCTTTACCACTAATTAAATCTTCAAGCATATCCTCAAGAGTTTTCTTATACTTATCCAACCGGTAAGTAAGTTTATCACGGGTATTTGATCCTTTATCCGGTGCATAAAGTATTCCTAATATTGCACCGGTTGCAGCACCCAGTAAAAAGGCCAGAAATGCATTCGATTTATTGCTCATGTTTCTTTTACTTATTGTCCAACAAACCCCTGCCGCTTTTTTTGATTAGTCCCTGAGATTTCAATTCCTGAGTTATTCCATCCAAAACCCCATTGATAAACTCCTTGCTTTTAGGGGTGCTATATCTCTTCGAAACTTCAATATATTCATTTATCGTCACTTTGACGGGGATGTTTGGGAAATTTTTTAATTCTGCCACCGCTAAACTAAGTATGATTTTGTCTATTAATGCAAGTCTTTCCAGTTCCCAATTTTTAACCTTTCGTCCTATCAACGCTTCGATATTTCTTTCTTCTTCTACTACCCGATCAAACAAAACTTCAAAGAACTCTTTATCATCTTCCCAATCCATTGATATTGAAAATCGGGGGAACTCCTTTTCTTCCTCGATTTCCTTTAGGGATTTCTTTACCATCCCTTTAACTACTGCCTCATGTTCTGACCATCTTAGATCTTCTTCTTCAAAAAATGCACCAATTACCTGGTTTCTTAAGATAACATCACGAAGCAAATGATCAATCAGTTTTTTATCTGCAATAAAATCGGTTTTATCAAGTTTTAGATACTCGTCAAACTGACTGTCTTTTCTTATAATATCCCGATACCATTCCCTAACTTTTTCTTTATGGGAAGTCCATGATATTCCTGATGCTAATATGGCACTCTGGACTGAATTATCATATTCAATCTTCCTGATTAACAAATTCTTAACAAAATTCTCCGGTGGAGTTCCAAAATTTGACTTAATAGTGGAGGCAACGTTTTTGAATTCAACCAGGAGTTGAAGTATCCGAAGGTAGGTTGTGCGGGTTCCTTCGATATCCAGAAGCATTCTTTTTTTGAGGAATTTGAAATCCTTTTTCAGGTCATTTTCATACTTGATGAACGCTTCATTAACAAGTTTCTCAATTTCCTTGACTTTGTGGCTGCATTTTGGATTTACTTCTTCAATTTTATCATCAAAGATTTTTAGTGCCTCCCTTTGTCTGACAGCCAGCATTCGAATGTCCTCATTGTTCATGGTGTCCATGTCCGGTCCAAGGTTTGCAGCCAATGATTCGCGAGCCATTTGCTTAAGGGAATTCTTTCCCTGTAAGTAAGCAAAGGTGGTTTGCAAGACCTCTATACGCAGGATTCTCCTGTTGAGCATTTCAAATAATGTTAAAGAACGAAGTTTTATTTAGTTACAGTTTTTTTCTTAAAAAGTGAGTTTAATATTTCCTATTGACTTAATGCGTTTATTGGCCATTTCCATGGCTGCTTCTTGTGGAGAAACATTATTATCATCTGAGAATACCGCAATGTTGATGCAAGTGTCATAGATATAATCGGCCATCTGGTAAGCTCTTTCGTAATTATGATTGCCCAGGTATTCCAAATAAACATTAATCAAGCCACCTGAGTTAATCAGAAAATCGGGTGTATACGCTATTTTTTGATCCATCAGCATGTATCCATGTTTGATCTCATCAGCCAGCTGGTTATTAGCTGATCCTGCTATTATGGCGCATTTTAGTTTAGGTATTGTTTCATCATTGAGAGTGGCTCCTAATGCGCAGGGAGAATAGATATCTGCATCAGTTTCGTACACTAAATCATGTTCAATAACCTTCACCTTTCCTTTTGTCGCAATTGCTTTTGCTTTTTCCTCAAAGATATCCGACAGATAAACAATTGCATTTTCTTTCAGTAAGTGTTCCACTAAATATCCCCCAACCTGTCCGGCACCCTGTACCATCACTTTCTTTCCTTCAAGGCTGTCAGATCCAAATACTTTCTTTGCCATTGCCTTCATACCCACATAAGTGCCGTAAGCAGTTACCGGCGATGGATCACCTGCTCCACCCATTGATTTTGGCAGCCCGGTAACATATTTTGTTTCCATATGGATATATTCCATGTCACGGGTTTTCATATTTACGTCTTCCGCAGTGTAGTATTTACCTCCAAGGCTGTTGATAAACTTGCCAAATCTTCGCATCAAAGCTTCGGTTTTCATCGTTCTTGCATCACCAATGATGACAGCTTTTCCACCACCCAGGTTAAGTCCGCTGATTGCGGCTTTGAACGTCATGGCGCGGGAAAGTCTAAGTACATCATTCAACGCTTCTGACTCAGAGTTGTAGGCCCACATCCTGGTTCCGCCTAAGGATGGACCAAGCACAGTATTGTGAATGGCTATGATTGCTTTAAGACCTGTTCCCGGGTCGTTGCAGAAGACAACCTGCTCGTGACCCAGCCGGGTCACTTCTTCAAACAAGGAGGAATTTGACTTTTCAACCGCTTCCTTTATTTCCATCGTCCGTGCTTTAATTTTTTATTGTATTTTTGTTCCTATGCCGTGTCTCAGGTCTAAAAAAGGTAACGCAAAAGTAGTCTTTTTTGTTAAGTTAAAAAATACCGATTTGAGTTTGAAAAGTACGTGGGAAGCGGGTATTTATAAGAAATGAAGGAATTATCATACCTCAATAAATATCTTCTAAAATATAAGTATCATTTCATACTCGGGATAATCTTCACCATTATCACCAATATTTTTCAGATAATACCAGCCCAGATGGTGAGACATTCTCTTGACCTGATAATTGCCAATATTGATTTATACCGGAATTATGCCGGATTGAATCTGCAGAATTCATACTATGATATTTTTGCCAGGTACATTTTGATTTATGGCGGGATTATTTTACTCATGGCACTTTTGCGGGGTTTCTTCCTTTTCCTGGTCAGGCAAACTCTGATTGTGATGTCCAGACTAATTGAGTACGACCTGAAAAATGAAATTTACCGGCATTATCAGGAACTTCCAACCTCCTTTTACAGGAGAAACAGCACCGGAGATTTGATGAACAGAATATCTGAAGATGTAAGCAAAGTGAGAATGTACCTGGGACCATCAATCATGTATGGTATTAACCTGATTACGCTCTTCGCCATTCTTATTCCATACATGTTAACAATCAGTGTAAAACTAACTCTGTTTGCTTTGCTGCCGTTACCTATTCTTTCTTTCAGCATTTATTTTGTAAACAACATTATAAACAGAAGGTCAGAGGCAATACAAAAGCAGCAATCCAAATTATCAACGTTTGTGCAGGAAGCCTTTTCAGGAATTCGTGTTTTGAAATCTTTTGTCAGAGAAGAAGATTCATCCAGAAAATTTGAGGAAGAGAATACAAAGTACAAGAACAAATCCCTGAGACTCACAATGGTTAACTCATTGTTTTTCCCGATTGTAATGGCGCTAATTGGCTTGAGTGTAATCCTCACAGTATTTGTTGGCGGAAATGAGGTCATAAGCGGGGCATTGACTTTTGGAAATATTGCGGAATTCATTTTGTATGTTAATTACCTTACCTGGCCTGTAACTGCCCTGGGTTGGATTTCCAGTATTACCCAGCGAGCTGCTGCTTCTCAAAGAAGAATCAATGAATTTATGCTAGTCAAAAATGATATTACAAGTGAAAAGAATATTCAGCAGGAAATAAGGGGAGATATTGAGTTCAACGGAGTATCATTCACCTATCCGGATTCCGGTATTGTTGCGCTCAGTAGTCTTGACTTCAAACTCAACAGCGGGGAATCTCTGGCCATTATTGGAACTACCGGATCGGGTAAGAGTACGGTTGCTAATTTGTTATGCCGTTTATATGATCCCACTGAGGGTAAAATCACTATTGATGAAATTAATCTAAAAGATTATCATCTCGGGTCCATCAGGAGCCAAATTGGTTATGTTCCGCAGGATGTGTTCCTCTTTAGTGACACCATCTTTAATAATATTGCATTCGGCTCTATGGAGATTCCTCCTGAGAAAGTAATGCAGGCTGCCAGGGATGCTGATCTTTATGGTAATGTGATGGATTTCCCCGACCAGTTCAATACCCGCGTGGGTGAGCGCGGAATCACACTCTCCGGCGGACAAAAGCAACGAGTTAGTATTGCCCGTGCCATCGTTAGAGATCCAAAAATTCTTATTTTGGATGACAGTTTGAGTGCAGTTGATACTAAGACGGAAAATACTATTCTGAAAAGCATGAAACTTCTCATGAAGGATCGCACCACCATTATTATTTCTCACCGGGTATCAAGTGCTAAACTGGCGGATAAAATAATTGTACTGGATGATGGGGTAATTGTTGAGCAAGGCACCAATGAATCGCTTTTGAAGAGTGACGGTGTGTACAGGAGTCTTTACGAGAAGCAGTTGCTTGCGGAAGAGCTGCTTGAAGACTAGCTATCTATCCAGTAGCGTATTTTTATACTTTACAGTTTCATCCCGGGATTGATTCCACAGCTCCATTCCGCCAAGCATATTATTTACTTTTGTAAAGCCGTTTTCTGCCAAATATTCGGAAGCTCTTGCACTGCGAATTCCCACCAGGCAGTAGACTATTATTTCCTTATTCTTATATTCTGCCAGTTCTTTGATTCGAGAACCCAATTCTTCTACATGAATGTGTTTTGCATCTTTTATCCTGCCCAAAGGAGATCGATTAAATTCACCCTCCGTACGAACGTCCAGGAACAGGACATTAGTTACTCTCGACTGCAATTCGCACACTTCTTCAGGATCAAGATTTGTGTAATTAAGACCTTCGCTTTTATTGTCCTTGTTCAGTAATGTCATTGAGCAGGCCGGACACTTGCCTGGCTCCTTGAATACCTTTCCATCATTTGAACATCCGCATGGAGGACAAACGTATCCCGCCTTTTGGGTAAACGCGTGCAATGAAAAAACTCCAATTAAGATGAACATTATTACAATTCTCATATAATTAAAGGTTGGGTTTTGATTTTTCTATCTTATTCATTCTTTATCGTGTTTACCGGGTTTATGGATGCGGCACTCCATGAACGGTGAATTACGCTAATTGCTACAACAATCATTGCAATAACTGTTGCCATAATAAAATTTAAATAATTGATTTCAACACGGTATGTAAAATTTTCAAGCCATGCATCCATTACAAATAAAGCAAATGGAGTGGAAAAAAATAACCCAATAAGGACGATTCGCCGAAAATCATACAAAATCAGGAGGATAATTATGTACGTAAAGAAAATCATAAGTGGTTCAGAAGATGTACCTGATTCCAGCTACGGCCTGAAATCGGGGTCCAAGGCCATTTGCCTCCAGTATCAGGAACATATTCCCCTCAAAAAATATGGAAACGGGTATGGCGAAATTCGCAAATTCCAATCCCAGGAAAATATCAGGGCCGTAAAAGAATTGTTCCCTTCTGGTCTCCTGCTCCATGGTAAACCCATTTGTATCGGGGTCATTATAGCGATAGAGAATCTTGGTGTTTTTGAATTGATAGCCTCCTCCAACATACCAGTCCAGACCTTCAAGAGATTTGATTTCACTATGGATCATAATTCTGAATTGTCCAACTAAATCATTCTTTACCGAGTGAGATAAGTAATTCAGGGTATCCAGAAATTCGAAGTTTGAGAAGTTATCCTGGTAGAATTTTTTATAAACAAAACTTGCTCCATGCCCAACAGCTATTTCCATTGCCAGGAATTTGCTGACATAAAGTTTGTATGTAACTGCGAATGGATCGCCAACTTTTATTCCTATTCCCTGGTATGGGTATTCATTAGGTATAAATACCGGACATATAATTTTCATTTTCCTGTTATGAGGCATTTTTACCGCACTCCTTTTGCGAACAGACCTCTGTGCGTCTGCTTCGTTGCCAAGCAAAATCAGGAAAAAAGGAAAGATAAAAAATAGAATTATTTTGTACCCTCTTTTGCGCAAAATTGACAAAATTTATTTCTACATGAATATAAAGAAGCTTTAATTAGTAACCTATTAACCTGCCTCTTTATATTGCATCTTGTGTAACTGTGAATACAAACCACTTTTGGTCAACAATTCTTCATGCGAGCCTTCTTCTTTAATTTCACCCTTTTCAAAAACTAAAATCCTGGTTGCATTTTGAATTGTTGAAAGTCTATGTGCAATAACAATAGAAGTTCTGCCCTCCATCATTTTTGAAATGGCCTCCTGAATCATCTCTTCGGTTTCGGTATCCACTGAAGAGGTTGCTTCATCAAGAACAAGAATTTTTGGATCATAAACCATTGCCCTTATAAATGAAATTAGCTGACGTTGACCTACCGAAAGGGTTGAGCCTCGCTCCATCACATTGTAATCCAATTGTCCAGGCAAGCGTTCAATAAATTTTTTAGCACCCACGGAGTCGGCCGCTTTCCAAATATCTTCATCAGTAATTTCACTGTTTCCCAGGGTTATGTTTTGACGAATTGTATCAGAGAAAAGAAAAACATCCTGAAGGACAACTCCAATATTCTTCCTTAAATTATCCAAAGGGAAATCTCTGATATTGATGTCATCCACGGTAATAGTACCCCTGTTGATTTCATAAAACCTGTTTAGGAGGTTGATAACAGAAGTTTTGCCGGCTCCTGTCGCGCCAACCAGGGCAATTGTTTCACCTCTGTTCACTTTGAAGGAAATATCTTTCAATACATAATCAGTGGTGTTGTAGGCAAACCAAACATTTTTGAAATTTACCGCCCCATGAATTTTATCAACCTGGGTAGTCCCTTCATCGGGAATATAATCTTTACTATCCAATAGTTTCATGATTCTGGATGTGCTTACTATCCCGAGCTGTAAAGTATTGAACCGGTCGGCTATCATTCGGATTGGCCTGAAGAACATATTAATATACATTATAAAAGCTACAAGCATTCCGAGAGTGATTCCTGTTTGCTCAAAATTGATTACACCTTTAGCTCCATACCAAACTAATAAACCTATTCCCGCCGCACCGATTACTTCTGCCACAGGAAAATAAATGGAGTAATACATTACTGAACGGATATTGGCTCGCTTATGATCCCGATTAATATTTTTAAACTTTTGCAATTCCCGCTCCTCACTGTTAAATATCTGAACAATACTCATTCCGGTGACGTGTTCTTGAACAAAAGAGTTAAGATTTGCAACCGCATTTCTTACCTGGTTGAAAGCAACTTTAATTTTTTCCTTAAAGATGTAAGTACTAATAATGAGGATAGGAAAGCTTGCCAGACTGACAAGAGCCAGTCTCCAGTCAGTATAAAACATTAATCCCAAGATGAAAACAAGTTGCAATAAATCTCCAATCATGGCTGCCAATCCTTCACTAAATACATCCAGCAAAGTTTCAACATCAGATATAGTCCTGGTTACCAGCCTGCCAATTGGGGTGTTATCAAAGAATTTAAGCTTAAGGGAAAGCAAGTGTTTATATAACTGAATGCGGATATCCCTGATTATGAATTGTCCTAACCAGCCGGACAAGTAAGTGTGGATATACTGAACTATGGCATTGACGACGAGGAGTCCTACTAATATAAGCATCATAAACCTGAGCCCGGCATAGTCTCCTTTCATAACATCGTTATCCAGAGTCAACTGAACGATGTAAGGCCGCAAAGGGGCAAGTATTGCCAGGGTTAAGGTCAGGAAAATGAGTAGGTAAAACTTAAAACGATATGGCCCGACGAATTTGAGGAGCCTTTTCAGCACCTGGAAATCAATAACTCGGCCGCTAATATTTTCCTGTTCCAAAAAAATGAATGTTTAAACACCCAAAGTTAAGAACTTTTCACTTTAAATATACCTGGAGGATATTTAACCTTTGTCAGGCATAAACCTTTTGCCGGTGCGGCCGGCCCTGCTAATTTCCGATCCTTGCTATTTAGGATTTTAGCAAATTCCCTGCTGGTTATAGACCCATCACCAACCATTATCAAAGTTCCCACTATTGATCGTACCATTCCCCGTAGAAACCTGTTTGCTGTAATTAAGAAAATAAGGCTATCGCCATTTTCTTTCCAAATAGCCCGGCTGACATCACAATCGTGTCCGGGAACAGCCATGCTATTACGGCAAAAGCTTTTAAAACTCTTTTTGCCTATCAAGTAAGTTGCTGCCAGATTCATTGCGTCAACATCCAGGGGCTTCCTGATCTCTACTGCTGTCCAGGAAAGAAATGGATCTTTTCTTTTTATTATGTGATATTCATAACTTCTTGAAGTAGCATCAAACCGGCAGCTAGCATTTGGTTTAACTGGTCGAATACTTTTAACTGAGATGTCCCCGGGCAGTAAAGAATTCATTTTAGAAATTAGTATTTCCGGTTCTATAATTTTGGTGGTATCCAGATGAAAGAATTGTTGTGAAGCATGCACTCCCGTGTCCGTTCTGCTGCTTCCAAGTGTTTCAACCGGTTCACGCAAAAGAATACTCAGAGATTCATTGAAAACCTGCTGAACAGCAAGCGCATTTTTCTGAATTTGCCATCCATGGTAGTTAGTTCCCTTATAGGAGATTTCAAAAAAGTACCGCATGCTTCGTCAGCATTTTTCATAAATTACCGCAGCTCCCTGGCCAACGCCGACACACATGGTTGCCAATCCATATTTTGCTTTGGTTCTTTTTTGCATTTCGTGAATAAGGGTTCCGCTTATTCTGGCACCACTGCATCCAAGGGGGTGTCCGATTGCGATAGCACCACCATTAACATTTACAATTTCGGGATTCAATTCTAAATCCCGGATGCAGGCAAGCGACTGGCTGGCAAATGCTTCATTTAATTCAATCAAATCCAAATCATTTATTTTCAATCCCGCTCTTTTCAAAGCTTTCCTCGTCGCCGGTACCGGACCAATTCCCATGGTATCCGGATTTACCCCGGCGATAGCCACTGATACAATCCGGGCCATCGGCTTAAGGTCCAATTCTTTCAGAGTTTCTTCACTTACAACCAGGCATGCCGCTGCTCCGTCGTTTATTCCTGAAGAATTCCCTGCCGTAACAGTTCCATCTTTTTTGAAAACAGGTCTTAATCCTGCCAGAACCTGCATAGAGGAGAGCCGCGGCTGCTCGTCTTTTGCGAAAATTACGACCTCCTCTTTCTTTCTTAGTATTTCTACGCTAACAATTTCGGCATCAAATTTTGAACCTTGATGAGCAAGGCTATACTTGAGTTGAGAGCTATGTGCAAACTCATCTTGCTCAGTACGGGAAATCTTCCATTGGCTCGCGACATTCTCGGCAGTTTCACCCATACTAAAAGGATAAAACAGATCAACCAGTTTCGGATTAGCGAATCGCCAGCCGATGCTGGTGTCAAAAATTTCAACATTCCTTGAATACGCTGATTCCGCTTTGCTCATTACAAAGGGGGCTCGCGACATGCTTTCCGAACCTCCGGCAATATAAATTTTACCTTCTCCAAGCTGAACAGCCCTCGAAGCATCCATAATGGCTTGCAGCCCTGATGCGCACAGACGATTAACAGTGACTCCACCGGTTTCAATTTTCAACCCTGCCAAAAGCAATGCCATCCGGGCAACATTTCGGTTGTCTTCGCCGGCTTGGTTCGCCGCTCCAAAAATTACATCTTCGATCAAAGATGGATCAACGTTTTGATTTCTTTCTAACAGCTTAATAATAACATGAGCGGCCAGGTCATCAGGTCTCACTGACGCAAGCGATCCTGCAAATTTCCCGATTGGAGTTCTGATAATATCTACTATATATGCTGATTTCATTGAGTTATGCGCAGGATTGGAAACCAAAAGGTAATACCTTTATTTTGTATCGCAATTTAACCCAACGCATACATGTTACAAAGGATACAAACTGTATTTCTATTCCTGGTATCTCTGCTTATGGTAGTTGATGTTTTTTCACCCATTTGGATAAATATTAATATTGAAACCGGGGAAAGCCACATTCTCTATAGCGCATTTTATGAATTCATTCCTGCAACAGGTGAGCCCGCACAAAATACTTTTTTCCCTTATACAATTGTTAGCCTCACTGCCCTGATAGCTGCCGGAATTGCATTCTACGAGATTTTCCAGTACAAGGACCGACTAACCCAAATGAAGCTGGGAGCTCTTAACTCTATAATTATGACAGTTTGCCTGGGCTGTTCAGTTTGGTTTGCTACAGACGGCCAACAGACCTGGATGCCAAGAAACACCGGCAGCTATGGCTATGGATTATTTCTACCAGCTGTCGCCATGATTCTGAATATAATTGCCAACAGATTCATCAGAAAAGATGAAAAACTGGTCAGATCGGTGGATAGAATCCGCTAAGACTGTCATAGTGTCACTTATGAGGGTGAATTGATAGAATGGAATGGATTTTGAAAAAGCGACACTAGTTAATCACGAACTATATAAGCAATGGCTGAAAAAGGCACAATATCAATAAATACGGAAAATATTTTTCCGATAATAAAGAAGTTTCTTTATTCCGATCATGAAATCTTCCTGAGAGAATTGGTTTCAAATGCTGTAGATGCAACTCAAAAGCTTAAACGTTTGTCGGCCCTGGGCGAACTTAAAGAAGACATTGGGGACCAGGATCTGACTATTGAAGTGAAGTTCGATAAGAAGAAAAAGACTATCACGGTGAGTGACATGGGAATTGGAATGACGTTGGATGAGATTAAGAAATACATTAATGACATTGCGTTTTCCGGTGCTACAGATTTCCTGGAAAAATATAAAGACAAAGAAGCCGCACAGCAATTCATCGGACATTTTGGGCTTGGTTTTTATTCTTCCTTTATGGTCTCTAAGAAGGTTGAAATTTTTACCAGAAGTTATCAGCCTGGTGCAAAACCTGCTTACTGGGAATGTGATGGAACAACTGAATTTTCAATTTCTGATTCAGAAAAAAAAGATAGAGGAACTGACATCGTCCTCCACATCGCGAAAGATTCGGAAGAGTTTTTAGATGAGTTCAGATTGAAAGGAATCCTGGAAAAATATTGCAGGTTCCTGCCGGTTAAAATAAAATTCGGTACAAAAGAAGAGAAAGTACCTGATGGTAAAGACAAAGACGGTAAAGAAAAATTTAAAAATGTTACTGTTGATACCATTATAAATAATCCTGTACCTCTTTGGACCAGAACCCCTGCAGATCTGAAGGACGAAGATTATCTGAAATTTTATAAGGACTTGTACCCCTTTCAGGAGGAACCATTATTCTGGATTCATCTAAATGTTGATTATCCTTTTAACCTGACGGGAATTTTATATTTTCCGAAAATCAAAAATGATTTTGAGGGTCACAAGAATAAAATTCAACTTTATTCACGCCAGGTATTTATTACTGATGAAGTGAAGGATGTTGTCCCGGAATTCCTAATGTTGTTGCACGGAGTTATTGATTCTCCCGATATTCCGTTGAATGTTTCCCGTAGTTTCCTGCAATCGGACAGCAATGTAAAAAAGATCAATGCCCACATTACCAAAAAAGTTGCCGATAAGCTTTCCGAACTTTTTAAGAAAGACAGGGAAAGTTTTGAAAAGAAATGGGATGACATCGCCATCTTTGTGAAATATGGGATGATTAGCGAGGAGAAGTTCTACGATAAGGCTAAAGACTTTTGCTTATTAAAGAATACCGAATCAAAATACTCCACCATTGAAGAGTATAAGAAAAAAGTAAAAGATAATCAGACGGATAAAAACAAAGAATTAATCTTTTTGTATACAACAAATCCTGAAAAACAAGACACTTATATATCAGCTGCGCGAAAGCGGTCCTATGATATACTGATGATGAACGGAGCTATCGACTCACATTTCATCAATAATCTTGAACAGAAATTAGAAAAGACCCATCTCCGAAGGGTGGATTCATCCACAACAGATAAATTGGTTGATAAAGATGAAAAGGTGGAAAGCGTGCTTTCTGAAGAGGATACTAAAAAAGTGAAAGAAATATTTGAAAAGGCCATAAACAATCCATCCATGATTCTTTCGGTTGAATCGCATGCGCCCGATGAAATGCCTGTTATTATAACTCAATCTGAATTCATGCGGAGAATGAGTGATATGGCAGCCTCGGGGGGAATGGGTTTTATGGGCAACATGCCAAAGGAACTCAACATCGTAGTTAATGCAAATCATAGCATCATCAGTAAAATTCTGAAATCAAGAAAAGAGGAAAAGAAAACGGAATTAGCAAAACAGGCTTATGATTTGGCTCTGCTTTCTCAGAATATGCTGGATGGTGCCGATCTGACCAATTTCATTCAAAGAAGCGTGCAACTGGCATCCGACTAACTGTTTACTTAATTGAAGTAATAATTGGTTTTACAAGGCGTTAAATAATTAGTAATTTTGGTGTTGTGAAACTGAATTTCAAATATTTAGTCGGTATCCCTTTAACTGCCTTAAGTTACCTGGCTTTCGGCCAGGAAGACAAAAAGGTGGATGTTGAAGAACTTTTTCGTATAGACACGCCAATAACTATTGAATTGGAGGAAGATGAATTTGAGCGTGTTGAACCTAAAAAGAAAAAGCAAAAAAGGAATACATTTTTTGGCATCAAAACAAAAAAAGGATTTACTAAAAATGGCTTTGGTGATAACGTGGTACTGGAACTATTCTATTACCTGAAAGACCCAATAAAAATTGATCCTTATGTAAATGAAATATATTGGTTTGATTTCAGAAGGAAAGCAATTCGAGCCGGTAAGAATGTGGATCCTAAATATGGAGTGGTGCTACATGGCCCTTATAAGAAAATGAAGGGAAAGCAAGTTCTTGAGGAAGGATATTATTATGAAGGGGCTAAGCATGGAAGGTGGACTACTTATAACAACGATAATATATTAATTACCAAGACCAAATATCATAAAGGCTGGTACAAGGAGTCCCTGGTTTCCTTTTATGATCTGGAGCATACTCAATTGCGAGAAGTAATACCAGTTCAGTATGGTAAACGACATGGAGAATATTTTTACTTTCATCCTAATGGCAATATTGCTGTGTCCGGAAAATATGAGAACGACGTCAAGATTGGAGTATGGACAGAATTTTATGAAATAAGAGGAAGAAGGAAAAAGATGATTCAATATACTGAAGACCACTACAATAAGAAATTCCAACCTGTTACTCTAAAAGAATGGAACGATCGAGGTCAGCTTATTTATGATCGCGAAACTTATGGTTTTGGCTTGCCGGATACGAACTAGAATGCATCCCGGATATGAAAGATGGCGCACTCCTTCTTTTTGTGAATGGCTATAATATCAAACCGGATATTACCTTTCCAATTCTCAGTTTCCAAATACAACTCCGCGGCTTCCCTGATTCTCTCTTCCTGATCCCCGCTAACCATCTCCTCCGGATATCCGTATTTTATTGTTGATCGGTATTTTACTTCCACAAAAACAACAAAACTATCCATTCTCGCGATGATATCAATTTCATTTCTCCCAGCCCGATAGTTTGTCCTCAGTATATCATAACCTTTTGATTTTAAGTAATTTATCGCAAGTAATTCTCCCTCTTTCCCAGCAGAGGTCTTCGACATTAAATCACATTTATTGTTGTTTTTATGCAATTTAAAGCAAAAAGATGATACGTTTCCGGTCAGTATCAATGTAATTTTCAATTTCAGCTTCATACTAAGCCCTTCACGATGTTCCCGGCTATATTTACAGTTGAAATGAAACCCGGTAAAATATCGATGCTTCCAAAGAAAAATCCAACTCAAACCAAGGCATGGAAAGAATTGAAATCCCACTTTCAAAAGGTGGCGCCACTGAGGATGGTGAATATGTTTAAAGAAAATCCAAATCGAGCGAAAAGATTCACGCTGCAACACGATGGCTTGCTTCTGGATTTTTCAAAAAACAGAATTACTGAAGAAACAATGGATCTCTTAATTGACCTGGCTAACGAAGTTCAACTGAAGCAAGCTATTCAAGCTATGTTCACAGGAGCAAAGATTAATGAAACTGAAAATAGGTCAGTCCTGCATACTGCTTTGAGAAAAAGTACGGATAATAATCTTGAAATTGACGGATTACACATTTCCGAGGCCGTAGAAAATGTATTACAAAAGGTCGAAAAATTTTCGAATAAAATAACAACCGGAAACTGGAAAGGATTTTCAGGAAAACGAATTAGCGATATTGTTAACATTGGCATCGGAGGTTCTGATTTGGGTCCCGCAATGGTTTGTGAAGCATTAACACCTTACAAAATCAAAAATATTAATACCCATTTTGTCTCCAATATTGATAGTTCGCATCTTACGGAAACAATTAAAAAAGTTAATGCGGAAACCACGTTGTTTGTAATTTCTTCAAAAACTTTTACAACTCAGGAAACTATGACCAACGCCTGGTCAGCGAGAAAATGGTTTCTGGAATCAGCAACCGAAGCAGACATAGCCAAACACTTTGTTGCAGTTTCTACCAATAAAGCGGCAACTTCGCAATTTGGCATCGAAGAGTCTAATGTTTTTGAATTTTGGGATTGGGTAGGTGGCAGGTATTCGGTTTGGTCAGCGATTGGATTAACCGTTGCCTGCGGGTTAGGCTTTGAGAATTTCAAAAAGTTTCTTGATGGTGCCGCTTCCATGGATAAACATTTTTTGGATAAACCCTTCCGTGAAAATATTCCTGTTATTCTTGCATTGATTAGCATCTGGTATGTGAATTTTTTTAATTGCACTAGTGAAGCAATCCTGCCCTATGATCAGTATTTTGATAAGCTGGTTGATTATTTGCAACAAGTAATCATGGAAAGTAATGGTAAATCTGTTGATCGTAATGGCGAAAGAGTAAGCTATAATACTTGTCCGGTTATTTGGGGAGCTCCGGGTACAAATAGCCAACATTCATTTTTTCAGCTGCTTCACCAGGGTAGTCAAGTCATACCATGCGATTTTATTACCACTATGAAATCTCAGAATCCTTTGGGCGATCATAAGAGGAAACTATTAGCCAATTTTTTTGGACAAACACGGGCTTTAATGGTTGGCAAGTCGCGGGAGGAAGTAAGTGAAGAGATGCAAAGGATGGGATTTACTGATTCAGAAATAGAGAGAATTGGTCCACATAAGGTATTTGAGGGAAATCGGCCAAGCAACAGTATTATCATTGAAGAACTAAATCCATATTCACTTGGAATGCTGCTGGCCATGTATGAGCATAAAGTATTTGTGCAGGGTATTGTATGGAATATTTTCAGTTTTGACCAATGGGGTGTTGAATTGGGAAAGCAAATTGCCAAATTAATATTACCTGCCCTGGAAAAGGATAATGAGATAAGCACCGACGGCAGTACTCAATCATTAATTTCACATTTTAAGAATATAGCCAAACAATAGATGGCAGAATTTTATCCGTTGAAGTTTCATCCGATTTTCAAATCAAAAATTTGGGGTGGACAAAAGATTAAAACCATATTAGGTAAAGATTTTGGTCAGCTCAAAAACTGCGGAGAGTCGTGGGAATTATCTTGTGTGGAAGGAAATATAAGTATTATCGCAAATGGAATTTTTGCGGGCAGAGCGCTTGATTCTCTCATTCAGCTATACCCAAACGAGATAATGGGCTCCCGTATTAAGTTCGAAAATTTTCCTTTGCTAATAAAGTTCCTTGATGCCAATGATGATCTTTCCATCCAGGTACATCCCAATGACAAACTTGCCAGGAAGAAGCATAATGGATATGGCAAGACGGAAATGTGGTATATTATTGATGCTGATCATGGCGCCCGCATGTATGTAGGTTTCAACAGAAATTTAACCAGGGAAGAATTCATTCAAAAAGCAGAGGCTGGTGAAGTTACGGATTGGGTTTGCACTGAGGAGGTTATGCCCGGTGATACTTTTTATATTCCGGCAGGAAGAATTCATTCCATCGGAAAGGGAATTTTACTGGCTGAAATTCAACAAACCTCTGACATTACTTACCGGATTTTTGATTTTAACCGAATGGGTGATGATGGCAAACCACGGGACCTGCATATTTCCAATGCAGCGGACGCCTTAAACTTTAACGATGTCGGAACCACTTTCAAAACAAAATATAATGCTACCGAACCTTATGCTGTTTTGGTGAAATCCCCTTACTTCACTACAATTCGGCTTACGGGAGAGAAATCACTAAAAGTAAATCTGAACAATGAGAATTCTTTCCGGATTTACATTGTTATTAATGGAGAAGGCCAAATTAATTGGGCTGGTAATTCGATGACAATTTCTCTTGGAGAAGTTATTCTGATACCCGCAAGTATCCGGGAATATGAGCTAAGAACAGGAATGAATTTTTGTGGTTTGGAAGTTTACATTTCATAGCTGTGTACACAACGAAAAACAAGAAGGTTAAGATCATTGATCTGGGACTAATGGATTATAGAGAATCCTGGCAATACCAGGAGTCGGTCTTTAAAGATGTGATAGATAAAAAAACAAAGAATCGCAGTCTGCCTGTAAATTCACAGGTGCTGGTCCCTAATTTCTTAATTTTTGTGGAGCACCCACATGTATATACCATGGGCAAAAGTGGTGATGAAAAGAATCTTTTGCTAAATGAATCACAACTCAAAGAGAAAAATGCTCAGTATTACAAGATTAACCGCGGCGGAGATATCACCTATCACGGACCTGGCCAGATTGTAGGGTATCCAATTCTCGATTTAGATAATTTCTTTACAGACATCCACAAATATCTCCGAATGTTGGAAGAAGCAGTTATTCGCACACTGATGAATTACGGATTGGAAGCAGGAAGAATTGATGGATTAACCGGCGTCTGGTTTGATCATATCTCTTTGAAAAACCCCAGAAAGATTTGTGCTATCGGAGTAAAATCAAGCAGATGGGTTACTATGCACGGTTTCTCCTTTAATATCAACACAGATCTCCAATACTTCAACTATATAATTCCCTGTGGTATTAACGACAAAGCAGTTACAAGTTTGTCAAAGGAATTGGGTGCAAAGCAAAATTTAGAGGAGGTAAAAATAATTCTCACCAAACATTTAGTAGATTTGTTTGAAATGGAGATTATTTAATTCATGAACATACAGGACTTAAAAAATATTTTACTTATTGATATCGAAACGGTCGGTATGGCTGAAACCTTCGATCAACTGCATCCCCGGTTCCAAAAAGAATGGGAAAGGAAATCTAAATTTCTGCTAAACAGCGATACCATGACGCCGCAGGAATTATTTGAGGAAAGAGCAGGAATTTATTCTGAGTTTGGTAAAATTGTGGTAATTGGCCTGGGGTTATTTAACTTATCACCAGAAAAAGAATTGTCTCTGAGAGTTAAGGCTCTTGCCGGCGTTGATGAAAAGAAACTCCTTGAGGATTTCAAACATCTAATTGAATCGAAATTTTCTGCTGATACTCTTTCCCTTTGTGCACATAATGGAAAAGAATTTGATTTTCCTTATATTATCCGGAGAATGTTGGTTCATGGGATAACACTTCCGGGTGCTATGGATTATTCCGGAAAGAAACCATGGGAAATCAGGCATATTGATACTATGGATTTGTGGAAATTTGGTGACAGAAAAAGTTTCACTTCTCTGGAACTTCTTGCCGCTTTATTTGGAATTGATTCCAGCAAGAATGGAATTGACGGCAGTAAAGTAAACGAAACCTTTTACAAGGAAAAAAATCTGGATAAAATAATTGAATATTGCAAGGAAGATATCGTTGTTACAGGACAAGTATTTCTAAGACTAAATGCCCTGCCTTCAATCAAAAATGAAAACATACACCTTCTGTAACAGGAATTCAATACAACAGAATGGGCAGGAAGAAAAAAAAGGATCATAGCAATAAGAAAATTAAGAAGGTCAGAAGATCAGATATAGCGAATGACATACAACAACTTCTTAATTCCAACCTTTCATCAGCCCTATCTATAAAACAAATAACCAAGAAATTAGGCTACCGCGACAAGATCCAGAAGAATATGGTGCCCGAAACTCTATTTGACCTGGAGAGGTCCGGTTCAGTGCAGCGGCTTCGCAATGGCAGTTTCAAAAGTACACGAGAAGCTAAACTGCTAACCGGAGTTGTTGACCATGTTAATCCCAAGTTCGCTTACATAATATCTGAGGAAAGTGAAGACGATATCTGGGTCCGAACTGATGATCTTAATTTTGCCATCAATGGAGATACGGTCAGTGTCCAGGTTTATCCTCAAAAACACGGAAAAAAACCGGAAGGAAAAGTAAAGCAAATTATCCAACGCGGAAAAGATGAGTGGGTTGGCAGAGTAGAAATTTCAAAAAATTATGCGTTTGTAATACCCGACAATAAGAGAATCTATTGTGATGTTTTTATTGCTTCCGAAGATATTAATAAGGCCAGAAGTCGCGATAAGGTAATCGTAAAAATATTAAACTGGCCTTCAGCCGAAAAGAAGAATCCGAAAGGAGAAATAATCAGAGTTCTTGGCCCTGCCGGAGAAAATGAAGCGGAGATCCATTCAATCATGGCACAATTTGAGTTACCATTTGAGTTCCCCGATAAAGTATTAGCAGAAAGTGAAAGAATTCCGGAAAAAATCTCCAGAGATGAAATAAGCTCCCGAAGAGATTTCCGAAATATTTTAACTTTTACCATAGATCCCGAAGATGCCAAGGATTTTGATGATGCGATTTCATTGCAAACACTGGAGAATGGTAACACGGAAATTGGAGTGCACATTGCTGATGTTACCCATTTCCTCCGGGAAGATACCGTTCTTGACAAAGAAGCCTTTGACCGGGCTACCTCCGTATATCTGGTGGATCGGACCATACCCATGCTTCCCGAACGATTATCCAATGGAGTCTGCTCCCTGAATCCCAACGAAGACAAATTAACTTTTTCAGCGGTCTTTGAAATGGATGATAAGGCCACCGTGAAAAGGCAGTGGTTTGGAAAAACCATCATCCATTCAGACAAACGGTTTGCTTATGAACAAGCCCAGGAGATTATAGAAAGCGGCAGTGGAGAGTTCAGTGATGAACTGGTTAAATTAAATGAGCTTGCCAGGAAATTAAGAAAGGATCGTTTCGCCAATGGTGCGATAAATTTTGAAACCATTGAAGTAAAATTCAGGCTTGATGAAAAAGGGAAGCCACTGGAAGTGTATCCAAAGGAGCGAAAAGATGCACATAAGTTGATTGAAGAATTTATGTTACTGGCCAATAAAAAGGTGGCTGAATTCATCTTTAAAAAGAAATCCGGAGGAAACAAGTCATCGACTTTTGTTTATCGCACCCATGATTCGCCTGATCCGGACAAAATTAAAGCCTTCTCAATCTTTGCCAGAAAATTCGGGTATCAGATGAAACTCGAAGAAAGTTCCATCAGTAGATCACTTAACTCTTTGATCGATGCCATTGAAGGCAAACCTGAGCAAAATGTGCTGGAAAGTCTGGCTATCCGCACGATGGCAAAAGCTAAATATACTACTGAGCCTGATCCTCATTTCGGTCTGGCCTTTATGCATTACACTCACTTTACAAGTCCTATCCGCCGGTATCCTGATGTGATGGTTCACCGGTTACTTTTTCTTTATCTGCAGAATGGGAAATCCCCTGACGAGGAAGAGTATGAAGATAAATGTGAACACAGCAGCGAAAGGGAAAAAAGAGCTGCCGAGGCTGAACGTGCCTCAATTAAATATAAACAGGTTGAGTTTATGCAAACCCGGTTGGGTGAAGAGTTCGATGGCATCGTCAGTGGCGTTACCGAATGGGGCGTATTCGTGGAGATGATCGAAACCAAATGTGAAGGAATGATCCGGATCTCGGAAATTAGAGACGATTTTTATGAGTTTGATGAAGAGAATTTCAGGATAGTAGGAGTACGCAATAAACGCATAATCACTCTTGGTGATGATATTAAAGTTAAAGTAGTTAAAACTGATATCGACAGACGAACCATCGATCTGGAAATGATCAATTGAATAATGCTGAAAGAATTTCAGGAAGCCATTGAAAAAGAGATAAATTCCCTCACGTTCCAGAAACCTGGGGAATTATACGAGCCAATTCTATATATCATGCAGTTGGGCGGAAAGCGATTAAGACCCTTGCTTTGCCTTCTCTCTTACAACTTATTCGCTCAGGAATGGAAAAAGATCCTAAAGCCGGCACTAGCACTTGAAATATTTCACAATTTCACCTTAATGCACGACGACATCATGGATAATGCTCCAATACGGAGAGGTAAACAAACAATCCACAAAAAATGGAATTCCAATGTCGGCATTTTATCAGGGGATGTAATGCTGGTAAAAGCCTATGAACATTTTACCACCGTGGAAGGCAAGTATCTTCTCAGTGTTCTGAATTCATTTAATAAATGTGCAACCCGGGTGTGTGAAGGCCAGCAAATGGACATGAACTTTGAAACTCAGCCGGCTGTTTCTGAGAAGAATTATCTTTCAATGATTGAAAAAAAAACGGCAGCCTTGCTTGGATTTAGCATGGAATTGGGCGGTATTCTTGGTGGTCAAAATAGCGAGGTAACCGAAAAACTTTACAACTATGGCCGCAATCTTGGACTGGCTTTTCAACTGAAGGATGATCTCCTCGATGTGTTTGGGGATGAACAATTTGGTAAACAATCCGGGGGTGATATCATCAGCAATAAGAAAACCTTTCTTCTGATAAAAGTCCTGCAAAAGGCATCAGGTACCGATAGGAAAACACTCTTGTATTGGCTGGATCAAAAAGAATTTGATAGCGAAGAGAAAGTCAAAGAAGTGAAAGCAATTTATACCCGCCTGAAAATCAGGGAAGAAGCGGAAAGCAGAATTAATGGCTACTTTGATCTAGCAACAGAAAATCTCCGGTATTTTAAAGCAAATAAAAATGCCTGGGAATTATTATTTAGTTTCACTGGCAATTTGAAAAGTCGCGAAAAATGAGTCAAACGGTAATACTAATGATCATTATTGGGTTGGTTAGCTTTGTAGCCTGGAAACAGCCCGCCAAAATGGAAAAATGGATTCTTAATCCTTATAAGGCTTTTCACAATAAGGAATATTTTCGATTTATTACCAGTGGGTTTATTCATGCCAATTGGGGTCACCTTATTTTCAATCTTTTTACATTATTTTTCTTTGGAAGAAATGTGGAGTATACCTTTATTGGTTTAATGGGTCCTGCTACCGGAATCCTCGCCTTTTGGATCCTGTTTATTACTGCTGTAGTAGTTTCCGATCTTCCCTCCTTCTTTAAATTTCGAAATATTCCTAACTACAATTCCCTGGGTGCTTCAGGCGGAGTTTCTGCATTCGTTTTCTCAAGCATTATATTTTATCCCTTACAGCCTATATATATCATGTTCATTCCGATTGGAATCCCCGGATTTATTTTGGGCGCTTTGTACCTGCTTTATTCCTATTATCAGGGAAAACAACTTGGCGACAACATTAACCATGACGCCCACTTATTTGGCGCACTTTACGGAGTTTTGTTTACAGTAATTGTGTTCCCACAAAGCATTTCTTTATTTTTTGAACAGATTAAAAATTTCAGTTTCTAGCGAAAAAATTAGTATTTAAATCGCATCCCCCCGGCATGTGTATTGGAAGGAGAAAATAAATGATTCCGATTACTATGTATGTTTTATTGCATATTTCAAATATTATATATTAATATTATTGGTATCATTACAGCTTGAAAATCAGCAAATTTTAGGGCTGCGTTCCTATTGAAAATCAATAAGTAAAGGTGTATAAACTCATAGTAGATGCCAACAAGCCATCTTTTGGGCTGAATTTTAAAGAGTTATGGGCATATCGCGACCTCATTCTTATCTTAATTTATCGTGATTTACGAGTTAGATATACGCAAACATTTCTTGGATTATCCTGGGCGATTATTCAACCGCTTGCAACATTATTAATCTTTACTATGGTTTTTGAAAGGGCAATTGGAATAGATACAGGTGATATTCCTTATCCATTATTTGCGTTATGCGGTATGTCGGCATGGACCTACTTTGCATTTGTGTTGAATAATTCCGGGAATTCAATTATTTCTTCCCAGGAAATGATTAAGAAAATTTATTTTCCGCGCCTTATCATTCCTTTAAGTAAATCTATGGTGGGGCTTGTTGATTTTATAATTGCACTTCTGCTAATTGGTTGTTTTATGATCTTCTATGGGATTACTCCTGGCAATAAATTCTTGTACTTATCAATTTTTATCGCGCTTACTATTATTTCTGCATTAAGCGTCGGTATCTGGATCAGCGCCTTAACAATTCGTTACCGGGACTTGCAACATGTAGTTCCCTTTCTTGTTCAGTTTGGGTTATATGCAACACCGGTTGGATATCCCTCTGAATTAATTGTTAAGAATTTGCCGGATTGGGCAGTCACTTTATTTTATCTGAACCCAATGGCAGGTATAGTTGAAGGTTTCAGGTGGACAATTCTGGGAGGTTCTCCCCCCAGTGTAAATGTGTATTACTCTTTTGGCGTTGCAATATTACTATTTATTTCAGGTCTCTATTTTTTTAAGAAAGTTGAACGGGTGATGGCCGATATTATATGACTGATTTTGCAATCAAAGTAAGGGGTTTAGGAAAAAGATTCCATACGGGCAAAAGCAAGAGTGCAGACTTTCGCACTTCTATTGGTTATCAGATAAAATCCATATTTAGGGTTGGGAAAATGGAGAAGGAGAGTTTCTGGGCATTGCAGGATATTAACTTTGAAATTGCACGCGGTGAGTCTCTGGGAATAATTGGCTGTAATGGCGCGGGGAAAAGTACGTTGCTAAAAATATTGTCAAGAATAACAGCGCCAACAACGGGAATGTTTGAAATTAATGGAAGAGTGTCTTCCCTGCTGGAGATTGGAACAGGTTTTCACATGGAATTAACAGGCAGAGAAAACATTTACCTGAACGGAACTATTTTAGGGATGAAGAGAAAAGAGATTAGAAAAAAGTTTGATGAAATCGTATCCTTCAGTGGCGTAGAAAAATTCCTTGATACTCCTGTTAAACATTACAGTTCCGGAATGAAAGTGCGATTAGCGTTTAGTGTGGCTGCACATTTGGAACCGGAGATACTTATCGTGGATGAAGTTCTGGCGGTTGGCGATGCCGCGTTTCAGAAAAAATGTCTTGGCAAAATGAGCGAAGTTACCAGAAATGAAGGCAGAACTATATTGTTTGTCAGTCATAACATGAATGCGCTAAAAAGCATTTGTTCAAAAGGGATCGTCATCAGAAATGGTAAAATAGATTTGATATCAGATATCTCAAATTCAATAAACCGTTATTCAGCTAATGAAGAAACTTTAACCTTTTCAAGAACTTTGAAGAATGCTTTTATCGGTGATGGTATTTATATTGAAGATTTCACTCTTTCAAAACATACCTTTGAAGTGTTTTCTGATATGGAAATTGAATTGAAGATGAGATTCCTCGAGGAAAATATGGTTTCAGAGTTGGCTCTATTAATCAATAACGAAACTGGAGAAAGGGTAGCCATCATTGATATGAGAGAATATTTAGAAGGCAAGAAAACAAGATCTTTGGAATTTCAGGGAGTAATTAATAAAATGCCGTTGTTGGAAGGTCATTATTCGATAGGGTTATATCTTCTTTCAAACCTTGCAACAGGAAATTACCAGAAACTCATCAAATTCTCCATCACTGGGAAAGAAACTAAAATCCCTTCATTTCCCTTAAATGTGCGAGGTTACGTGGAGTTAGAAAATAAATTCAATTAAATGGAAAAGTATTTTTCTCAATTTGGACAAGACGAATATTTGGACAAAAAAATTTTTAAGAAAAGAGAAAAAGGTTTCTTTATTGATATCGGAGCTCATGATGGAATCACCTACAGTAATAGCCTTTTTTTTGAAAGGTACAGGAAATGGGCTGGAATATGCATTGAACCTAATCCTGATGTATTTCTTGAAATGGCAAAACTTCGTTCCAGCTTGAATATTGAGGCATGCATCGGGACTAAGCATGGTGAAGTGGATTTTCTAAAAGTTTCCGGTTATGCA
>DASWHX010000055.1:0-5369 GCA_036397995.1 Cyclobacteriaceae bacterium
CGAATATAATGATTTCATTTCCGTAATAATTGCATGTCGAAATGAGGAAGAAAATATTACTAAAATTATAGAATCTATTAACCTGCAGGATTACCCGGTCAAAAATTTTGAAGTAATAATTGTAGATGATCATTCAACCGACAAAACTCCGCTTTTAGTTGCGGAATTTCTTGACAAGACTTCCTTTAGTTTGAAATTGATTTCTTTAACCGGCACAACCGGGAAAAAATCTGCCATTTCTGAAGGCATAAACAACTCTCAAGGTGAAATTATTATCATTACTGATGCAGACTGTAAGAGAAAAAATGGTTGGCTGAGATCTATGCTGAATAAACATAAATCGGGGAACAATGATTTATCATTTGGTTTGGTAAAATTTTGGGAATCGAGCAGTTTCTTTTCAAAAATTGTATCGATTGAACAAACTTCGTTGGTAGGCGCAGGGGCAGCATTATGGCGACTGGGAGTTCCGGTTATGTCTAACGGAGCTAACATGATTTTTAGCAAGTGTGCCTTTCAGCAGGTTGACGGTTATTCAGGAAATCTTCATATTCCTTCAGGGGATGATGAATTTCTTCTGTCAAAATTCAGAGCTCATAATTTAAAGATTGGGTTTGTTGACGATATCGATACCGTGATTGAGACTGCTGCTCCATCCGGGATTGTGGAACTATTGAATCAGCGAAAGAGATGGGCTGGTAAATGGAAAGCCTCTTTAAGTCTGAGTCTTAAATTAGTGGCAATTGTAGTTTTCTTTCTGCAGATATTTTGGTTAGTCTCATTAATTGCATTTTTTGCCGGAAAGGTAGAACTAGCATATTTTTTGCTTGGAATGTTGCTTAAGGCTTTTTTTGATTTTATATTCCTGAAGGATATATCGGCCAGGTTAAACAAGGAATTGCATCTCCTGCCGTTTATTTTCCTGGAAGTTGTGTATCCACTTTACGTTATATTTTTTTCTTTGATTAGTAATTTTGGAGCATACAGTTGGAAAGGGCGAAAATATTCCCATTTCATCAATTCTTAATAGAAACATTTTGGATAAGTTAACCGCCTTACAAAATAAATTCAACACAAAAGAATTAGAGTTAGGTTCTCTTCTGGAAATTACGCAGGCAATCAACAACAATCTCCCTGAAGATGCCCTTTATAAAATATTTAACTTCACCTTAAGAGCGAATTTACATATCAAGAAACTTGTTCTTTATGTTCATGGAGAGAAATGGGAAACGAAAGTTCAATTTGGAACTCAAAACAATTTCTCCGCGATAGAGCTCCCCAAACACATTCTCAAAATTCAGGAACCCCATAAATTGGATAGCGTAGATGGTTCGGAATTTAATGAATTTGATTTGATAATTCCCGTTCTTCACAAAGACAAGAAGCTCGCGTTCCTTCTTACCCAGGGAGTTGGAGGTGAAAACGGGCAAGCGGGTCAGGCCAGCACTATCTATCTCCAGGCAATAACCAACATAATTATTGTTGCTATTGAAAATAAGCGGTTGGCAAGAAGACAACTTGAGGAAGAAGCCTTTAGAAAGGAATTGGAAATTGCAAAGGATGTACAAAAATTTCTTTTTCCTGAAAATCTACCTTATGGCGTTCGCCTGAAAATTGAAGCCAGTTATCTGCCGCATCACACTGTGGGCGGGGATTATTACGATTACATACCCATCAATCAGAACCAATTTCTTATTTGTATTGCAGATGTGAGCGGCAAAGGAATTCCAGCGGCAATTATAATGTCTAACTTCCAGGCTTCTTTGCGGACTTTAATCAGGCAAACACCCAACCTATCTGAGATAATAGAAGCTCTGAACTTTCAGATCCTGGAACATGCCAAAGGGGAAAACTTTATCACTTTTTTTGCCGCGATATACGATCATCATTTGAAAACAATGGTTTATGTTAACTCTGGCCACAACCATCCCATCTTGTATGACAAGGAAAATGGAATCAGACTACTGGATGAAGGTTCTACGGTTCTTGGAGTTTTTCATCCCATTCCATTTATTAATGAAGGATTCATCACTGAATTGGAAAACTTTCTGTTATTTCTGTATACTGACGGAGTTACCGAAGTCTCCAATGAAAAAGGAGAAGAATTCGGATCAGATCGTTTAAAGGAATTTATTCTGAAAAACAAAGATGCCGACCTGAAAGAAATACATAAATTATTGATAAGTGAATTGGAAAGATATAAAGGGAAAAACAATTATAATGATGATATTACTATCCTTTCGTGCAAAATGCAAGGTTCCTGAATATGTCAAGATTATACTGGCACAAAACGCCACCTATTTTTTCAAAATTGTTTCCTAGTTTTTTATGGCATAAGTCAAGGGAGGAAAAGACAATATTTCTGACTTTTGACGATGGACCGATTCCCGAAGTAACTGATTTTATCCTTTCTGAACTGGAAGAGTATGGAGCGAAAGCAACATTCTTCTGTGTAGGACATAACATTGAAAAATACCCGGACACTTTTCAAAGAACCATACATTTCGGCCATTCAATTGGAAATCATACTCACAATCATTTGAACGCGCGAAAGGTAAGCCCTGCAGAATTTGTTGATAATATTTCACTTTGTCAGAGTGAAATAAATAAGCAAGGCTACTTCCGGATTCATAAATTATTCAGACCTCCTTATGGCATGTTGCGAAAAAGAAATACCAGCAGAATCCGGGAGAATTATCAAATAGTAATGTGGGATGTTCTTTCCGGAGATTTTGATTCCAGGCTTGGTCAGGAAAAGTGTCTGTCAAATACAATCAGAAGTACCGAAAACGGATCTATAATTGTCTTTCATGATAATGAAAAATCAGGAAGAAAAATTAAATATGTTTTGCCGCGCTTCCTGAGCTATTTCGCAGAGCGGGAATACAAATTCAAAGCGATATGATTTTTATTCTGGTTATTGTAAGCATTGTTATTTTATCAGAATTGATTCTTCTTGGCTCGGTTCTTTTGCTTAAAGATGAACTGTTTGCATCTGAAAAAGAGGAATTTGTGTCGGTGTTGATTTCTGCAAGGGATGAAGAGAGATTTATTGGCGGGGTTATTCAAAGTCTTCTCAATCAGGATTACAATTATGACAAATTTGAGATCCTTATTGGTGATGATAACTCCAGCGATAGCACAGCCTCAGTAGTGAAGTCGTTTGCAGACAAAAATAAGAATGTGCATTGTTTCCCGATTAAAGCAGAAGACAAACGAACAGGGGGTAAGGCAGGAGTTTTAGATATTCTGATCGAAAAGACTCAAGGTGAGCATATCCTGATAGCGGATGCTGATATGGTTTATCCGCGGTCCTGGATTAGGGCAATGTCTGCACACCTGGCCCAAGGTCAATTGGTTAGCGCATTTACTAAAGTTGAAGGGAAGGGAATCTGGAATCAGTGGCAAAATCTTGATTGGTTGCTGAATTTATCCGGAGTTAAAATGCTCTCAAAATTTGGCTTTGACCTCACCGCGATTGGCAATAATATGGGTTTTTCAAAATCATCGTACCGGCGAATTCCAGGCTTTGGAAAAATGAAAGGATTTCTCACCGAGGATATGGATTTACTTTTGCAAATGAAATCTGTTTCTGTTCCCGCGAAATTCATTTTCTCAAAACAAACATTGGGTTCAACTCAACCGAGTGAAAATCTAACTGCTTTAATTGCCCAAAGGAAGCGGTGGATGTCGGGAGCTTTTAAAGCTCCAATTTGGTTAATTGCCGGCTGGTTCCTGAGAGTGATTTTATTTCCAACGGTCCTGGTTTTGTGTGTTTTCCATTTGGAAGCCGGCTTTCTTATTTTCTTAATTCACATGGTTCTCCAATGTGGGGTATTATTACTGCTGAAAGACAAGTTGGATATTAAGATTTCGGTTATAGCTCTTATTACGTTCGATTTATTTTACTTGTTTCTTAACTTAGTAAGCCTGACAGGTTTTTTAGGGAGAAAGAAAATTAGCTGGAAGGGAAGATTATATTCTAAGAATGAGTTAATGCATACAGAAGTTTGAAATGTTCAATTTCATTGATAGTCATGCCCATATTTACCTTGAAGAATTTGATTCTGATATTGATGCCGTAATTCGAAGATCACAAGCGGTCGGTGTAAATAAGGTGTACATGCCCAACATTGATCCTGGAACGGTTGCCAGAATGAATTCTCTAGCCGCCGGCTATCCGGAATTCTGTTATCCAATGATGGGCTTGCATCCCTGCTCAGTTGATGAAAATTTTGAAAACAACCTCACTCTTATTGAGAGCAATCTTAGAAGTAAGAAATATTTTGGCGTTGGCGAAATCGGTACGGACTTGTATTGGGAAAAAAAATTCTGGGAACAACAAAAGATAGCTTTTCAATTTCAATTAAAGCTGGCCAAAGAAATGAAACTTCCGGCAATTATTCACTGCAGGGAATCCCTGGAGGAAACTATTGGGATGGTGGAACAGATGAAAGATGAAAACCTAAATGGAGTTTTTCATTGCTTTACCGGTTCAATAGAACAAGCAAACAGAATTTCTGCTTTGGGCTTTTACCTGGGCATAGGCGGTGTCATAACTTTTAAAAATGGCGGGCTGGATCGCATAATTCCAAATATTGATTTGTCTGGAATCATCCTGGAAACAGACAGCCCTTACCTGGCACCTGTTCCCTACAGGGGAAAACGCAACGAGCCATCATTTATCTCCTTGATTGCCGAAAGAATTTCTAATATTTGTGGAATTTCAATTGAAGAAGTGAGTCGTGTTACCACAAAAAATTCACAAGCCCTTTTTGGAACATGAAATATATCAAAACTGCTATTAATACCGCAACGCCAAAAAAGCCAACGTCTTCTCTTTTGCTGATTTACACCGGCGGGACAATGGGAATGGGGTATGATGAATCCGGAACTCTTGTCCCATTTGACTTTGATAGTATTCTAGACAAAGTTCCATCCTTGAGAACTTTTCAAATTCAGATAAATGTCATCGCATTTGATCCACCTTTAGATTCTTCAAGTATTGGACCCGATCATTGGGCATTACTTGCAACCATAATAAAAGAACACTATAGTTCACACGATGGGTTTGTGATTTTACATGGAACCGATACAATGGCGTATACGGCTTCAGCTCTAAGCTTTATGTTGGAAAATCTTAATAAACCGGTAATTTTTACAGGGGCTCAGCTTCCCATATCCGCAAGAAGATCAGATGCCAGAGAAAATTTGATTACCGCCATTGAGTTAGCTTCTGCAAAAGCGGGTCGTAATCCGCAGGTGCCCGAGGTCTGTATTTATTTCAATTACTTACTCTTTCGCGGTAACAGGGTGAAGAAAGTGGAAAGCAATCATTTTGACGCATTTCGATCAGAAAATTATCCGGC
>DASWHX010000056.1:0-8020 GCA_036397995.1 Cyclobacteriaceae bacterium
AATTCCCGTGTCGGTTGAAAGCCTGAAGCCGCGATCAATATCAAAATATATTGAAACAACCGGTACCGTATATTCCTCCCAGGAAGGTGTGATGAAATCTGAGTTAGCGGGGTTATTTATGCTCCAGCTCAATCCTTCAACGGGCAAATTTTATGCCTTGGGTGATATTGTCAGAAAAGGTCAGGTAATAGTAACGTTGGTGGACAGGGAATTTGAAAACAATTTACAATATGATGCCAAGAAACTGAACCTGGAAGTTTCCAAGAACAATCTTGACAAACAACAGTCCCTTTACGACAAAGGTGGCGTAACACTTACAGAGTTGAAAAATGCTTCCATTGAATACGTCAATGCAAAGTATTCCTTTGAAAATGCCCAAATCCAACGTGACAAAATGAGTGTTAAAGCTCCTTTTGATGGGGTAATCGTAAAGCTGCCACATCACACAATTGGTGTTCGGATCGATCAAGGGCAGGATCTTTTCAAAGTAATGAATTATGACTTGTTGCTGATGGACATTAAACTTCCTGAAAAGTATTTGCAGGAAATCAGGATTAATCAACTGGTTCACATTACTAACTATAACCTTCCCAACGACACCCTGGTTGGAAGAATTACCCAGATCTCTCCCGTCATAGATACTGAAACGAGAACATTTGAAAGCGTTTTAAAAATTGAAAATAAGAAACTGCAACTAAGGCCAGGAATGTTTGTTAAAGCGGCAATCCTTTCAGAAAAACGAGACAACACAATAGTTATTCCAAAGGAAACTATCATCTCCAGGCAAAATGGCAGTGTAGTTTTTACTGTGGAAAATGGAATTGCTTCGGAAAGAATAATCTCTACCGGTCTTGAAAACCAGGATTTAATTGAAGTGATAGAAGGGCTGAAAGTTAATGATCGGCTTGTAATATCCGGTTTTGAAACTCTGCGTGATAAATCAAAGGTTAGTGTAATTCGATAAAATCAATTTCTATTCCCGATGAAAAAAATTATTACACTAGCTGTTAATTACCCGGTTTCCATTTTGATGCTGGTACTGGCGGTTATCCTATTGGGTTCAATTTCATTTGGGAAACTGGGGATCGAATTATTTCCTGACCTGAAGAACCCTACACTCTTTATAGAAATGAAGGCCGGAATACGACCCCCGTCTGAAATGGAAAAGCAGTTTGTGGAGGACATTGAATCAGTTGCCATCAGGCAAAATGGCGCAGTTGAAGTAAGTTCAGTTTGTCAGACCGGCTATGCACGCGTAACTGTTCATTATGATTTGGGGAAAGATATGGATGAAGCTTTTCTCGATTTGCAAAAAGCTCTTTCCACCTTTTCAACCAATGAGGATATAGAGGAATTCGCGATTACCCAGTTTGATCCAAATGCCAGCCCGGTGATGATCCTGGGAGTTTATAATCCTGAGTCTGATGATTTTGATGCACTCAGAAAAGTTGCTGAAACCAATTTCAGGAATCAATTAATTCGGCTGCCAGGAATTGCTGAAGTTAAAATATCAGGTGCGCAGGATAAAGAAGTGGTTATTGAAACAGACCCGCACCAGCTGGCTTCGTTTGGTCTTACTGTTGATGACCTGGTAATGAGAATTCAAAGCTATAATCGAAATGTATCCGGTGGATTCATTGAGGAGCTTGGAAAAAAGTATGTCATCAAAGGTCTGGGAATAATAGTTAAACCCGAAGATCTCGAAGAACTCGTAGTTGGTTATAAACAACAGGATCTCCCAGTGGGTTTACCCAGCCAGGAAACGCCCAACCCGCAAACCGCAGTTTCAGACCGGGTGCCATTACTACTAAGAGAAGTGGCAACGGTCAACATGCTGGATAAGGAAGCAAGCAGCATCGTCAGGGTGAATTTGAAACGTAGCCTTGGCCTGTCAATATTTAAGGAAACCAAATACAATACCATAAATGCAGTTAATGAATTGACAGAAGTTCTGGAGGAATTGCAGAGGACTGTTCCCGGGTATGAATTTGTAATTATTCAAAACCAGGGAAGTTTTATTCAACAGGCCGTGAATGAAGTTGAAGAGTCAGGATTATACGGTGCTTTATTCGCAGTTATAGTGCTGTTTGTTTTTCTGAGAAGACTTGGCGCGACACTTATCATCAGCCTGGCAATACCTGTTTCAATAATTGCCACCTTCAATTTGATGTATTTCAATGGTCTCACCATCAATGTTATGACCCTCGGCGGTCTGGCACTCGGCGCCGGAATGCTGGTTGACAATGCAATTGTGGTTGTGGAAAGCATTTTCAGAAAAAGAGAAGAAGGCCTGAATTTCAGAGAAGCAGCCATCCAGGGTACTGCCTACGTAAGTGGAGCCATTACCTCTTCAACCTTGACGACTATTATAGTATTTCTACCAATAGTATATCTTCAGGGACCATCGGGTGAGTTATTCAAAGACCAGGCCTGGACTGTTGCTTTTTCTTTGCTTTCGTCTCTTGTGGTCGCAATCCTGGTAATTCCGATGCTCTTCACCCAATTCTTTAGAAAACAAAACCAAAAAAGCGAAACAAAGGCATTGCACTTCAGGGGTTATAGAAATTTTTTAAACAAGGTCTTGCAATATCGTTTCGTTTTTATTGTTCTTTCGATTCTTTTGGTTGCCGGTTCTGTTTGGCTGATTCCTGTAATCGGGAGCGAATATATGCCATCGGCAGGATCAAGAGCAGTTTCGGTTGATATTAGCCTTTCAAATGGAACACCATTGGCTCGTACTTCTAAAACTATAGCGCAGGTGGAAGCGCAATTGTACGAATTATTCTCAGGCCAGGTAGAAAAGATATATTCGCATATTGGCCCGCAGCAAAGCCAGTCCGCAGTGGTAAATGATAACGTGTACCAGGAAAACAGGGCAAACCTGAAGATAATCTTCAACAAAGAATCGCACTTTGAAATGGCGGGCATCATCAATATCCTTTCCAACTATTTTGTTAACATTCCCGGGCTGGAAGCTACATTTTCCAATGATGAAAGTGCTCTGAATTCTATAACAGGTGAAGATGAGATGCCATTGGTCGTTGACATTGCAGGATCAGAAATTAACATCCTGAGACGTATAGCTGATTCGGTTTTGATCATCCTTAACAGAAATCATGATATTTATGATCCAGTCTCAAACCTTGAGGAGGGTACTCCCCAGGTTCAGGTGGATGTTGATAAATACCGCGCCGGACTTTTCAATTTAAGTATCGAAGAAGTGCTGACCCAGGTTCAGGATCACTTGCAGGGAAAGAAAGCCGGAACCCTTGAGCAGGATGGTATAATACAGGATATCCAAATAAAAATTCCTGACCTCGCACTTAGTGATCTGGAGAATTTAAAAATAAAGAAAGACCAAACTGAACTCAGGCTGGGTGAGATAGCTGACATCATGGTGAATAATTCAGTCAATTCCATTTACCGCAAAAACCAGGACCGAATTGTAACGGTTGGCGCTCGCGTCAATGACGACCGGCCTTATGATCAGATTGTAAAAAGTATTGAAGAAGAGTTTGGAAATATTTCCCTTCCGCCCCAATACAAAATTGAAGTCTCCGGCCAGGAGAAAAGAAGAAAGGAATCTATGGATAACCTCATTTTTTCCCTGATGCTTTCCATTCTTTTGGTATACATGGTTCTCGCCTCGCAGTTTGAATCTTTGCTACATCCTTTTACAATCCTCTTAACGATTCCGCTTGCCGGAGTCGGAGGCCTGGCAGCCTTTTATATTCTTGGCCTGCCCTTGAACATGATGGCCGTGATCGGTTTGATCATGTTAACCGGAATTGCAGTAAATGATTCAATAATCCTTGTGGATGCTATAAATAAGAACAAGAACAGTGGTTTTCCACTAAGGGAAGCTATCCTGGATGCAGGTCAGAAAAGAATCAGACCCATCATCATGACCAGCCTTACAACTATTCTCGCACTTTTACCCCTGACATTTGGGTTTGGTGAAAGTGCTGCTCTGCGATCTCCAATGGCTATCGCCGTAATTGGCGGACTTGTTACCTCTACCCTTCTGACGCTGGTGGTAATTCCATGCTACTACGAAACCATTGAAAAGATTTATCAGCGGATGAAGAATTTTGGAACCAGAAAAGCAACTGCTGATGCCTAACCTCGGGATTCTTGGAGTTATCATAAAGAGGAAGGTCCTTGTTTCCATGATATTTGTCGGGCTTTCCTTGCTGGGCTATATCTCCTACAAGAAATTGCCGATAGAGCTTTTTCCAAATGTAGAATTACCCATTTTAATCATTCAGGTTAATTCGGCAACAGATGTTGATCCAAAATACATGGAGCAACAGGCTATCATTCCGCTTGAAGGAGCGGTAGGTACGCTGGAGGGCATCGCCGAAATCAATTCAACAGCAAACAGCCGCCAGGGCCTTATCTTTATTTCTTTAGAACAGGATGTGAACATCAAGTATGCTTACCTGAAGCTTGAGCAAAAAGTAAATAGTGTCAGGGCAAGTCTCGGCCAGGATTTTCTGGTAAACATCATCAAGATCGACACCGAGCAATTAACCAACGTCTTCATGAGCGTTCAGGTTCTTGGAAGTGGTGGAGTCGATCGGGTACGCAATATTACAGACAGGTATATCGTCAACAGGCTGGCCAATATTGATGGAATGGGCGGTGTTGAAGTTTTTGGTGGCCGCCAAAAGACACTGGAGATAATTATGAACGATGCCCTGTGCGAAGCGAACGGCATCACACCAAATGCCATAAATGATGTTCTTGCCCGTAATTCAAACCAGAGTGCGTTTGCCGGGATTGTGAGGCAAAACGGAAACAGGGTGTTCGTCAACGTTACAGCCGAATTGAAAGACATAAAGAACATTCAAAATCTGGTTGTGTCTGAGAAAGGACCCTTGCTGCTCAGGGATGTTGCCGAAGTTTATTTTGGAGTTAAGGAACAAGCCTCTTTAAGCCGGGTTAACGGCAAAGATGCCGTCTCAATTCGACTTTCAAGGGATACCCAGGCTAATGTTATTGCCTTGTCAGAAATAACTTCAAAGGTTATTGATGAAATCAATGAGGATATTGCGCAATTGGATGCAGAGATTGTGGTGCAAAGCAATAATGCGGAGATAATGGTCAACAACATCGAGCAAATAAAAAGTCTTGCTTTGGTTGGCGGGCTATTGGCTGTTTTTGTTCTGTGGATTTTTCTACGGCGTCTAAGATTCATCCTAAGCATTGCCCTTGCAATTCCGATTTCAGTGTTTACAGCTTTTAATCTTTTCTACGCATACAACATTTCGGTAAACAGCCTGACCTTGATTGGTATGGCTCTGGCAATCGGAATGCTTTTGGATAACAGCGTTGTGGTTATTGAAAATATTTACCGGCATCTTGCTAATAAGAAATCTGCTGATGCCGCCGTAGTGGAAGGAACAAAAGAGGTGATGCGGTCTGTAATTGCGGCTACACTAACAACTATTACCGTATTTCTCCCTTTTGTCTTTTCTTCAAATTTTCTCATTACAATCATTGGTACACACATTGGCGTCTCAATTATTTCTACTTTGATTGTCTCCCTGGTTGTTGCCCTGGTGCTCATTCCAATGCTTGCGCACGCCGCAATTAACAAAGAGAAGAGTTTGGGTTCGCCATTAATTAAGAATTCATCAATCCGACAGCGGCTTGTTCAAATTTATGTGATCTTCCTGAAAGCCAGCTTCCGTAAGCCTGCCCTGACTATCATTGGCGGCGTCTTCTTATTCTTTGTAACCATTGGATTAAGTCTGATCATCAGCTTTGCCAGCATAAATGAAGTTGAGAACAAAGAACTAAAAATGTTTGTCACCATGCCCGAAGGCTCCACGCTTGATAACACTGATTTGAAGGTTAGAAGTATTGAGGAAAAGGTAATGAGAATACCTGCTGTGGAAAAAGTAATCAGCCAGATTTCCGAAGGAAATTCAGTAATAACCGTGCAACTGGTGGAAGAATTTAGTGACCTGGATACCATTTCAATATTCGATATGAAAGTCCGGCTTTCTGCCATCTCCAGGGAATATGATGATCTGGAGATTTCCCTCGATAAGCAGCCGGCTTCAAGTTCACAATCCAGGAGACCTTCCAGTTCCATGGACTTTGAAAGACTCCTCGGTTTAGGATCTGAGCAAGAAAGGATCCTTATCTCCGGACAGGATTTCGAGCTGATGGAGGCCTTTGCACATGATATCAACATTTTTGTGAGCAATCTTCAATCCATAGAAAACAGCTCAATCAATGTAAGTCCTAGCCGGCCCGAAGCGCATTTGATTTTCAATCAAGTGCGAATGAGTGACCTGGGAATTACACAAAATGACGTCGCTGCCGGCCTGAATGATTTCCAGTCCTCATTTACCTCGGGATCAAGATTTGTTAGCGGAGATGAGGAGTACGAAATCACAATCCGTACGGAGAACAAGGAAACTCCCAGAACGAAAGGTTTTAAGGAACTAACGGTGATGCCGGTTGTAAATGCAGAAGGTGCAACCCATGAACTTTCGGATTTCAGCGCTGTAATTTATGCAAACGGAGATAGTGAAATCATACGGGTAAACCAGGAAAAGCAAATTGAAATAACCTACAGTTTCATCGAGGAAGTGCTTGCTTCAGAAGACTTACTTGAAGCCTCCAGGATAGAAATCGATCAAATTGTGAACGGTGTTAATATTCCTTCAGGATTAAACGTTGATGTTATTCATGAAGAACAACTTTTTGATGACTTCTATTTCCTCATAACTGCCGCACTGATCCTAATTCTAATGATCCTGGCTTCTGTATTTGAATCACTCTATTTGCCAATTGTGATCATGTTTACAATACCTCTTTCCGCAATAGGTGCATTTCTTGGCCTTACCTTAACAGGCAACTCATTATTAAATGCAAACACACTGGTTGGTTTTCTTATTCTGCTCGGAGTAGTCGTTAACAACGGTATCATTCTAATTGACTACTCCAGGATTCTCCGACACAGGGGCTATTCAAAATATCGTGCATTGATGATGAGTGGCATTTCGAGATTAAGACCTATTTTGATTACTTCAATTACGACGATTGTTGCCATGCTCCCCCTGGCAATGGGTGAAGCTGAGTATGTAGTAAATATTGGTCAGCCCTTTGCCATTACCGTAATGGGTGGCCTTGCCTTCAGTACAGTACTCACGCTTGTTTACATCCCTACCATGAGCGCAAGCCTTGAAAATGTTATTGACTGGTTCAGGAACTTGAATCCAATCATCAAAGTAATTCAGTTTGCGCTTTTAATCCTCATCGTTTTCTTCATCTACACTGAAATTAATGGCCTGCTCTGGCAGTTGATTTGGTTTGTGTCGGGAGTAATCCTTATTCCGGGCGGAACCTATTTTGTAATGACCGCACTGAAGCGGGCATATTCAAATATGATTAAGGAAGGTGAATCCATGAATATTGAGATTCAGCACCTAACCAAAGTCTACGGCCGTGACAAACAAATGATAAGGGAATGGAAAGGAAATAAGAATTTGTATGATATGAGAGGGGAAAGACTGGTTTCCTTACGACTTTTTTTTCAAAATCTGATTTGGCAGGGCGCTCTTGCAGCCTTTCTGGCATACTTTATCTATTTCTACCTGGACAAAGCATTCTGGCAGTTGATCTTCATGCTGGCCCTCCACAAGCTGCTGCTGTATATTATTGATGAAATTATCTTGCTGAGTGCCCCGGCCAGGAAAAAGCTTGCTTTAATTCTAAGTAGAATTGTTTATTGGGGCTTTCCGGTATTTAGTTCCATTTATATTTATCAGAACATCTACGTGAAAGCCCAGGGTGTAATCCTGATTGTTTTGTGGTTCATAGGATTGATCCTGGTGGGTGCAGCCGGGAGACATGCGGCCAAACCTGTAAAACCAGACTCGGTTAAAGGTAGATTCAAATTCATGAAGCGGATTTATTACCGGATACTGAATGCAATTCCATTCATTGGCCGTAAGAAAGAACAGTTTAAGGCACTTTCAGGAGTGAGTTTATCTATTGGTCA
>DASWHX010000057.1:0-19346 GCA_036397995.1 Cyclobacteriaceae bacterium
AATCCCAATGGAATTGCGATGCCAAACAATGCAATGAGAACCGGAAGAAAAAGCGCTGAAAGTGCTCCGCCTGCTCCGAAGAATGTCCACCACAAGGGATCCGATGTATTTAGTCTTTTGCTCATTTTTCAACTTATTTTATCACCAGCCAGATAATCAAAATCGAAATGAAAACCCACCCGGCATAATTGGAAAGCGCGACTACCACTCCCGGTACTCTTTGTTTCCCAATTTTTACAACCATTGCCTTTGGGGCAAGATTAAACCAGGTCACACTATGGAATATCAAAATCAGGAAAGCGATAATATGAAAAGCAATAAATCCACCTGACTCAAGTTTTTCTAAAAATGCGTCATATTCTGTGGGGCCTGAACTTACCGCATTAATAAAAAACAAAAATAAGATTGAATAAAATGCAACAAACATGCTGGTCAGTTCCCTGGAAATAAATTTAATATGTACCCATCGGTGCGTCCACCAGAAAATTGGCATTTTCTTTTTGTAGGTTTTGCCTAAATTTTCAGCTTCCATAAGCCAATTATTTTTTGCTCCAGGGCAATAAAAACGATTGCCAAAAATTTGCAGCTCCAGCCAACTTATATCTTTGTATGGCGCCTGCTGGATCAACATCCTTTGGGCATACTGCAGAACATTCTCCCACGAAAGTACATTGCCACAACCCTTCCTCAGAGTTCAATACTTCCATTCGTTCTTTTGATCCTGAATCACGGTTGTCCATGTTGTACCTCTGGGCAAGTGCAATAGCAGCCGGTCCAATAAATTCAGGTTCCAGGCCATAAACCGGACAAGCTGAATAACAAAGCATACAGTTAATACACATACTGTATTGCTTGTAGTCATCCAGCTGATCGGGGGTTTGTAAATACTCTTGCTTTAGTTCGGTATCTTCCTTTTCACGGATGATCCAGGGTTTAACCGCCTTCAACTTATCCATGAAATCAGTCATTTCAATAATCAAATCCCTTACCACAGGAAAGTTTGTTAACGGTTCAATTCGAATCGGACCCGGAGCAAATTTTTCTATAAAAGTGGCGCAGGTTAGAACAGGAGTGCCGTTAACAACCATGCCACAACTTCCGCAAACGCCCATCCGGCAAGACCACCTAAAGCTTAGCGTTCCATCAATTTGATCTTTTATATAATTCAAGGCGTCAAGAATAACCCAATCCTTCTTCAGGGGAACTTCATAATTTTGAAATGCGGGCTCGGGATCTTCTTCGGGACGGTATCGAAAAACTTCTAACGTTATGGTATCTTTCATAATCAATTAATTCGTTTTTGTTTCTCTGCCATAAACTCTTTCCGCCGGCGGCCATCGCGTAATAGTAACAGGTGCATATTGAATATCCGGCGGTGCATTTTCTTTCCTGAAAGCCAGGGAGTGAGCAAGGAAATTTTTATCATCTCGGGCAGCATAATCAGTTCTCTGGTGTGATCCCCTGGACTCCTTTCGATGCAGGGCGGATTGAATCACAACTTCAGCGATATCAAGCAGATGGGACAGCTCAATGGCGGACGTGAGTTCTGTATTAAAAGTAGAACTGCGATCGGAGATAATAATATTTTTGAATCTTTCCTGCAACTCCATAACTATCGCCTGCGATCCTTTTAGCGAATCTTCTGTGCGATAAATTCCGGCACCCGATTCCATACAAACATGCATCTCCTTTCGAAGGTTGGCGATCTTTTCCGATCCCTCTTTCTTTTCCAAATAATTTTCCTTGAGGCGCTTCACTTCATCGGTTGCCAGGGAGGGTAACGCTGAACTAAATCTTCCTTTAGTCGTAGCAAAATTAGCAGCATTTTGGCCGGCCCTTGCCCCGAAAACAAGCAATTCAGTTAGGGAATTAGACCCTAACCTGTTTGCTCCGTTTATGCTAACGCACGCGGTTTCGCCGGCCGCGTACAAACCCTCCAGTTTAGTGGCACCCTCAATATTAGTATCAATACCTCCCATCATGTAATGGACAACCGGTCTTACAGGAATCATTTCCTTTACCGGATCTATATTTTCGTATTTCAGGCATAATTCTCTTACAAACGGAATTTTGCTGTTTATGATCTTTTCTCCAAGGTGTCTTATATCAAGATGAACGTAATGCCCGTATGGTCCTGCGAGTGTTCTTCCTTTCTCCTGCTCTTTTACAAAAGCCTGACTCAACCTGTCGCGCGGACCTAATTCCATAGTTCGCAGAACCGGTTTTGGCTGCGGAGTACCCAAATCATAATCTTGCAGGTAACGATACCCGTCTTTATTAATCATGTACCCGCCCTCGGATCTGGCTGCTTCGGTAATAAGAATTCCGGTGAATGGCAAACCTGTAGGGTGATATTGAACAAATTCCATATCTTTTAATGGAACACCGGCCCGGTAAGCAAGTGCCATCCCATCCCCGGTTTTAATTGCAGCATTGGTGGTGAATGGGAAAACTTTTCCACATCCGCCTGTGCAAACAATTACAGCGCGGGCTGCGATATAATGGATCTTACCTGTTGCCAATTCTATGGCCATTGCCCCCTGGCAACGACCTTCATCCACCAGCAGATTTGTCACAAACCATTCATCATATCTTTGCAGTTTATTGTACTTCAGAGTGGTTTGGAAGAGCGTGTGAAGCATATGAAACCCGGTTTTATCGGCGGCAAACCACGTGCGTTCAGTTTTCATCCCACCAAAAGGCCTGACAGCCACAGAACCATCGTCCATCCTGGACCATGGGCAGCCCCAATGCTCCAGCCGGATCATCTCTTTTGGGGCTTCATTAACAAATGCCTCCACTGCATCCTGGTCACTCATCCAATCGCCGCCAGAAATAGTGTCGTAGGCATGAAGGTCGGGACTGTCGGTAGATTTGATTACCGCCGCTGCTCCACCTTCAGCAGAAACAGTATGGCTGCGCATGGGATAAACTTTGGAAATTATTCCAACGGAGAGATTGGGATTTTCTTCGGCGGCGGCAATCGCGGCACGTAATCCCGCGCCACCGGCTCCAATGATTAGGATATCACATTCGTGACGGGTTAATTCCATATCTTGATGAAATAAAGATTCATTCCCGCCCTATAATCATTCATAAAATTTATTGGAAGGTGATAAATTCTTCCACCAATATTTTAGCCCTTTCAAATCCAAATACTAATCAATAGCGACGGGTTTAGTTCAAAACAAGCAATGAGTTTAAAGAAAAATATGGGCAAAATCAAACCGCTCATCCAGTAAAAGTTATGAACGGCTGAAATTCAATTAGTTGTGGTGAAGCAGGGTTGCGAAAAGGAGGTGAGAGTTTCTAAAGTCACGTCTCAAAAGATTATTTATTATGAAGATTTTGTTCAATTGAATTTTGATGATGCCTGGCGTGGTGAATAGTAAAATACATCATCTCCCTAAGGGTGACCTTTCCCAATAATGGGTGAGGAAGGATCAAAGTATCCAATCTTTCTTCGGAATACCTTTCTAATTTTTTGCAAAGTTTATCAACATTAGTTCTTATTTGCCGGGTAATTATTCGCTGACTTTCAACCGGAACTTCTTTTGGAATATAGGGACTGGATGCAGTGCCTCCCTGGCTGAGTTTGTATTTGTATTTTTCAACCAATTCCTCGTAGGTTTTCGATGGACGATTTGCTTTGCCGACATATATTTTGAGAAACCAATCCGGAAGTGAAAGAGCCATGTTGAGAGGTTTAATACTCATTAACAAATGTTTTGCCTGCTGTCCTGAAGTCCACTTGTCCGGAGCGGGGGAGAAAAGAAATTGCTTTTCAGTTAAAGAAGAAACAAAAGCGGTGAAGCTTTTATAAGAATCCTGCAACTGCCCAATAATTTCTTCCCGGGTCATTTAAAATAAAAATAGGGAGAAAGAACTAACAATCAGCTGTTCCTTAGACAAAATATTTATTTCGAACCTTTTTCTTATATTTCTAAATTACTTTTTTGAAATGGACAAAGACAGAGGATTTAAACGAGCTATAAAACTTCCTCATGCAACAGCCCTGGTTGCCGGGACCATCATCGGTGCTTCCATATTTGTACAACCTTCAGAAATTACCGGACAGGTTCATTCAGTCGGGGGAGTTTTCATTGTCTGGATTGTTGCAGGTATTCTTACATTTTTTGGAGCTTTGGTTTGCGCGGAGCTTTCATCCATTTTCACTAAAACCGGAGGTGTTTATACCTACCTGAAGGAAGCATTTAATCCGGCCATGGGATTCCTGTGGGGTTGGGCAATGTTCTGGAGCATGCACACCGGAATTATCGCCGCGGTCGCGGTAATTTTTGCAAGATATACCGGTTATTTTTTTCCTTTGAATGACCTGGAAATAAAACTTGTGGCAATAATCTTAATTCTATTTCATTCTGCAGTCAATTATTTTGGAGTTAAGCATGGCAGCATGCTTCAGACTCTGGTTACAGCAGGCAAAGTTCTGGTTATTGGGATTATTATCCTGGCAGGATTTGCCATTGGCTCCAAATTACCTAATCATTTTGAAGCAGGATCTTTTGAAAGCATGTCAACCTCACCCGGAGATATTCTGTCGGCATTAATTGCCGGACTTTTTGCATTTGGTGGATGGCACATGGTTACCTATAATTCCGAAGAAACAGTGGATGCCAAAAGGACGATTCCAAAAGCACTTTTATGGGGAACTTTGATTGTTACAGTCTGTTATCTTGCATTGAATACAGTATATCTATATGTATTACCTCTGGATAAGGTTGCTTCTTCAACAAAAATTGCCGCGGACACAGCGGATTACCTGATGGGGTCGGGTGGTGGAATGTTTATGGCTGGCCTGGTTATGTTTTCAACATTTGGATCGATCTCCGGAATCATTCTAACGGGTCCGCGGGTTTATTATTCAATGGCACAAGACGGACTTTTATTTAAGTGGGTCGGAGTTTTACACTCAAGATATGGTACTCCGCACAGGGCTATTTTTTTGCAGGCTATCTGGGCATCCATTCTGGTATTTACCGGAACTTACAGGGAATTATTTACCAGAGTAATTTACACAGAATGGATCTTCTTTGGCCTGATGGCTATTGGCCTGATTCTTCTTCGAAAAAGAAAAGACATAAGCCGCGGTTATTCAATTTTTGGTTACCCCTGGATCCCGGTAATATTTATTATTTGCTGCTTCACCATTGTTTTTAATCATATTTTGAATGAACCGGTCGAAAGTCTTACCGGACTTTCTTACGTACTTGCGGGTTTAGTTGTATATTTCTTTTTGAAGTTTAATAAGAAATCTATCACATGATCATTGACTTTCACAATCATTTTTATCCTCCGGCTTATATTGATGCAATAAAGAAAAATTCATCTTTCTATAAAGTTACCTATGACGAAGACGAGAATCCGGTCATCCATAGTCCCGGGGATTACAATATTGTAGTTCCGGGCCACCGGTTGGTAGAAGTACGATCCAAGGTATTGAAAGACGCTGAGGTTGATATGCAAGTACTTTCTTTTACTACTCCCGGCACCATAGTGGAACCGGCTGAAAGATCTGTTGAGCTGGCAAGAATGGTAAATGACACCTTTGGTGAAATTATTAAAACAAATGCCGATCAATTTACTGCTTTGGCTACATTACCGCTAAATGCTCCGGAAGCATGTGCCGGTGAAATGGAAAGAGCAATTAATGAGGTTGGGCTAAAAGGCGTTATGCTCTATTCCAACGCCAATGGTGTTGCACTGGCTGATAAACGCTTCTGGCCTATGTATGAAAAGGCCAATGAAATGGAAGCAGTATTGTACATACATCCTACGTATCCGGTTGGAGTTGAGGCCATGGAAGACTACATGCTGATGCCCCTGATCGGTTTTTGTTTTGACACTACTTTGGCTGCAGCCAAACTTGTTTTTGAAGGCATTCCAAGGCGCTATCCCAAAATTAAATGGGTACTTGGACATCTTGGTGGTGCAATTCCTTATCTGGCTGAACGACTTGACAGAGGATATGAAGCTTTTCCCGAATGCCGGGTGAACATCGATCAGAAACCCAGTGAATATTTAAAGAAATTCTATTTTGATACGGTAAATTTTGATTTGAATGCCTTAAATCTTGCTGTTGAGTTTGCCGGAGTCGATCAGATTTTAGCAGGCAGTGACTACCCGCATCAAATTGGAAGTTTGAAGAAAATGAAAGAAAGTTTGAAGAATTTAAATATTTCGAAATCTGAAATGGAAATGATTCAGAGTGAAAATACCAAAAAACTTTTGGGTCTCTAAGGCTTGGGGGTAGCGTAGATATTTATTGTTTGCTTATATAAAGTGATGTCACTTTTGCTTTTCAATGGAACAATTTTAGCGTCCATCACAAAATCACTGAAGTAATAAATATCATAACCCAAATCTTCAATCACCGAATATAGTTCAATTTTTTCTGCATCCGAATTCTTTGTAAAGCTTTCGGCAACAAGAGTGGGTTTGTACTTTGCTAATAAATCTGAAATTGATTTAATTATTTCCTTATCGTAACCCTCTGTATCAATTTTAATAAATGACAGCTTACTCATCCAGTCCGGATACTCTTTCTCCAAAAAGTCACTAAGTTTAATACCGATAATCTTTTCGGGATAAATAAATTTTCCATGAATGCTGTCTTTAGTAGGAGAAATTCCACCATTTGCAAAAGAAGCCTCTGACGAAATAAAATAAAACTCAGCTTCTTCTTTTGAGATGGCATAAGGAAGTGGAACTAGGTTATACTTTCCATAATTAAGACTTGAATTCTTTTCAAGAATCTTGAAAACATATGGATTAGGATCAAATCCCAGAGTTAATCCACCAACACCTGCAGACAAGCCCATTGGTACCGTAGTGTCTCCAAAATTGGCACCAATATCAATTACCAGATCACCTTCTTTAATGAATTTTGAAAAGAAATCAACATTAGATTGTGTAATCACAAATTCCGGTGCCAATGGGTTATCCCAATTAGCAAATTCTATTGGGCCCAAATTTTCCAGGTGATAGGTTTTGACAATCGGCGGGTATTCCTGGGTTACCCGCCTTGCTTTCTTCCTCCTGAGGGATTGCCTAATGTAATTTAGCATGCTAAATTGTCTCAACTAATTAACTTGTGAAGATAAATGAAATTGAATTAATTGTGAGATCATTTTTATCAATAAATACTACTAAAATAAATAGATTTGATTATGATAGGTGATTCAGGGAACTTTTGTTAATCTACTTTGGTAATCTTTTTTTCCGATGCAGTTTTTCAATAAATTTCCTTACTGATTGAATTTATGAGAGGAGTATTATTCTTCATTTTGATTATAACAGAAGTATCTTTTCAAGGGCAGGTCTGCTTCGGATTCCAAGGGGGTCCGGTCATTTAATCCATACGCTTTCAATAGCAATCCCATGTCGGACGGTTCGATCACTTTCTGGAATTCCAGGGCCAATGGAGAACTGCAAACTTTCTGCTTTGCTGATATCAAACCTGGATGGTTCATGCTCAAAATAATACGGCAAGAAAGTTGGATAGGGCCTGGGAAGAGTTACTGTCTTTACAGGTCTCAAGTCACTAATGGATAATTCGTAACTAGCCCTTTGCGGTTCAACTATAATTGTGCCACCCCAAGACGAACCATCCCTTAAAACTAAAGCCAATTGGATAGTACAAGGTTTATCATTCAGGGATCTGCCTCTGAAGATTATTTTTTGAGCTGAGTCCAATTCATCTTTCCTTCCTTTAATTTTATCACCGAAAAAATACCGGAAACTATAGTCATGAATTTCCGGGGCGCCAACATTTTCATTGTCCGGAGTATGTAATTTTTCAATGTTCGCCTGGTATTCGGCGACACCCGGTTCTATACCCGGAATTTGTTGAATTCCTCTTACCCATCGTCTGGCCAGGTAATCATTATCAGAAATAGCATTGAAAATGTTAATAGAATTCGATTTATTCACAACCCGAACCTCGTAAGTACTTCGATCATGAAAATCCCAATCAAAAGGCCTTCCTTCCTGACCTGCCGGGTAAGTGAATGATGATGACTCGGTGGTTATTACCAGATTATAGCGAACATAACCTTCTTTAACCATATCGGATGGAATTGTTACAGTGAAAGTATAAGGAGTAGTTTCCTCCATTTCAAGGATTCTGGGTCGAAATCCGGCAAATACCATTAGCTGAACCGATTTAATTACTTGATTAGAAATAGCAATTGCAGAGATCTGAATTTCATTTCCTGACGCAGTTTCGGAGATGGGTTCATGCAGTAAGTAAGTCCTGTCAACGGTTGATTCCGGTGCTACAAATTCTCCTAATTTGATATTCTTCCAGGAATCTGTTGCAGTGAGATTCATTTTAGCTCCATTCCTTGCGACCAGATACGTTCCGGGTTTCACCATGAAACTTTTGCCGTTCACTTCAGGGCGGTACTCATTCCCGCCATTTAGCGGTTGGACGGTAAAATTTTCACCGAGGGCAGGAATATCCAGGGTCATTGGCCATTCACGCCATTTGATTATGCCAACAACTTTCTTCAGGCTGTTTCTTCCAAAGGGATTACTTACCCAAACTGCATCTGGCATTACCTCAAGCCGCCAAACATCCTTATCCACCTCATCAAGAAAATATGCGCCATTTCCACCGTATTTCACAAGGGGCGAATTGCCGGTCCCCGCGATTTGTTCGAGCCTGGAAGTGTTGGCAGGCATAGTTGATGTGGTATTTGTGTAGATGAATTTTCTTTCTGTTACATACTCGGCAAGATCCTCTTCATAACTGACCCTGAACCCATCAAAAGAGTTATTTTTCGGATATAATCCATAGCTTTTGTTCATTGGTATCTTATGAAAGATTTCCCCGGAAATCATTAAAGCCAGCGCCTTTGAAGGTGTATAATTCAAATTCATATAATGCGTATTATACTCAGTGTTTGCAAAAGCCAGGTAAGTGGGATCGTAGGCAAAGTGTGTTGCGATCTGGATGCCGGCTTCCCTGAAACTTCTTGCTATTGCTGGGTATATATACGCTCTGCCTACGTCAGCTCCATCGAACTCATAAACCAGTTTTGCACCCTGGTTTTTCTTTATAACATCATCAAATGGAATTTCATAATTGCTGGCATTTGGCAGGAGATTGCCACCCAACTCCTTTTGAAATCCTAACCCGGTTGGGTACCATTGAAAGGTTCCGCCTTGTATATCAGCATTGAAATAGGCTTCTGCCAGATGAACGCTGTGGCTGATATTATAAAAAATCGGTTTCTTGCACCCGGTTTTTCGCATAGCATCAACCATTTTTTGAATATAAGCTGTGACTTTTTCCGGCTCTTCACGATGGTGTGGTTCGTTGCTAACTTCAAATGCAATCATGTTAGGTTCCTCTTTATACGCCACTCCTGTGTATGAATTAATATGATTCAAAAACTGATTAAGATAATTCTCCTGGGCTTTTATGGCATCCGCGTTGGTAAGACAATCGCCCTTTCCATATTTGTACGCAAATCCGGGAGTTTTCTCATCGGGCTCCGGCCAGCCATTTCCCCAAAAAGCGATGGGTGTTATTACGTAGTTAATCCCTCGTTCATTTAATTTAAACAAGAGATAGTCAAACAATTTAAGGTGTTCATTATCCAAAAGGTTGCCGAGGGTATCGCTAATTTCAGTATCCCAAACATGAATTCGGTATAAATCAAATCCGAGCCTTGCAAAATGGTACACATCATCGTCAATTGCCTTTTCTCTGTCAACATTGAGTTTACCCGCAGATCTGTAGGCATGAGCAAAAGGCACGGTATAATTGATTCCAAAGCCTTTTACTTCTTCCCTGGTATTTTCCCATCGCATAACCCCACTATTATCAACATAGACATTTCCTTTTTTATCTGGTTTTTGAGCCATTAAAGAAAAACTACTAAGTAAAAATACGATTACAAAAATCATTACCAGGTTTCTATTTTTCACAAGATTGTTATTTAATTGCTTTGGTATAATTAAAGCATGCCTGAATTGAATTGTCGGTTTTCACTTCCATATTGGAATCTTTTAGCCCCGGAGAGGTTGCTTTAATCCTAATCGTTCCTGATTCATCTGAAGATTGAATAATGGCAAGAGCAAGACCGTTAAATGCCTTGCGTTTATTATGCTGGAATGAATCATGGTCGGATGGGTCGCCATTATCAACGGCAATAAGTTTGCCGACACCATCCACTGAAAATTCAATCTCATTGGATGCGGTTGGAACTACCAATCCGTTTTCATCGACAATTTCAACCTTAACATGAACGACATCGCGTTTATCAGATTTTATCAGTTGACGATCAGCGGATAACCGGATAGCGGCAGGCTCCCCGGTAGTTTTGATCTCGTAAATAGAAACCAGCTTGCCCGCCCTTTTTCCAACTGCGCGTAAAGTGCCGGGTTCATAGGGAACATCCCAGGAAGCATGAAGGTCGGCAGTAGTAGTTCTCAGGTAAGGTCTTTCATACCGGTTCCAACCACCGGAGGTTCCTTGTCTTGGAAATTCCAAAACCCTGGTACCAATGAGTTTGTCATTCAGGTATAACAAAACACTGTCACAGTTTGTATATGCCACTACCTGCAGGAACCGGCCTTCCTTGCCTTTCCAGTTCCAGTGTGGAAATACGTGTAATACGGGATCTTCAGTCCATTGGCTCTGGTAGAAGTAAAACCCATCTTTTTCAAACCCCGCTAAGTCAAGTTCACCGGAGCTTGCATTTTTGTCAGGCCATCTGGCTTCGCCCAGGTAATCAATACCTGTCCACATAAAATCGCCAATAACGTAATCATGCATTGAGACAAATTTCCATAATTCTGCTGCCCGGATCATCCCGGAGGTATAATGGTAAGTGGTGGCTTCAATATCATCTGTCACTTTGTATTCACTACGGATATTTCTGACAGATGCGCTTTCCGTGCCCACCATTTTCCAATTTGGGTTATTAATTTTATCCTCGCTGTTATAAATTTCCCGGCGCTCATGCCAGCGATCCATATAATTGTAGCCCACGATATCCAGCATATTCAGAAATGGTAATTTTGCTGTGCGGCCATCCGCGGCAATATGATCGTTTCCCGTTGTTACGGGCCGCGTTGGGTCTTCCCTGTGAAATGTTTCAATCAATGGCTTCAGGATTTCTTCGCCACCATCAACACTTTGTTCACCAATTTCATTTCCTGCACTCCACATTACAACTGAGGGATGATTTCTGTCTCTTCGTATAAAATCTATTAGGTCGCGTTGAGACCACTCTTTATAGTATTTGTTATACCCAAACTCAACTTTTCCGTGTGTCCATTCGTCAAAAGGTTCATCCATTACCAGGAAGCCAAGTTTATCACAAAGGTCAAGGAATTCAGGTGCGGGAGGATTATGCGCGGTGCGTATTGCATTGACTCCCATCTCTTTCATTTTTATTAGTCTTCGTTCCCAAACTCTTTCTGGGACCGCGGCACCAACTGCCCCGCCATCATGATGAAGATTAACTCCCTTCATTTTTGTTTGCTCTCCGTTCAACAGAAATCCTCTTTTTGAATCATACTCTATTTTCCTGATCCCGAAAACAGTAACCTGATCATCAACAATCCTATTTCCTTCCATAACCATTTGATGCAAGGTATACAAGTGTGGATTTTTCAGTCCCCAGAGTTTAGGAGATGGAACGGTGTTTTTATTTTTTACCATGGTGGACTGCCCTGAATTTACAGAATAACCGAGATCAAATCTTTTAACTTCTTTGCCGGTTTGATCTATAATTACTGTTCTTAGAATTCCGCTTTTACGGGAAGAATGATTATTAACCAGACGAGTATTAATAATTATATCAGCCTTATCATCAGTAATATTTGAAGTAATAATATGAGTACCCAGGAAGTCAATGCGCAGGTTATCTGTGATGTTAAGCCAGACGTGGCGGTAAATACCTGACCCGGAATACCATCGCGAATTGGGTTGTTTCGAATTATCTACACGAACCGCAATCGTATTTTTACCTGGGCGCAAGTGGGGTGTCAGATCGTATGCAAATCCAATGTATCCAAAAGGACGCATTCCTAATTCTTTTCCATTGATCCAAACCGTACTATTCATATACACGCCGTCGAATTCAATCCAGACATAGTTGCCGGCGGCACTGACAGGCAGATCAAAACTCTTTCGGTACCAGCCAATTCCGGTTGGGAGGTAAGCAACTCTGCCGCCTCCGGGAGCATCTCTGTTAAATTCACCTTCAACGCTCCAGTCGTGGGGTAAATCCAGGGTTCGCCAGTCGCCGTCATTAAACCCCGGATTCTGGGCACCATCAATATCCTGTTGAATGAATTTCCAGTTAAAATCCATCAGGTAGCGCTCCCTTTTCTCCGGATTGTTGGCGAAAGTTGGGATGGAAATAGCAAGAAAAAATAGTATGAATAACCTTCTGACATTGCAAAACATAATGGAGTTGTTTTAAGGTCAAAATAATAGCAGTGAGCCTGGAAATTCAAATAAACAGTAGCCCTGGAAGGCTGTGATTTCATCTAATTGAAGGGGTATTTTAGATTTGCTTTTGATCTCAAATAATTGCTATCAGGAGCATCCGAGCGGATTATTTTATCTCCAATATCAGGGTTGATTTTGCGGGAATTTGAATGGAACCGGATATGTCTGTATATATGCCTGTGAATGGGTTTATTGCATTCTTTTTATCTCCCAATATCTCAGTGAATCGCAGCAAATTCAGTCTGGACGCTTGTCCCTTATTCAAAATTACCATCACAATATCTGACTCGTTGTATCTGAAATAGACATATACGCCATCACTTGGTGCAAAATGAAGGGTTTTGCCAGTTTGTATTACCTTCTTGTCTTTTCTCCAATTGAGCAAAGCTTTGAGATACTCCTGTGTATTCTTCTGGTGATCATTCAGCCCTGTCGCAGTGAAACCATTAATATCATCTCCAGGCCATCCTCCCGGGAAATCAGATCGAATCAAACCGTGATCACCACGCTTGGCTGAATTCTGCATCAGAATTTCCGTACCATAGTAAATTTGGGGAATTCCCCGGACGGTTAGTAAATAAGTCAATGCCATTTTGGTGAGTTCAACATCTTCATTAAGCTGGGTAAAAATACGATCCATATCATGATTGTCTCCGAAAACCAACAAGTCCTGAGGATTCGCATAAATGAAATCATTGGCCAATCCATCGTATAGTTTTACCAGCCCATTTCCCCAGCTTTCTTTTTCATTCAATGCCTGAACAAGGTTCGATTGCATCGGGAAATCCATGGTGCTATTCAAACAACCCTGTACCCGGCCCTTTATTGCTGAGCCTTGCTGCCAATAGGCAACAATCAGCGGATTTGTTGACCATTCTTCACCTACAATACTAAAGTTTGGATATTCATTCATTATGGAGCATGTCCAGTCACGAAGAAACGATTGATCTGAATAGGGATATGTGTCTTGCCGGATCCCACCCAGTCCCAAAGTTTCGATCCACCAAATGCTATTTTGAATAAGATATTTAGCCATGTGCGGGTTAGTCTGGTTTAAATCCGGCATTGAAGGAACAAACCAGCCCCTTGTCATAAGCTCCCTGTCTACCTGGGCCGCATAAAGATCTTCGTTGACGGTTCTTCTGTGATTGGTCACACGCATGGAGTCCTGATAATTAATCCAATCAGAAAATGGCAAATCTTCCATCCACCAGTAACCGGAACCGGAGTGATTTACAACTCCATCAAAAATTAATTTAATTCCGCGGGCTTTTGCTTTGGTGGCAAGCTCTTTATATTCATCCAAAGTGCCGAATCTTGGATCAACTTTGTAGAAATCGGTGATGGCATATCCATGGTAAGACTGCTGTTTCATATTGTTCTCCAGAACCGGGCTTGACCATATTGCAGTAAATCCCATTTCATCCAGATAGTCAAGATGATCGATGATACCGCGGAGGTCACCTCCATGTCTTGCATAGTCTTCCTGCCGGTTAAGGGAAGTTTCCCTCATCCCTTTTACAATATCATTATCAGGATTGCCGTTCGAAAAACGGTCCGGAGTGATAAGGTATATCACATCAGAAGAATTAAATCCGGTAAGAGAAGCAGGATTTTGATTGCGGTTTTGCATCTGGTATTGGAATGTATGAACTGTCCTTCTCCCGCTGTTTAGTTTTATAGAAACTTCACCGGCTTGCGTATTTTCTGCAATGGAAAGTTCCAGGAAAAGATAATTCTTGCTTTCTGCCGGCGTTACTTTCGTTATTTTTACCCCTTTGTATTCAACCTCCGCAGTAAGGTCACTTATTTCTTTACCATAGAGCAACAATTCAACGCTTTCATCTTTCATTCCTACCCACCAATTTGGCGGCTCAACACGTGTAACTTGTGAGAAAGTCCCTGTCGAAATAAATAGACATAATATTGAAATGAATTTCTTCATAATAATTATTCAGCATTAATGATTTGATGTTATACCTTCATAAATATCCGGAAAATAGTCTTTTTAGAAGAGCCATTCATATAAAGATAAGTTTTAAAAAAGTGTTTTATCACGTAAATTATGGGTAATAAATTCCCATTTCCATGATTCTGAGACTTGCGTTCCTTTCAATCCTTATTTCAGGCATTTGTAATGAAATTATGGCTCAGAGCTCGGTACTTTTTAATTCTATAGATCAGACAAACGGGCTTTCTAATGGTTCGGTAACCAAAATCGTTCAGGATGCTAAAGGATTTATTTGGATTGGAACCAAAAATGGAATCGACCGGTATGATGGATTAAAATTCAGGATATATGATACGTACAACTCCGGTCTGGGTGCAAATGACATCAGCAATATTTTTATTGATGATAAACAACGGATGTGGGTAAGTACAATTGGTGGTGGGCTTAGCATTTATGATCAGGCTAAAGATGAATTCTATACTTTTCAATTTGATCAGGGTAACCCAAAGTCGATTTCTTCAAGTGATGTCCAGGTAATTGAACAGGATCGGGAAGGGAATGTTTGGATTGGTACAGAGCATGGTTTGAATAAGTTCATGGAGGCTGATTCATCTTTTGAGAAATTCAAATACAGCGAAAGGAATTCACTCTTCAGTAACCGGGTGATGGCAATTTTTGAGGATGAAAGTGAAAATTTGTGGGTTGGAACGTTTGGTGGGGGTCTCAGTCTGTTAAATAAACAATCGGGTAAGTTAGAGATAAAGCATCCCATCGGAAATCGATCTCTTGAACTGAAATTTATTCATCAAATAAATTCCCTTGAACCGGGCAAACTTCTAATAGCCACAAGTGGAACCGGTTTGATTGAGTATGATATTGAAAAAAATTTCATTTCAAGTTTTCTTCCCGAACCTTTTAATAGGATTCCTATTGTGAGGTCTGTCTACCACGGTAGTGGGAATACTCTTTGGGTGGCAACTGATGGAGAAGGTTTATTGAAAGTTACTTTCCAGGATGGCAAAAAAGTGATCAAACAATTCATTAATAAAACCGGCAATCCCAACACCCTGAATAGTAACGCGCTGTATACGGTTTTTGAAGATAATTCCCGGAATATTTGGATAGGCACTGCCTGGAACGGACTAAATGTTTTGGGCAACGAATCCGAAAATCTGAATTTTTATTGGAGTGACTTTAAAGGAGAGAGTCAAAAAGGCATCTTAAGTATTTATGCTGATGATTGGAAGTTATATTTCGGCACAGATGGATCTGGCCTGAGTACCTATGACCTGATTTCCAAAGGGAACGCGATTAATGGAAACTTTGATCATTATTATATTCAATTCATTGAAAAGGACAAAGACGGATCCCTTTGGATTGGCACCTTTAAGAATGGATTGATTCACCTCAACAATGGAGAGGTTGAGCAATTTAAACATGATGCGGAAAATAAATTTTCAATAAGTCACAACGATGTAAGGGACATACTTCAATTGAGTAATAATAAATACCTGGTGGCTACCTGGGGCGGTGGTCTCGATTTGTTTAATTCGCTGGAAAAAACCTTTACATCCAATAAAAATAGCCAATCTGAACCCGGATCAATTGGCAGTGATAACGTTATTTCACTTTTGGCCGCGGATGATGGTAAAGTGTGGGTGGCCACATTTGGAGGTGGGCTAAACTTATTTGATCCTGTCACGGAAACTTTTGAGAAGATCAGGATCCATATAAAAGATGAGGCCCAATTGAATGGCAACAATATGCTCACTTTGCTGAAAGACTCTAATAATGATTTGTGGCTTGGAGCCTGGGGAGATGGTTTGATAAAGTGGAATCAGAATTCCAAAGATTTCACCAGGTTTACTACAAAAGAAGGGATTGCTGATAACACTATAACGGCGCTATTGGAAGATCAAAACGGAAGGGTTTGGATGAGCACAAAGAATGGCATTTCCAGTTTGAATATTAATGGCAATGAAATCAACTCGTATCCTTTACTGAAAGGTGAATATCATATCAATTCTTCCTTCGCGGCCAAGAATGGACAATTATTTTTTGGGAATACCAAAGGGGCGATTTCATTTAATCCGGACAGGTTAGCTGCCGGAAATCAAAACCCTGAGATTGTCTTTACAGAATTAAGGATTTTCGATAAACAAATTCAAGCAACAGAAGGGGTAATTGAAAGCCAAATACTGTTTCAGGATAGAATAGTTTTATCTCATAATCAAAATGCAATTACTTTTGAATTTGCAGCACTTAATTATCCCTTTTCGAATCAGTTTGAATACTCGTATTTCCTGGAAGGTATTACCAGCGATTGGGTAAATCTTGGTAACCAGAGGTCAATTACCCTGACAAATCTTATGCCTGGTAATTATACGCTAATGGTAGGCGGAGCAAATATGCCAAAATCTTACCGAAATTTTGCAAGCATTGATATTGAAATTTTGAACCCGTGGTGGAAAGAATGGTGGGCAATAGCGACTTACTTTATTTTGTTCCTGATTCTTTTGTATGGGTTCAGACATTATGCAGTGAAGTGGGAAAAAATGAAACACAGTTTGAAGTTGGAGAAAATTTCAAGGGAGAAAGAGGCGGAACTTCATGACATCAAAATGCGGTTTTTCACCAACATTTCCCATGAGATTCGGACTCCTATTACCCTAATGCTAGGAGCAATAAACAGGATGGAAGAAAAAGGCGTACTGGAAAACCTCCAGAAGAAAGCGTTGGTCAGTCTAAGGAGGAATGGCAACCGTCTTTCTCAGCTGCTTACCGAGTTGCTTGATTTCCGGAAACTGGAAACCGCCGGATTTCACCTTAAAATAAGCCAGGGTAACCTGGTGAAATTTGCGCGGGAAGTATCATTATCGTTCAATGATATTGCACTACAAAAGAAAATTGACTTTCAATTCCAGGCTGACGCTGAAAGGATTGAAGCCTGGTATGACAAAGATCAGATGGAGAAAGTTTTATTCAATTTATTGCATAACGCGTTTAAATATGCAAATAAGAATGGAGAAATCAGATTAAAAGTTGAGCGGGATGATGAGAATATTTTTATCCGGATTCTAAATACCGGATTTCCAATTCCATCCGAGGAACTTCGCGATGTGTTCAAGAGGTTTTACCAGAGTGATAATACACTTTCATCAAAAAAAACCGGAACCGGATTAGGTCTTGCCATTGCAAAGGAAATCGTTCACTTGCACTCTGGCGAATTACTTGTTGAAAGTGGAAAACGCGTGACCACCTTTACAGTGAAGTTAATGTTTGGAAACGATCATTTTAGCCCTGCCGAGTTGATTGAGAAATCAAACAGCGAAGATATATCAAACTTTTATTTGGAAGAATCAGAAATTCAACCGGCTGATATCAGGATTAAAGACGAAGAATTGTTTGCCGGTAAAAGGGTTCTTGTTGTGGAGGATAATCACGAGGTGAGAAAATATATTGTCGAAATTCTGCAAACAGACTTCACGGTAATGGAAGCAGCCAATGGAATTGAAGCCCTTGATGCTTTGCATTCCGAAATGCCTGATTTAATAATTTGTGATGTTGTGATGCCTGAAATGGATGGCATTACATTCACCAGCAAGATAAAATCAAACAGGAAAACCAGTCATATCCCGGTGATTATTCTTACAGCCCGAACCTCCTTGATTTATAAGAAGGAAGGTTATGAAACCGGTGCCGATGAGTATATCACCAAACCTTTCAGTGAGTCATTGTTGCGAACAAGGATCCGTAGTATTATCCGTAACCGGGAATTAATAAAGATGAAGCTGCAGAATGAGTTCATCACTGAACCAAAAGAGTTGGCTATTAGCACTCCTGACCAGCAATTTCTTGAAGATATGATGAAGATAATAGAACAGAACATTGATAGCCAGGAGTTGAAAGCAGAATTTATTTGCCGGGAACTGGCAATGAGTCATTCGGTGGTTTACAAGAAAGTAAAAGCTCTTACGGGATTATCTTTGATTGAATTTATCAGGGACTTCAAGCTGAAGCGAGCGGCCCAGTTGATGGCAAAATATCAATTCAGTATTGTAGATGCATGCCATAAAGTTGGGTTTTCAGATAGAAAGTATTTCACCCAAATCTTTAAGAGTAAGTTTGGTATGACACCTTCCGAATATATTAAGGTGAATCTAAATTGATATATTCTAAACGAATTCAGCCCCCATTTTAGCCATAAAGAAACACCACATCTTTTCTTCAAAATTGTAATTTTAACCACAACCGTGAAAAAGCGAATTTCTCTTAGACTTACCTATATCAGCCTTGTATTAATTCTACTGTTTGGCTGGCTAATGGCAATACTATTAAATCTTATATAAATGAAATTGACAGGAATTACGCTCCTATTTTTAACTGCTGGTATTCTTTTTCTAACCTGTGGCAACCAGGATATGCCAATTGAATTCAAACCGGAAATACCGGAGGAGTATTATCTGGGTGCAGACCTTTCCTACGTTAATGAGATGCTTGACTGTGGTGGAGTTTACCGGGAAAATGGTAATGAAGTTGATCCCTATGCTTTGTTTGCCGGCAAAGGAGCAAGCTTAGTTCGGGTAAGGTTTTGGAATAACCCTGACTGGACGCAATACTCTGATTTTGGTGATGTCTATTTAACCATTTTAAGATCAAAGGCACAGGGAATGGCGGTGCTGCTGGATTATCACTTATCGGATACCTGGGCGGATCCAGCCAAACAAATAATTCCCAAAGCATGGAGCGAAATTGACGACATGGAAATCCTGGGAGATTCTGTTTACAATTTCATTTCATCTACGTTAAGAGTTTTGGGTAATGCTAACCTGCTTCCTGAATTTGTTCAGGTAGGTAATGAAACTAATAATGAAATACTTCAACCCGGGGAATATACTGATTACA
>DASWHX010000058.1:0-34737 GCA_036397995.1 Cyclobacteriaceae bacterium
TAGATTGGATAATCAGGAATTCGGGCAATTGTGAAGATGATCTGGAAAAACCATCGGTTATGATTAAGGAATCTAAAACCAGAAAAATAAGAGAAGCGGTTAATGAATTGTTAAGCGGACAATTGGTTAGTTAATGCATTCGGACTGCCACGCCAGGAATGCAAAGTCTTCATTTCGTTCCCGCGCCTCATCCAATTTTTTACAAGCTGATTTCAAATCTCCGGACCGGTAGAACGCGTCTGCCCAAAAGGAAAAAAGGGATTCCACACTCCCTCCCCTAATGGAAGCTTCATAAAAAAGTTGTAATGCTCTATTATAATCCTTTTGTTCCAGATAGACCAATGCTTTATTTCGATAAGCCCAACCATTATCCGGATTAATTACAATGCTTTGATTTATCAGCTTAAGCGCACTATTTATGTCTCCTTTCCTGAATACAATAAGTCCATAGTTATTGAGGTAATATGAATCTTTAGGTTGCAGCATTAAGGCTCTTTTTATATTTATTTCTGCACTATCCAGATTCCCTTTTCGTAAGTAAACCAAAGCGATGGAATTTAATGCAGGTGAAAAAGTTGTGTCCAGATTCAGAGCTTTGGTTAAATCGGAAATTGCCCGGTTGAGTTGATTCTTATAATAGTAAACTGTTCCCCTGTTTGTCCATAACTCCGGATTGTCTGACCGGTAGGTTATTGCCAAGCTAAAGTAATTTATAGCGGAGTCGTACTTCTTTAACTGGGTATAAATCAAACCCTTTCTGAAGTTAATATGAAAAGTGTCGGGAGTTATTTCTTCAACAATTTCAATATCCCGTAATGACGATTCAAATAGCCCTATTTCGTAGAGAGCCGCCGATCGGTTCAGATAGGCGTCAGGAAAATCAGGTTTAAGAGCAATCGCCTTGTCATAAAGTTCCAGGGCCAGGTAATATCTCTGCTGTTTGAACCTGATAATCCCAAGATTATTCAACGCATGGGGGAATTCTGGAAATTCAGTAATGGCCTGGTTATAATAATCTTCCGCTTTGGCCAATTCACCCCTGCTAAGGTGCTCATTGCCAACTTTTAACAAGTCCTGAGCACGTTCAGCCGGGTTTGAGCAACACAATAACCCGAGGCTCAATAGTGATAATATCGGTATATAACTTTTCAAAATATGGGTGAAATGGTACAATATTACCTGATAATGGGATCAAATTACAACTAATCCAGACTCCTTGCCTATACCTTTACACTCGCAGTAAAACTCAGGTAATTCTACTCTATAAGGCCGGATAATCAAGGATTTTCCCGGCCTTATTCTTTTTACAGACATGAAGATTTTATCAGATTTTATGTAGAGGAAAGGTAAAAACAATTATCTTTTGAAGTTAATCGAAAAGCTTTAATTTAGACTCAACTGTAAATTATCCAATAATCCTATCAACCGTCGCCTATGCTTCTTTTAGGGAGTATTGTAGCCTTAGTGGTGTCTTTTTATTTACTCGCCCAGGTAAGTGATAAATACTTCATTGAATCCCTCGATAAGATAGCTCACAGATTCAACATGTCACATGACATGGCAGGGGCAACTTTGATGGCAATAGGATCGAGTGCTCCTGAACTTTTTGTGGCCATCATTGCTTTGGTAAAGCCAGGAGATCACGGAGAAATAGGGATTGGCACCATAGTAGGTTCGGCGGTTTTTAACATCCTGGGAATTATTGGTGCAGTTGCCGTTGTACGAAAATCCGTTTTGGCCTGGCAGCCCGTCTTAAGAGACTTGATCTTTTATTCGATCTCAATAATTACCCTCATTGTTGTTTTCTATGATTCTCAAATTGAATTATACGAAGGAGCCATTCTGATTTTCATTTATGGATTTTACCTGCTTGCTGTTTCCAAGTGGCGCAAATTGTTTCCCTATGAGGAATTGGACACCATTGAGGAGGAAGAAGAGGGAGAGGGAGAAGAAGAGGCACCAGTTTGGGAGAAAGTATTCCGGCCGTTTGATTATGCAATTGATAAACTTTTTCCCCCGATCAGATATTATTATGGGGTTTTCTTTATTTCAATAATAGTAATTGCACTGCTAAGCTGGGTGCTCGTTGAAAGTGCTGTAATAATTTCAGAAATGCTAAATATTCCAAAAGTGGTAATTGCATTAACGGTTTTGGCAATTGGCACTTCAGTACCCGACTTAATGTCCTCTGTAATAGTTGCAAAGCAAGGCAGAGGTGGAATGGCGCTAAGCAATGCCGTTGGATCCAATATTTTTGACATTCTTATATGTTTGGGGCTTCCCTGGTTACTTATTATTAGTTTTTCCAAAACTCCATTACCTGTAAAGACGGATGATTTGTTTGTCAGCGTTATTCTGCTTTTTTCTTCCGTATTGATAATTCTGGCATTATTAGTTATCAACAACTGGTCTATTGGCAAGAAAGCCGGAATATTCTTATTGCTACTTTACCTAGCCTACGTTATACGAGAATTTTACCTGGCGATATAAAAACTCCCGGAAATCTCTGGAGGCTTTTTCATCAACGAAAGATTATTTACCTTATTCCCGGTATGTTTCCCGGTTCAGGTTGTTTCCACCAAAACTTTCCGGCATCCTTCTTTAGAGGGTATACTTCGTTTAAGGTATTTCCTTCATAAAGCCGGCCATTCTTCATCACAAATAATATGGAGTTGGTGTTTCGAATGTCTTCCAGGGGGTTCTTATCAAGTACAATCAAATCTGCCAGTTTACCCATTTCCAAAGATCCTATATCTCCGTTCAACCCTATTCCTGTAGCACCCAAAATTGTTGCTACCTTCAACATATTGTGGTTGGATGTTCCACCCGATTGCATACTCCAAATTTCCCAGTGGTAACCAAGTCCCTGTAATTGTCCATGGCTTCCAACACCTGCAAGACCCCCAGCCTCTACCAAATCTTTAACAAATTTGGCATGATCTTCAAATACATGGTCCTCCTTCATAAACCAGCTTCCCCGTCGTCTTGATTTACTATCTAATTCAGAATGAGGAGTGAAATATGAAAGCTTTGGATCGTCATGAACCGTCTCCGTTGCGTAATAATAATTCTCTGCCCATGGCCCTCCATATGAAACCAATAATGTGGGAGTGTATGTGGTTCTCGATTGGGTAACAAACTGAACTACATCATTATAAAGGGGATAAATTGGAAATGAATGTTCGTGTCCCGGGTAACCATCGATAATTTGGGTGAAATCCAGCTTCAAATCCAAAGCTCCCTCAGTGGTTGGTTTTAATCCAAGCTCTTTCGCTGCCATAATTACCCATTGCCTTTGCTGGCGGTTGCCTACCAGGTACATTTTGATCGTTTTAGTATCATAGTAATCACTGTAAATTCTGAGAACTTTTTTTGCGTGGTCAAGGTCCTGGATATTATTTGCCCAAAAGCCAACGCCAGGCCCGGTAGAAAATATTCTTGGTCCCATCATATTGCCTGCCGTAACGTGGTCAGAATAAGTTAAAACATCGGTTGTCGCGGTCTGAGGATCTCTGGTTGTTGTGACACCGTAAGCCAGGTTGGCGGCATATATCCAAATTTGATTTTTGTGTATTCCCCATTCGGGCCACATATGCGAGTGAGTGTCTACAAAACCTGGAATTATCGTCTTTCCGGTCATGTCCATCCGGGTCACATTGGAAGGCACTTCAATACTACCAGACGCCCCAATCGCCTTTATCCGATTATTTTCAATCCAAATATCACCACGCTCAATAATCTCATCGCCTTTCATCGTTATGAGTCTGGCCCCAGTAAGCAAAATTTGTTCCCTTGGAATATCCCTCGGAATAGAAACTCTTATTCTGATTTCACCTGGCTTATATCCTTCCTCCTTTTTCTCATCATCTTTCTTTTCCTCCTTTTTATCTTCATCAATTTTCTCCTCATCTTTACTTTCTTTCTCAGCTTCCTTTTTCTCTTCTTCTAATTTTTTCTGCTCTTCAGCCAATTCAACACTATCCTCATAAACCTTTGCAGCAGTTATATCATATTTAAAAAACGCGTTGCCCAGAGAAAAATAAACTTTCTTTCCATCACTTCCCCAGGTTGGAAACTCCCCCCCAATATCAGTAACTTTCCTGGAGGGAAATTGCGCCTTGTCCGGATCTGATACTGAAACTTTGGGAGTTTCCCCTCCAACATAGGGTACTGTAACAACATAGACATCATTATTCACCTGTGCCATTGCCTGGTCCCCTTCCGGGGCCATCATAATTAAATCAGCCGTGCTTGGGTTCTGGGCTCCGAAAGTCGTAATACCCGTAACTTTTAAATGTGCCTTCTCATCAGTTCCATCCCATCTTATGGAAACCAATCCCTTACCATTAGTTCCCCCCTGATATAAATAAATCCTATCCTGGCCCTTCACAAAATGTGGTGTTAATCTTCCTCGTGTTTTTGTGATAAATCTCTCAGGACCCCCATTCGCTGAAACCCAACCCAAATCAACACTTGTGCCTGAATTAAATGGATCTACAGATTCCTTATAAATCTGTGCTGCGCCGCGTACATATACGATCCTGTTATTTTCTGCCCAGGCTGGAGTTGAGTATAGCGCTGCAGTCTGAGTCAATCTAACCGGAGATGGCTTCCCTGAAACAGTTACTTTATAGATATGTCCACCTTCATTAGACCATGTGACATAAGCAATCCATTTTGAATCCGGAGACCAGGCAGGCATTGCTTCAACATCGTTTGAGTTTGTGAGTTTGACAGGCTTTCCATCAGGATAGTCCATCACATAGATTTTATCAAGTACAGTAAATGCCGCTTTTTTTCCATCAGGCGAAACAGCAGGATCACGAATTTGCCGGGCGATAAATTCAGTACTATCGGAAATCGGGTATTTAAAGTCCAGCTCAGGACCCAATTCCAAGTCAACATCAATATCCATAGGAATAATAACTGCACTCCCTCCATTAACCGGAATCTTAAACAATTTGCCTCCATAGGAACAAATTAGAAACTGATTATCATTTGTGAACGACATTCCTGGTAAAACATCCATGGTGGCGATAGATTCCTGATCATCCCTCTGAACAGGATAGGCTAACCACTTCTCATCACCAGTTGCCAGATTTCTGATAATCAATCCGGTTTTATCATCATGTCTGGTTCCATATGCGAGCCATTTACCATCTGGACTTGGTGTTGGCCTGAATCCTGAACCATATCTTGATGTTATGGTTTCAGACTCTCCCGTTTCCCGATCATAAATAGCAATCTGGTACTGGGGAAATTGTGCATTATAGTTCCATGATCCAAATCTTCTGGAATAGTATATAAATCTTCCATCCGGACTGAAGGCAGGTTCCACTGTTTTTAGATTAGTTGGTCCTTCAATCAAGCCAGTCCCTGATCCACCATCAACATGAAAAAGCCACAATTTTGGAACTCCCAAAAGTGCTCCTCCTTTGGATGCAACTATATATTTGCTATCAGGAGAAAAGTCGGCACTCTGGTAAGAATTGTTTTTCCCTTCACTGATGGCTTCAAATTTAATGGTATCAGGTTCAAGTTTTGCTATCCAAACATTTTCCGCCCCACTCCTGTCGGAAATGAAGACTATTTTTTTACCGTCAGGGCTATATCTGGGATGCGAATCAAAAGCCAGGCCGGATGAAATTCTGGTTGCCTTACCACCAGCTGCCGGCATAGTATACAAATCACCCAATAAATCAAAAACTATTGTGCTGCCATCCGGACTAATATCAACAGAAATCCAGGAACCTTCCCGGGTATTAAATTTGATATGTCGCCCAACTTCAAGCGGGAGATCTTTTTTCTCTTTCTTTTCTTTTTTGGTGCTGTCCGATTTTACGGTATCCTGCTCAAGAAAAATATTTGACTCAGCCTGCTGGTACAAAAATACCGCTATAAGACAAAGGGTAAACCGTGTTACAAATTTTACCATGATGTTTAATTTAAAGGTTTTATCTTCGGAAATGTTTTCAATAATAATGAATGACAAATAAAGGAAAAAAATCCGGGCATTATAACCTCAAGCGCCTATTAAAGTTGAGAAATGCTATGAAGATAATTGTCTGTATTCCATTTTTGCTTTGGATTTCCTGCACTCCTCGAAAGATTTCAGCTCCAGCTCCTGTCTTTCCCATTCCTAGTCCTGAACAATTTACCTGGCACAACCTCGAATTCTATGCTTTCATTCATTGTTCGATAAACACATTTACTGACAAAGAGTGGGGATTTGGTGATGAGAATCCAAAGTTATTTAATCCTGACTCCCTTGATGTAAAGCAATGGGTTGATGTTTTCAAAGAAGTGGGAATGAAGGCGGTTATTATTACAGCAAAGCACCATGACGGGTTTTGTCTCTGGCCAAGTGCTTTTACAGAGCATTCCATTAAAAATAGCCTTTATAAAAATGGCCGGGGAGATATTCTTAAAGAATTATCCGATGCTTGCAAAAAGGTGGGTTTAAAGTTTGGAATTTACCTAAGCCCCTGGGATAGAAACCACTCTCGATATGGACACCCGGAGTACATTGATTATTACCGGAATCAATTGAAAGAAATATTTACTAACTACGGTCCAGTTTTCGAGATGTGGTTTGATGGCGCAAATGGGGGTGACGGATTTTACGGTGGAAGCAATGAAGTTAGAAGAATTGACCGGGCCACTTACTATAATTGGCCTGGTACAATCAAAATGGTTCAGGAAATGGAACCAAAGATACTTTTCTTCAGTGATGCCGGTCCGGATATTCGTTGGGTAGGCAATGAACGTGGCATTGCAGGTCAAACAAACTGGAATACAATTTCCGCGGATACTCTTTATGCAGGCAAACCTGGAATTACAGAATTACTTAACACAGGGTCTGAAGAAGGTATCAACTGGATTCCTGCGGAAGTGGATGTATCCATCAGGCCCGGGTGGTTTTATCACGAATCGGAAGACACTAAGGTGAAAACTCCTGAAGAACTATTTGCTATTTATTTGACATCCGTAGGCCGGGGTTCAAATCTTCTTCTTAATGTGCCACCTGACAAACACGGTAGGATAGCCAAAGAAGACATTCGGTCGCTGAGGGGCTTGAAAGAACTTTTGGATGAAAAATTTAGCCGGAAGATAGTAGCATCCCATATTACATCAAGTAACTATAGGGGCAATTCAAAAAATTATCGCCCGGAAAATTTGATTGACTCAGATTATGATACCTTTTGGTCAACCGATGAGGTGGAGATTAATGCCACTATCGAAATTGGATTTGAAGATTTGACTGAAATTAATTTTATTGTGATAAAAGAAACAATTCAACTTGGACAGCGAATAAAAAAGTTTACAATAGAAGCAAAGGTTGGTGCTGACTGGAAAAAGGTTGCAGAGGGTACAACAATTGGATATAAGAGAATCCTGCCTTTAGCCGGTATTCAAACAAATAAACTAAGAATAAAAGTGGTTGATGCAAAAGCCTGCCCGGTAATATCCGAAATTGAAATATATTAAATCTTATTATGGATGATTTAAGAAAAAAAATTCAAACGGATCCTTATTTGAATTTCCTTGGTATAGAATTAGAGGAGTTGAGCGATGGGTATGCAATTTGTTCATTATCATTATCCAAAGATATGGTGAATTTTATGGGCGTTCCACATGGTGGTCTTTTGTTTTCACTGGCCGATGCAGCTTTGTCTGCAGCGTCAAATTCCGACCACTACCCATCTTACGCCATAGAGGTAAATGGATCATTTCTGGCGAAGGTTTCTATAGGTGATACGTTGACTGCCAAATCGGTGAGAATTCACCAAACCCATAAAACGGCTGTTTACAAAATGGAAATTTTTCATTTGGAAAAAATCATCGCAGTTTTCAGAGGTACAGTTTATCGAAGCAAAAAATGAAGTTGTTTCTCCTCAGCGGATTGGGAGCCGACTCACGTGTTTTTGATTTCCTGGACCTTCCAGGAATCGAACTGAAACCGGTTGAATGGCTAATGCCATTACCGAAGGAACGAATTTCCGATTATGCCGGAAGACTTTCTGAAGCTCTGAAGCCTTATGAGCCGGTGAATCTTCTTGGTGTATCGTTTGGTGGGATAATTGCCCAGGAGATGGCAACGCATCTGGATACCCGGAAAGTTTTTATTATCTCAAGCATAAAAAGTTCTGCGGAGGTTGGTTTAGCCTTTCATATAACCAAAAGACTTGGAATTCTTAGATTAATTAGCCCAAAAAAAATGAAGCAAAGCATGATGAAAATGGGACCGTGGCTTTTTGGTCTGGAAAAGGGATCGGAAGTAAAGTTATTTAGGAACATTACCACGGATACTAATGAAGAGTTTCTGAAATGGGCGGTTTGTCAATTGCATGGTTGGAAAACATCGTCTTCAAATCTTGATGTAATTCATATCCACGGGATTAAGGACAAGATGTTTCCCATAAATAAAATAAAGAATTTTATTCCTATTGAAGATGGCGGCCATTTCATGATTGTAAACAGAGCTGAAGAGATCAGTAAAATTATTTTGGAAAAGATAAAATAGCCCACTAACCGTGGGCTTGCACTGTTAGCTGGCTGATTTAGCACCCATCCCCAGAACCGCGCCAATTACTCCTCCACCGATGGCGGTCATTACCGTAAAAGCAATAACATCTACAAATGCTGCGGTAAGATTCATGATATTGGATGTATCATACATAACCATATCAAAAGACAATCCGATCATAAACCCAAGAATACCTGCTGCCTTTAATCCGTCTCCAAAAGAGGTGATGTTAGCCCACTTTAAAAAGATATAGGAAAATAATGCCGCCAGTGATAAATTACCTAAAACCAGTGGCCACCATTCCATTTCGGTTTTAGTTACTCCAATTGCGGTTCCCGCATTGTTGATAAAGAAGTCTTCCAATAGAACTGCATAAATTAGAAACCCGAGAAAGAAGTATGCTACTCCACCAACAATTGTTCCTTTGATGAATTTTGATGTATCCATAGTATTTTTGTTTGTTTTGATTTAACTGACAGAAATTTAGATTTAAAATTAGATAATTCAATAGCAAATTGACGGTTTCTAAGTGAACCTGCTTTGAGAAGGCCTCTTTGCAATTGAAATTGCTCAAATTAAGACATAATAGAGTCCTATAGTTCTTTTCATTAAAGCAGCCGATCACTTAAATTTACAACTTTGACGGCCAGTTCATCTTTATGCGTTGAGCCAAATTCAAATGGACACTTAACAATAATCATTAAAAAACAACCAAATCACTCCCTAAAGCAGAATTTACTGATAATTTCCTTTTAAGAATCGAGATTTCAAGGGTAAAATTGCAGTCCTGTTTAAAGTGGGGAAAAACTAATTAGACACACAACCAATAAAACTCAAGAAAAAGAGAATATGAAAAGAAGAGAGCCTTTGGCGATAATTGGAATTGGCTGCAAATTCCCTGGAGATATAAATTCACCTGATGATTTTTGGAAACTGTTGATAGAGAAAAGAGATGCTCTCACGAGAATTCCTGCCGACAGGTGGGATGCCGACGGTTTATATGCGCCAGAATTCAGAAGAGCAGGGAAGATAAGTGTAAATCGCGGTGGCTTTGTCAGGGATGTTGACAAGTTCGATGCTGGCTTTTTCGGAATCAGCCCCATGGAAGCCAGTCGCATGGATCCGCAACAACGTATGCTCCTTGAGGTCTCTTACGAAGCGGTGCAGGATGCAGGCATCAGATTAAACGATTTGGAAGGAAAGAAAATAGCGGTAGTAATAGGAATCTCCGCTCATGATTACGGTGACATTCAAAACTCACCCTCTGAAAGAGTTAACATAGGGGCCCACACGAATTTAGGGTCTGCATTGTGCATTACCGCAAATCGAATCTCGTATTGCTATAACTTAAAGGGTCCGAGCTTTGCAATTGATACAGCCTGTTCATCGTCATTGAATGCGATTCATATGGCTTGCCGCTCAATCTGGGATGGCGACGCCGAAGGGGCATTTGCAGGTGGTGTGAATTCAATTCTTAAACCTGAACCCCAAATGGGTTTTAGCAAGGGAGGATTTTTATCTCCAAATGGAACTTGCTTTTCATTCGACGATCGCGGTGATGGATATATAAGAAGTGAAGGAGCAGGTTTAGTGTTTATAAAACCCCTGGTTCAGGCCGAAGCAGATAACGATCCCATATATGCGGTCATTAGAGGTACGGCAATAAATCAGGACGGAGCGACCAAAGGAATTTCAGTTCCGAATCCGATAGCACAGCAAGAGCTTTTAGTGGAAGCCTATAAAGATGCAGGTGTTAGCCCGCATGAAGTTACCTTTGTGGAAGCCCATGGAACCGGAACTTTCGTCGGAGATCCGATCGAAACAAATTCAATAGGAAAAGTGATCGGCGGGAAACGAAAAACTGTTTGTTATATCGGTTCTGTTAAATCAAACATCGGACACCTTGAACCTGCATCCGGAATTGCTGGTCTGGCCAAGATGGCGCTTGCACTCAAAAATGAAACGATCCCTCCAAACATCCACTTTAAAAAAGGCAATCCAAATATTCCATTTGATGATATGATGTTGAAGGTTCCCACAGAACCAATAAAGTGGAAAGATAATGGCAAACCAAGGTACGGCGGAGTAAACTCATTCGGATTTGGAGGTTCAAATGCTCACGTAATTCTGGAAAGTATAAGGCAAAATATCCAGAAGAACGATAAGCCAGGATTACAAATTGCAACAATATCCGCACGTAGTCAGGACGCGTTAACTGCTCTGACAAAAGACTTTATCGCCTACCTTAAAGATAAGAAGAACAAAGCAAGTCTTAGTGATATATGCTATTCAACAGCTGTTCGCTCCACGCACCATGATATCAGGCTCGCCGTTGTAGCAGAATCAAAGAAGGAACTTGCCCGGAATCTGAAAATCTTTCTGGCAGGGGAATCCCTTACTGAAATTGCTGAAGGTCAGGCGCTCGAAATAAAAGACAAAATTGCGTTCGTTTTCTCAGGGCAAGGGCCACAATGGTGGGGAATGGGCCGTCAACTTTTTGAGAATGAACCTCTTTTTCGCGAGACCATAATTAAGTTGGATAAGATGCTTGGTAAGCACGCCAGCTGGTCTCTTATTGAAGAGCTTACAAAAGATGAGAAAACTTCCCGGATAAGCGAAACAAACATTGCACAACCGGCTATATTCTCAATCCAGATTGCGCTTTATGAAATGTGGAAAGCTTTGGGCATCACCCCCTCAGCGGTTGTAGGACATAGCATCGGTGAGGTTGCAGCCGGTTATGCTTCAGGAGCATTAACTCTTGAGCAAGCTGTAAAATTGATTTTTCACCGAAGCCGCGTGCAACATAAAGCAACCGACAAAGGCAGAATGCTTGCTGTAGGTTTACCCCTTGAAGAAGCAGTAAAATTAATCAATGGTAATGAAGGAAGAGTTTCAGTTGGTGCCGTAAACGGACCTTCAATGGTAGTGCTTTCAGGAGATACAGATGTTATTGAAGAAATTGCCGAAGTCCTCGATAAGAAAGATGTTTTTCAACGTCTGCTGGCTGTAAATGTACCCTTCCACAGCCACCACATGGAGCCATTGAAAAATGAATTAATTACCTCCCTTGGTTCATTCAAAACTACTTCAACTCAAGTTCCATTTTACTCGACGGTTGAAGGTAAAAAAGTGAAAGGTGAAGATCTTAATCCAACGTATTGGTTTCGAAATGTTCGGGAGCCGGTTTATTTCACTTCTGCAATTGAATCTCTAATCAATGACGGATTTGATACCTTTATTGAACTTGGCCCCCACCCTATACATGCAATTGGCATTAATGATCTGATTAGTCAAAAGAAATCTAAAGCTTTAGTCGTACCTTCTTTACGAAGGAATGAGAATGAAAAGAGAACCTTTCTTTCTTCAGTAGCGGCATTGCATACATGGGGTTGCCAGATTGACTGGAAATTATTTTACGGTAATGATAATGGCTTTGTTAAACTTCCCCGGTACCCCTGGCAGAAGGAATCTTTTTGGTTAGAAACCGAAGAAGGAAAACGATTAAGGTTGGGCACCATTGAACATCATCCTCACCTGGAAAGAAAAACCTCCAGCCCAAGAGAAAGCCATAATATCCTGTGGAATGTAAATCTGGATAAGAGATCTTATCCATATATCGAAGATCACAAAGTACAGGGACCTATAGTATTTCCAGGAGCAGGTCATGTAGATCTTGTGCTGGGAGCTGCAATGGCATCATTTGGTGATAAATTTATTTCTCTGGAAGACATCAATTTCGAAAATGCTTTGTTTTTACCTGACTCCGGTGAGCCACCTGAAATTCAAATTGACATTTCCCACGACGCGGGCGATTATTATATCTATACAAAACCCCGCGGTATAGAAGCCCCATGGACCATGTGCTCCAATGGCAAAATGAATCATACAGGAGAGAAATTCAAATCAATCCCGATTAACCTGAATGAAGTCCGTAAAAGAACAATAATACCTGTTCCGGTTAAAGCAATGCATGATGAATTACTTGAAAGCGGCTTATATCTGGGTCCAAGTTTCCGCGCCATCAAAAAGTTGTGGAGAAGTGATGGGCACTGGGAATCTTTAAGTGAAATTGAAGTGCATGAAAGCATTCGATCTGAATTTCTCCAGTTCAATATACATCCCGGCGTTCTTGATAGCTGCTTCCAGACCGTGTTTGGAATCTTTAATGAACGGGAAGATGTTAACAAGAAGATGGGCGTATATGTACCTCGTCATATCGACAAAATAAAATTTTATACAAAGCCAAATTCGTTCAAATTGGTTGTCCACGGTAGATTACGCGAGTGGACTGATGAGTATGCTTTGGGAGAACTTTGGATTTTCAACACCGATGGCAGTTTGGTTGCCGAATTCCATGGATTCCTTTCACAATATCTTAAAGGGTCAAGAGGAGAAACCGGCAGTGAGCAGGAAAAATGGTTTTATGAATACAATTGGGTGATGAAGCCAAGAGCAGATCAGGAACTGCTTAGGAATCCCGGTAATTATTTCCAATCCCCGACTAAAATTAAGAGTAAAGTAAAAGAAACTATAAAAAAAGTTGTTACACGGCCGGAGCAAAGAGAATATTATAAGCACTATGAGCCGGAACAATATGCCCTCACGATCGAATATATCTGCACATCCCTGAGGGAATTGGGTTTTTCCTTCAAAACCGGACAAAAAGCGGACCTTAAATATTTAATTGATACTTATAAAATTATTCCACAACATTTCCGCCTTTTCCATCACATGTTTAATCTTCTGAAAGATGCCGGAATTGTAAAAGGAAAGGATGGTCATTATGAAATTGTCAAGAATCCGAAAGAACGGGATGTGAATAGCTGGATGGATGATCTGCAAAAGAAATATCCACAGTTTCATCATGAATCCACCCTGCTTGGCAGATGTGGCCCACACATCACGGGGGTTTTGCAAGGAACAGTTGACCCCATCGAATTGATCTTCCCTGAAGATAAATGGGATGCAATTGTAAAATATTATGTGGAAGGATTTGCTTTCAGGAAATACAATGAAATGGCCGCGAGGGTTGTCAAAGAACTTTTAGCCAGGCTTCCTAAAGATCAAACTCTGAGAATACTGGAAGTAGGTGCCGGCACCGGCGGTATGACTCAGGCAATACTTCCTCTACTCCCCGCGGATCGTACGGAATACATTTTCACTGACCTTTCTCATATGTTTATGCTAAAGGCGCAGCAAAGATTTTCTAACTATCCATTTGTTCAATACAAGATTATGGATATCGAGAATGATCCGGTTGAACAAGGATTCACCCAAAATTCCTATGACCTGATAATAGCATCCGATGTAATTCATGCTACCAGAAACCTGGGAATTTCTCTTGGCAATGTGAAAAAGCTGCTTGCCTCTGAAGGAGTCCTAATGATGCTGGAAGTAACAAATTCTCCCGTTTACCTGGATTTTATTTTCGGCATGACAGAAGGTTGGTGGTTATTTGAAGATACCGATATCCGGCCAACGCATGCAACGATGGATCCTGCTCGCTGGAAAATGGTCCTCGAAAAAAATAAGTTTAACGATGTGGCTATTTACAGTGACTTCGAAAGGAATGATTCCTCATGTCAGAGCGTTATAGTGGCCCGCTCTCCCAGGATTGATCTTTCCAAATTAGTGAAAGAAAATCCCGGAAAAAAAGCCAGAGCTAATTGGCTTGTCTTTGCAGATGATAAAGGAGTTTCTGATAAGATTATGAATCATCTTAAGAAGCTAAATAAGAATTGTATAGTTATACACCGGGGTGGTGATTTTTCTGAAAGTACTAAAAATGAATTTACTATCGATAGTCTTGATCAGGAAGGTGCTGACAAACTAATCGAATATATCTCGGATGAAGACAATTTCCAGGGCTTGATTTTTGCCTGGGGATTAGATTCTGCTGATAACAATAAGCTATCTGAATCAACTATCATCAAAGCTGAAGAAGATTCATCAGCGATGATGATGAATATAATGAGAAAGCTTAACAAAATGAACTATGAGAAAAATCCGGATATCTGGGTACTACTACGAGGTACGCAGGTGGTGGGAGATTCTCCAACAACAATAAATCTTTCTCAGCAAGGACTTCGGGGAGTCAGCCGGGTAATAGTAAATGAATTCCCAAATTACAAAACCTCGCTTGTAGACTTCAGTTCACAAGTAAAAGAGGAGGAAATTCAATCTTTTATTGATGAATTATTTAATGATGAGCATGTTGATGAAATTGCATTCCGTGGAAAAAAAAGATATGTAAACCGCCTCGAAAGGCTATCAACAAGAAAAATAGCAAACTTATCACGGAAAACCGTTAACGCTGAAGGAACTCCATATGTTGCAGGTATTTCAGAATATGGAGTCCTTGATAATATCAGCCTGCGTCAAACCTCCCTGAGAAAGCCGGAAGAGGATGAAGTGGAGATTAGAGTAAAAGCATCTGCTTTGAATTTCAGGGATATCATGATAGCAATGGGGCTCCTGTCAGATGCCGCGGTTGAAGGCGGATTATTTGGAAGAACATTTGGATTGGAATGCGCGGGTGTTGTGAGCGCGGTAGGAAAAAAGGTTAAAAGTGTAAAAGTGGGTGATGCTGTTATGGCTACTGCCCCTTCCTGTATTGCCGGGTTTGCATATCCGAAAGGTTCTCACGTAGTTAAGAAGCCAAAAAATATTAGCTGGACTGAAGCCGCAAGTTTGCCCGTTGTCTATACAACTGCATACTTCTCCCTGGTTTATCATTGCAGGCTTCAAAAAGGTGAAAAAATATTGATCCATGCAGCTGCCGGTGGTGTTGGCATAGCTGCCATTCATATTGCCAAAGCAATCGGAGCTGAAATCTATGCTACAGTAAGCAGTCCGGATAAGAAAGCTTATATCCGGAAAATTGGAGTGAAATCTGAGAATATAATGAATTCCCGTACGCTTGATTTCGCTGACGAAATTATGGAGAAAACCGGAGGCCAGGGAGTTGATGTTGTGCTTAATTCCCTATCCGGTGAAGCTATTTATAAAAGTGTTAAATGCCTGAGTCCTTATGGCAGATTTGTTGAAATAGGGAAAACCGATATCTACCGGAATAGCAAACTGGGTTTGCAGCCATTTGGAAATAACCTTACCTATTTTGGCGTGGACGTCGACAGATTATTCAAACAAAAAGAAAAATTTGGTGGCAAATTATTCCAGGATTCAATTGATTATTTCGTAAAGAATAAATTCCCGGTTCATCCGGTAAAAGTTTTTTCCATTGACAACCTTGCTGACGCCTTCCAACACATGGCCGGCGCAAGACACATTGGAAAAATAATTATTGAAATGAAAGGTGAAGTGCAAATCTCACCTCCCAGGGAAATAGCCTTTGATGCAAACGGTTCTTACTTGTTAACCGGGGGCGCTTCCGGATTTGCACTTTCAGTTGCAAACTGGATGACGACCAAAGGTGCACGACATCTTGTTCTTATGAGCCGCAGTGGACCCAAAACCAATTCTGAAAAGGAAATTGTAGCCAGGATGAAGAAGCGAGGTGTGAAAGTAATGATTGCCAAAGGTGATGTCTCCAATAAAAAGGACGTTGATAGAATTTTTGCGGAAATTAAAAAGGAAATGCCCCCGTTAAAGGGAATTCAACATGCGGCAATGGTTCTGGACGACGGCGGAATACCCGAGATTGATCATCTGCGATACTTGAAAGTGTTTAAGCCTAAAGCTATAGGATGCTGGCATTTACACAACGCCAGCAAGGCATTAAAACTTGACCATTTTATTTCCTATTCTTCCATATCCGCGATCTATGGAAACCCTGGGCAGGTGAGTTACGTCGGTGGAAACAGTTTCCTCGATAATTTTTCATCATACAGACGTTCTTTGGGTCTGCCTGCAACAACTGTAAATTGGGGAGTTATTGGTGACGTAGGTTTTGTTGCGCGCAGTGGTAAAGTTGGAGGTTTGCTGTATAAACAAGGCTGGAAAGCCTTCACGCTCGATCAAGCTTTGGGAATATTAGAACAAATGCTTCTGAATAACCCCATACAACGCGTTGCTACCGACTCGGATTGGGAAATGATTGGAAACTTTTATCCCCATTCAGCTACATCAAGCAGGTTCGCCCATCTTGTAAAAGAGAAAGAGTTAGGCGGCGCTGGCGGAGTTGGTCAGGGTGATTGTGCACTCAAAGCAACTTTGCTTGAATCAAGTAGCGAAGAAAAACCGGAGATATTGCTAACCGCGCTTAAAGACACATTCGCGAGAGTAATAGGAACCACAGCAGATAAAGTAGAGACTTCTCAACCTGTTACCAAATATGGTCTTGATTCTCTGATGGCGAATCAAATTCGAAACTGGATCCAAAGTAACATTGCCGTAGATTATTCCATGATGCGAATTATGCGTGGGCCAACAATGGAAGAAATGACCGCTCAAATTCTGGATGAATTGACAGGCCAGACCGGCTCCAGTAATGGACTATTGGAAGAACGGACCGAATTGGATAAATGGATAATTAGAACCAAGCGGGTTGAAAACCCAAGACTCCGGTTATTCTGCCTGCCATATTTTGCAGGAGGCGCTTCAATTTTCTCAAGCTGGCACGAGTTTCTACCGGAAGATATTGAAGTCTGCGCCATTCAGTTTCCCGGCCGTGAAGAACGAGGTGATGAAAAAGCTTATGATGACGTGTTTGCCCTGGTGAAAAAACTGGCAGAAGTCATAGAACCGTTACTTACAGCGCCTATAGCTTTTTACAGTCACAGTTCCGGAGCTGGTATTGCCCTTGAGTTAGCCCGGCATTTGCGAAAAACCAATGATGTAAATCCCGTCAAATTCATTGTTGGCGGATGGCGGGCTCCTCACCTGAGCAGCCCATTCAAATTTCTGAATGCAATTAAAGAGGATGAAGTTTATAAGGAGAAAAATATTCCTAACATAAAGAATCATTTGCGCTCATTGGAAATTCCAGATTCTGTAATTGATAATAAGGAAGTGTTTGGTGAAATGCTTCCTTCACTCAGAGCGGATATCCTTTTAGGAAAGAAGTATAAATACTATGAGGATGAGCCGCTGCCTTGTCCACTGGTTGGAGTCGCCGGTACAAAAGATACCGTATTTACCGAAGACCAGATAAAAGCCTGGTCAAAACATACTTCTTCTGAATTTACATTCAAGAAAATCAATGGGAGCCATCTTTTTTGCCGGGACAATAAAGAGGAATTATTGGAGTTCCTTAGCCACGAATTAGTGGACAATGTAATTGCGTAGACTGATGAAATCTGTAAAAGAAGTCATCACCTCCCCTTTTGAACTGCTCCGGAAGTTTAATTCAGCGATTGGACAGGGAGAAGTTCATCTTTATGCCTGCAAGCTGGATCCCGGTAGCGAGAGAATTAATTACCTCGAAACCCTGCTTTCTGAACAGGAGAAAAAGAATGTTTCCTTTTTTAGTTTTGAGAAAGACCAGATTGCTTATACCGCAAGCCAGGGATTTCTACGGCTGGTAGTTGCTTTTTATCTCGATATAGACGGCAGTGAAGTTAAATTTGCAAAACACAGAAAGGGGAAGCCATACCTGTTAAATGACACATCTCTTTTATACAATATTTCTAACTCAGGAGATTATGTGATTATCGGTATTTCACGGCATGGAGAGATTGGAATAGACCTTGAGAAGATTCGACCCCTGGATGACTTTGAAGATCTGGTTCATAAGAACTTTACTCCCAGAGAAAGAGAATATATTGGTAAAGTTCCCACCGAAACTATAAACAGGTTCTTCAAATTATGGACCCTTAAAGAGGCTTTCCTGAAAGCAATTGGCGAAGGGATGAGACTAACACCGGATAACCTTGAGTTTTTGATTGAAAACGGTAAATTTAAATTGCACACGGGACCAGGATTTTATGAATTCGACGACTGGCATTTTAGTGATATCACTATTGGAAATAATTACCTTGGGTCATTAGCTCATATGAAGAACCCGGTTTATGTTTCTGAAATAAGGTATCTATGAATTATGCCGTAACGAGAACCTTTGATCTCTTAAATCAATATCAGGAAAAATTCCCTGATAAACCTGACGCCCTCGCAGGAATTGAAAACAAAAAGTGGGTCACCTTTAGTTCCAAAGAATATATTGAAAATTCCAACTTGCTCAGCTATGGCCTTTTGGCGCTTGGAATTAAGAAGGGTGATGTTGTTGCCACTATAACCAATAACAGACCTGAATGGAATTTTGTGGATATGGGAATCGCTCAAGTTGGAGCTATCCATTTGCCTATTTTCACCACCCTGGATTCAGAAGGTTATAAACATATTCTCACACAATCACGACCCAAAGTTATTTTCCTATCTAATGCCTCTCTGGCTGTAAAAATTGAATTTCTCAAAAATGACTTGCCTGAAACAAGTTTATTCACTTTTGATAAAGAAGAGAATTTTGATCATTGGTTGAAAATAATCGAAAGCGGAAAACAGAATGAAGCTATCCTTAAAGATCAGGTTGAATCGATAAAGAAAGAAATCTTACCAAAGGATTGGGTTACTCTCTTATATACTTCGGGAACAACTGATAATTCAAAAGGAGTGATGCTCTCACATGAAAATCTTATGACTAATGCTGCTGCTGCCGCTGAAGTGTTTAATCTAAAGCCAGAGCATAAATATCTTAGTTTTTTACCCTTATGCCATGTGGGTGAAAGAATGGCGAATTACCAAACTCAACTTACAGGCTGTAGCTTATATTATGCGGAAAATATAGGAACAATAGCCAGAGATCTAAAGGACTTGAAGCCAAATGGCTTCGGTGCCGTTCCCCGGATCCTTGAGAAAGTTTATGACAGGATAATGGAAAAAGCGGAGAAACTGACAGGCTTGAAGAGATGGCTTTTCTTTTGGGCCATGCGTTTAGGGTATAAATACGATCCATCTGTCACAAAGGGTTTCGGATACAACTGCCAGCTATGGTTGGCAAATAAACTGGTCTTTTCAAAATGGCGTGAAGCGCTGGGGGGCAATGTTCAGTTTATAGGAGTTGGTGGGGCAATGCTGCAGGAAAAAATCGAGAGAGTCTTCTGGGCAGCGGGAATTAAGTTACTTAATATGTACGGTTTAACCGAAACATCTCCCATAATAACTATCAACCGGGCAAAAGGACCATTACTAAAGGTAGGAACAGTTGGAGCCCCCATTAAGGATGTTGAGGTTAAAATTGTTGATGATGGTGAGATTGTATGCCGGGGTCCTAATGTTATGTTAGGTTATTATAATAATGAAACTGCAACAAAAGAAGTAATTGATTCCGATGGCTGGTTTCATACCGGAGACATTGGTATTTTTGAAGATGGTAAATTCCTCAGAATTACAGACAGGAAAAAGGAGATATTCAAACTCTCCAATGGCAAATATGTACAGCCACAAACAATAGAAAATAAGTTGAAAGAATCTCCTTTCATTGATCAGTGTATGGCCCTTGGTGTTGGTGAGAAATTTGCCAGCGCTTTAATTTCTCCAAATAAGGAAGCATTGAAGAGTTGGGCTAAGACTAACAATATTAACGAAAGTAATGTTCAAACTCTGGTACGATTAAAACCGGTGATTGAGTTTTATAAAACAATTGTTGATGAGGCAAATAATTCCTTTGACAAAGATGAAAAACTGAGTCGAACGAAACTTATTGGTGATGAATGGACTCCTGATACCGGAGAACTCTCTCCTACCCTGAAGCTCAAGCGTCGTGTAATTACTGAAAAGTATAGAAATTTGATCAATGAAATCTTCCTGAAGGACGAAAGATTCCGGTTTAAGTTATGAAAATTGTTGAAGTACAAAACAATAAACACGAAAATCAGTTTCTCCAGGTAGCCAGGGAATTATACAAAATGGATCCCAATTGGATCTGCCCGCTGGATAATGATATCAGGAGTGTTTTTAATCCGCTTGAAAATTCCTATTTCAATCATGGCCAGGCTACCAGGTTTATCCTTGAAAATAATAACAATGTTATAGGAAGAATAGCGGCATTCATTGATAAGAAAACCGCTGATAATTCAGAATTGCCTGCCGGCGGGTGTGGTTTCTTTGAATGCGTGAATGATCAGGCCGCGGCAGATCTCTTATTCAATTCAGCAAAAGAATGGTTGCTGCAAAGGGGCATGCAAGCCATGGATGGACCAATAAATTTTGGAGAAACCAACAAATATTGGGGATTGCTGGTGGATGGTTTCTCACAACCTGCTTATCAAATTGCATACAATCACCCCTACTACCAGAAATTATTCGAAGACTTTGGATTCAAAATTTACTATAAGCAGGAAGGATTCCATTTTTATCTGGATCGGGAAATACCACCCAGATTCTGGAAAATTGCAAGTTGGGTTGCAAAAAAACCGGATTACAGCTTTGAGTATTTGCAATTCTCCAAAGTAGAGAAGTACGTAAAAGATTTTACAAAGGTTTTTAACCAGGCATGGGCAGATTTCAAAGAAGATTTTGAACCCCTGGAAGAAGCGTATGTTCGTAATTTTATTATGAAAGCGAAGGTTATAGCGGAAGAAAAATTTATCTGGTTTGCCTACAACAAAGGAGAGCCAATTGCAGTTTACCTGATGATCCCTGACGTAAACCAGATTTTTAAAGGCTTCAAGGGAAAACTAAACCTGCTAAATAAATTGAAAGTGTTGTACGGAATTAAAACAAAAAAAATAACCCGTGCAAGAGGTATCCTCATGGGAGTTATACCCAGTTTCCAGGGTTTGGGCATCGAGTCTGCCTTTATTTACCACCTGAATGAAGTCTTTAAGAAAATGCCACATTACAAAGAGATAGAATTTTCATGGGTTGGAGACTTTAATCCTGCAATGCGTAAATTATGGCTTTCCGTGGGAGCCGAACCCACCAAACAATATATCACATATCGATATTTATTTAACCGTGAAGCTGAATTCAACCGTTACCCCATTCCGGTTGAAAAATAAATTCAGATTTAATTGCATTAGCTGAAAATAAGTTAAAATATTCTCGCTATCTTCCTTCTAACCTGAATAAAATTAACTATGCCTTTTGATCAAAACCTTGCAGATAGAATCCACACTATCCTGAATTCAAGAAAAATAAAAGCGGTGGAAAAGAATATGATGGGTGGTCTTACATTTATGGTGAATGATAAAATGTGTGTTGGAATTGTGAAAGAGGACCTTATGGCAAGAGTGGGCCCATATCATTATGGTAAAGCACTTAAAATGAAAGGTGCTCGCGAAATGGATTTTACCGGCAAACCTATGAAAGGATTCGTATTTGTTGCCCCGGATGGAATTGATTTGGATGAAGATCTGGAGAAATATCTTCCTATGGCACTTGATTATAACAAGGAAGCAAAAAGTTCAAAGAGAAAAAAAATTAGATGAACTTGAACTTCAGGAAATTAATTGGAAATTACTTCCTCCCCTATGAACCTGTTGGCGGTCATTCCCCATTTTTCCCCAAGGAAAATAATTTCTCGTGCTAACGAGAGCGACACCGAAAGATTAATCTACATAAATTTGTATTGGTTCATTGAAAGACCCTTGATTTTGAAATGAAAATAAAAACGTTATCAGAATGCGAAAAAGAAGGGATACATTCTAACTCTAATATTTTGACAAAAACGACTAAAAAAAATTGTATTTTGACACCGTAAATGGCAGATAAAGCATTCATAACACCAAAAGTTCTAAAATGGGCAAGAGAATCTGCAAGAATGACCGAAGAAACCGCTGCTGCTAAAGTTTCTGTGACCATTGAAAAGGTAAAAGAATGGGAAGCAGGGGCAAGCCAGCCGACTATTAGACAAGCACAAACATTAGCCAAAGCATATAAAAGACCTTTTGCCTTGTTTTTTCTGCCAGAAATTCCTCGTGACTTTCAACCATTACAAGACTTTAGAAAATCAGGTTCAAAAGCTTTTACAACTTCTTCAGTTTTCATAATTCGAGAAATTCAACAAAAGCAAACTTGGATTAGTGATGTGTATTCAGAAAATCAAGAAGAAAAATTACCTTTTGTAGGGCGCTTTTCTCTAAATGACAATCCGCAAAAAGTAGCTCAAGACATCCTATCAACATTAAAAATAAATCCGGCGACTTACAAATCAGACAATCCAATAAAGGAATGGATCGATGCAGCGGAAACAAACGGAATTTTCGTTTCAAGGACAAGCTTTATACACTCACGACTTAAATTAGATTCAGAAGAATTGCAAGGTTTTGCAATTGCAGATCCTCATGCACCATTCATTTTTGTTAATTCTGACGATTGGAATGCACCACAACTTTTTACACTAGTTCATGAATTAGCTCATATTTGGATTGCGGAAACCGGAATTTCAAACGAGATTGAACCTGACTTAAAACACAAAGACAAATTTCATACTGTTGAATTATTTTGCAATGGAGTGGCAGCAAATGCTCTAATGCCGAAAGAAATTGTATTAAGCTTTGACTCTTCATCATTTCAAACTTCAAAAGACGTTTTCAAAGTTGCCAATCAATTGGGTGTAAGTTCATTTGCATTATTAGTTAGAGTCTTAAATCTTAATATTATTTCAACTCCTGCTTATCAGAAACTAAAAAGACAAGCAGATATTGATTATGCTGACTATTTAAGAAGAAAAGCAGAAAAGAAAGCTAGACAAAAGGAGAAAGAAAAACCAGGTGGACCAAATTATTTTTTACTTCAATTAAATAGAAACAGTAGGTTATTTACTCAAACTGTGTTAGACGCATTTCGGGGTGGTTTTATCGAGCCGACATTGGCGAGTAACCTTTTAAATGTTCAGGTAAATAAATTTCAGAAACTAGAATCCCAATTGTTTAGATGAGCATAAACGCAAACAAATATTGTTTGGATGCCAATGTATTAATCCAAGCATGGCAAAAATACTACAATCCAAAATTTTGTCTCGACTATTGGAACATCTTGATTGAACTTGGTAAACAAGACAGGATTTTTACTCCTGAATTAGTATCCGAGGAAATTACAAGAACCGAAGACGACCTTTCAAAGTGGTTAAAAGGAAGTAAAATTCCTATTAAGAAAATTAGTGAGCCTGTAACAATTTGCTTGCAAAGAATTTATTCAACTAACCCAATTCATCAGAACTTAGTTGACAATACAAAAGCCCGTTCTTTGGCTGACCCTTGGTTAATAGCACACGCTTTGTATGAAAACGCAACTGTGGTTACAAAAGAGGAAAAGATAACTGCCTTAAATTCTAGCAGAATAAAAATCCCAAATGTATGTGACAACATGGGAGTGAGATGGATAAATGACTTTCAGCTCATAGACGAATTGGAAATAAAATTTAAATGTTCGTTGACTTAGATGAGACGCAATTATTTCATCAATTATAAAAATATCACCTCCCGAATTGAATGGACGTTTGAAGAATTCTCCATTACAAAGAAGTTTTATCAGGTAAAATATTTAAAATACCGAAGTTTGAGCGATTGCCGGCCTGAATTAATAAGGTTTCCGGTTTTTATTTTTTTAAGACCCTATCTGTGCACCGTCAGTTTTCAACAGAAGTCTGTTTAATTCAGCTTTCATAACTTTCAGCACTTCTTCTGAACCTGGGGCATCATGGATATTATTTAATTCGTACGGGTCTTCAGTCAAATCATATAATTCATCCATATTTTTTAGATCCAAATAACGGATGTATTTATATCGCTCATTTCTCACCGCCTTGTACCCCATTTTTAGAATTCGTGGAAATACGGTATCACTATAGTATTCAATCAAAAAAGAACTTCTCCAATCCTGAGTTTTTCCATTCATCAGGGGAACCATTGATCGCCCGTGTATATGGGCTCCAGGTATAAGTCCGGCCAGATCAAGCAAGGTCGGAGCAAGATCAATGCTCAGAATCATTCTTTCATTGGTTTGCCCGGGTTCAAAGACCCTGGGGTACCTAATCAACATAGGAATTCTTATCGCCTCTTCATATGCAAGACGTCTTTCAACACTCAAGCCGTGCTCGCCATACCAATACCCATGATCAGAAGTAAATACAATTATAGTATTCTCCAACAAATTGCTTTCTTCTAATTGGTCAATGATTCTGCCAAGACTTTCATCCACGGCCATCAGCATTTCAGACCTTTCTCGTATTGTTTTTTCATCAGTGGCTGTTTCTCTTCCCAATTGAGGTAGTGCATCAATTTGCCGCATCAACGATGGCTTATCTTTGGGAGGTAAATACGCGTTTGGTCTGCGTTGAAATACTTTATCGCCGTACATTCCTGTGTGACGCTCTGCAGGAATAAATCCGCCGGAGCCGATCATTTCAACACTTCCATCATCCTTTTGCTTCATATTTGGATGCAGCGCCTTATGAGACAAATAAAGTAGAAAAGGCTGAGATCGCTGGGCGGAAATAAACTCCGTGCTAAACTCAGTTAAAACATCTGTAACATATCCTTCTATATTTTTTTTGTCTCCGTTAATATTTAAATTAGGATTGATTGCCTCACCCTGTCCTTCCAGCGCAACCCATGTATCGAATCCAGGCCGTTGGCTATCGTCATTCCCCATGTGCCACTTGCCTATAAATGCAGTTTCATAACCCGCGCTATCCAGAGTAAGCGGAAAAGTTTTAAGCCTATGACTTTGTTCATTCCGGGCAAGGTTATCAGTTATTCCATTCGTATGCGCATATTGGCCAGTGAGAAAACTTGCGCGACTTGGAGAACACAAAGGCGTGGTAGTAAAAGCATTTCTAAAGTAGATTCCTTCCCGGGCAATTCTATCAATATTGGGAGTTTTAATATAGTTGTGTCCTGCCAAACCAAATTCGTCCCATCTCATGTCATCAACCAGAATCACAACAATATTTGGCCTGGTGATTTCGGATTTTGTTGCTGGATCCATGCAGCTTGAAGTAGCAATCAAAATCAGAATTATGTGAAAATTTAGGTTAAGCTTCAATTCGGGTAAAATCATTTTGGATAGTAATTTTGCTAATGAAGAGGTAAATACCTAGCGAATTTTGCAAATTTTAAAGGACTTATGGGTAACATACTCAAATAATCAATTGAGAATCCCTGAAAATTTTAGGAATGTGACAAAAGTCACTGTAAAGTTGATTTTCCTCCAATATCTTTAAAACTAATGAGCAGAGGTGTTAAACTCGTTTTAGCTTGTTTTCTTTGCTTGGTAGTAATTACCGGACTGGTTTACATAGTTCAATATTTAATTAGTTAGAAGATGAAAAAAAATATGGGTACGGCTGATCGAATTATCAGACTGATAATCGCGGCAATTTTAGGAGGTTTGTTTTATGCCGGTGCTATTTCTGGAGCATTTGGCATTGTATTGCTTGTTCTGGCTGTAATCTTTGCTCTTACCAGCATGGTGAGTTTTTGTCCCATTTATAAAATTCTGGGTACAAATACTTGCCCAACAGAAACTAGTAAGGAGAAGTTATAAATTCTGCAAGTTAAGTCCCGGATATTGGTGCAAATCTTTAATTTAGCTTTATGCTGAATTTTGATTTTAATCCATTTCCCATTCTGGAAACTACCCGGTTTTCACTCAGACCTATTTCTGAAATTGATATTGATGAGATTTTTGAGCTTAGAAGTGACCCGGGAGTCAACAAATACCTGTCACGCAAAACGGCAAGGGATAAGAAAGAGGCCCTGGAATTTATTAAATCCATAATTGCAGGAATTTTTGCCGGCGAATGGATTTATTGGGGAATTTCCTTTAAAGATGAACAATCATTAATAGGAACAATTTGTCTATGGAATATTTCGAAAGAAAAAAAAGAAGCTGAAATTGGCTTTGAATTATTACAGTCATTTCAGGGAAACGGATTCATGAAAGAAATTGCGCCCGCTGTAACGCGGTTTGGATTCGAGAAAATTCGACTACTCACCATTAATGCTATCACACATCCCAAAAATAAAAGGTCAATTAGAATTTTAGAAAGCCTCGGTTTTACCTATCTTAAGCAGGAGTCAGCTAAGGAAAGTCTATTCATCAAAAAGGCTTTCAATTGAAATTCAATAAAAATCATTCCAATTCGAATAATTTTTGTTGTCTGATTCAGCAAAAAAGTGCATTTTCATAACAGAACATCCAGACCAATTATGAACAGCGAAATAATGGAATTATTAATGGGTAACCGGGAGTGGGTTGAAAGGACACATCAGAAATTTCCAGATTTCTTTGAAAATCTCGCTAAAGGTCAGTCCCCAAAATTTTTGTGGATTGGTTGTTCCGACAGCAGGGTTCCTGCTACAGAGGTTACTAATGCTTTACCCGGATCCATTTTTGTGCAAAGGAATATTGGGAATATAGTGGTACACACAGATTCAAATTTATTAAGTGTTGTTCATTACGCGATAAAGGTTCTAAAAGTAAAGCACATCATTGTTTGCGGACATTACGGCTGTGGTGGGGTTTTGTCAGCTATGGGTAATAATCACTTTGGCTTTCTGGATAACTGGCTGGTTCACATAAAAGATGTTTACCGCTTACATAAACCTGAACTCGATGCAATTGAAGATACTACCAAGAGAGGAGATCGGTTTGTGGAATTGAATGTGAAAGAGCAGGTCAATAATCTCTCCATGGTATCTTTTATCCAGGAAGAATGGGAATCGGGCGAGTATCCTTACATTCATGGCTGGGTATACAGCTTAAATGATGGACTGATAAGAAACCTGGGAATTTCTATCAACTCTTCGGAACATTTGGACGAGGTGTACCAGTATTCCGCAATGAAAAGGACTGAGTAATTTTTGATGTCGCATTAAACACATCCAGGTGGGGGTTTATATTTCTATTCTTCGCGGTATTAATGTAAGTGGTCAGAAGTTAATTAAGATGGTTGACCTGGTAAAACATTTTCAATCGCTTGGCATGAAGCAGGTCAGAACTTATATACAAAGCGGCAATATAATTTTTCAATGCTCTGATTCCGCTCCCGGCAAGATTGCCCTAAAGATTGAAAAAAAAATCAAAAAAGAGTATGGTTTTGACGTTCCGGTAATTGTGAAAAGTGCAAAAGACATCGAAAAAACTCTAAACAATAATCCCTTCCTGAAGCGGGGTGAAAGTAGCAACCAATTGTATGTAACTTTTCTATCGGATGTGCCCAAAAGGGAACTGGTTAATTCTATTAATGCGAAACAATATTTGCCGGAAGAGTTTATCTGGGATAAAGATCGAATCTACTTTTTCTCTCCTCATGGATATGGAAATGCAAAGATGAATAATAATTTCTTTGAAAATAAATTGAAATTGAAAGCTACAACCAGAAACTGGAAAACGGTGATTAAGCTGTTTGAGCTCGCGGCGCAGGCTGATTAACCATTCTTTTTGGGCCTTCTACTTCAACTTTACTAAAATTTAGTTTTTATCCCATTTAAAAAGCGGTAAATTCAATAGTCTAACAAAATTAGCCTGGTCATGAAAAGAATTTATTTTTACTTTTTTGGGATTTTGCTTATTTCCGCGTGTGAGGATGACGATAAGTATTTTCAGAATTTTGAAAATACCCGGGATGCATCTGTTCCCGCTGTTACCTCTTACGATGGATCGCTTAAAGTAAGTTTAAATGATGAAAATAACATTCCAATAACTAAGCTGGATTTGAGAATTCACCTGGAATATAGTAAGGCACTAAGTACAACTACTACGCATTACTATAAGGTTCAGGGCACCGGACTCTACAGCTGCAATTCCTCGGTGAATGGAGATGCAATTATATCCGAAGGAATTTTTTCAGTCAGAAAATCAGATCCTGAAAGATTCATTGCGCTGACATTTTCTGGCGGCAAACTGGCTAACCAGACCTTGCGGCTAAATCTTTCTGAAATTGATGGAAATGAAATTTCAGGTAAATGGTTCAATGTTCTCGATTCAGAAGGTGGAACTTTATTTGGAAATACAGACTGTCAAAGAGGATTGCTATCTCTCCCAAAATAAGAACTTAAACCAACTAAAAAAAAGCCCCACCTGGTAATGGGGCTTTTTTAATTACTTAATTCCGTATTTTTCTTTATACTTCTTATATAAGGATTGTTGCATTCCATCCAGGGTTATTCTTCTTCCCTGAATGTACGCCTGATTTAAAATGCTCGTCTTCATATCCAGGGCGTCTCCTTCAGAAACAAATAAGGTAGCGTCTTTCCCAACCGCAAGTGATCCAACCTTGTCATCGATCCCAAGTATTTCCGCGGTGTTAAGCGTAATCATCTTAAGAGCTTCCTCCTTTTCTCCACCGAAAGCAGCAACAGTGCCTGCCGTAAACATCAGATTTCTTGCACTTTGCGGTGCTGATCCCTGTGAATACCCAAGGCTCACCTTTATACCTTCTTTCTGAAGCATTGATGGCAGCCGGTATGGAAGGTCATAATCTGTTCCTGAAGTGCTTGGAGTATTATGAACTTCCTCAATTATTACCGGAATATTATTTTCCTTGATGAAACTTGTCACGAACAGAGCCTGGTCCGCGGTAATCAGAACAATTTTCTGCACTCCTTGCTCTTTCGCAAAACGAATGCTTTCCACAATTTCTTTAGCATTGTTACTGTGAATGTATAAGGTTTTGGTTCCATCGAATAACCCTTTCATCGCCTCAAGTTTTAAATTGGGAGCTTTAGGGGCGACCAATTTCGTATATGAAGTGGCGTCTCTAAACAATACTTCCAGTTCCTGAACTTGCCTGGGGTAGTTTTCATTATCAGTAAAAGAAAAAGTAAAAGTAGTAAAATCAAAATTCCCTCTGCGTTTGCCGGGCCAGTTCAAATGGATTCCTTCATCTAATTTGTAGGCAGCATCCTCCCAATTCCATGCATCTAATTGTACAATGGAACTTCCACCTGGTATCGTTCCTCCCTGGGGCGTAATTTGTGCCATTAATATACCATTGAACCTGTAAGTGGGTATCATTTCTGAATCAGCATTGTAAGCAACGATTGATCTTACATTCGGATTATAATCTCCCTCTTCATTCAGATCATTCGTAGATCGAACATTACCTACTTCACCCAGGCCAAGTGACGAATTGGGAATAATAAACCCGGGGTAAACATGCTTGCCACTAACATCTATTACTTCATAGCCGGTTTCATCAATCCGGACAGCTGTTGCATCAGCAACAATAGTTAACTTGCCATTTTCAAATCCAATAGCAGAATTTTGGATAACCTGCCCATTACCCAAATGCGCTGTCGCCCCCTTAAGCAATACCGGCCTGCTCTGGGCAGCCGCGGGAATCAAAGGGTATTGAGCGTATGACATTGTGCATACAGCCATCAATAGAATTGTAATTATGTTTCTTGTTTTCATGATATTCATTTCCTCAGGTTATTTATTTTCAAACAAATATTCGTAGCCGGTAAAATCTTCGCAATGAAAATCTCTTTGAGGTCTGCTAAAAGGTCTGGCGGTTCTGGCACCGCCGGCTTTTGCATCTTTCATTTTAGCGATCAGCCTTGCCCGCTCCGCTTCAATCCACTTTCTCATTTCCATATCTTTCTCTACATCGAAATACACCACACCGTCAACAATGGTTTTCAATGGTTTTGCATAAATACTCAGCGGATTCTCATTCCATAAAACAACATCAGCATCTTTTCCAACTTTTACACTTCCCATTCTATTATCCAGATGTAAAAGTTTAGCAGGGTTTAGAGTAACCATTTTCCAGGCTTCTTCTTCAGACATACCTGCATACTTCACAGATTTTGCGGCTTCCTGGTTTAGTCTTCGAATCATTTCACCATCATCAGAATTTATTGCCACCGTTACTCCGGCACCGGCCATCAAAGCGGGGTTATATGGAATAGCATATCTTACTTCCCATTTATATGCCCACCAATCAGCAAACGTTGAGCCGCCGGCACCATGCGCGGCCATCTTATCGGCAACTTTGTAACCCTCCAAAATGTGGGTGAACGTGTTTACATTAAAATTAAATTTCCCGGCTACTTTCATCATCATATTTATTTCAGATTGTACATAAGAGTGACAACTGATAAACCTTTGCTTGTTGATGATTTCCGCCATAGTTTCCATTGCTAAATCCCGGCGTGGTTTCACTACTCCTGACTTATTCTTCAGCGCATTGTACGCTTTCATTTGTTTATCATAGTCTCTTGCGGCAGTAAATGCGTCCATGTAAACCTGCTCCACTCCCATTCTGGTTTGCGGGAAGCGAATCGATTGTGCATTTGTTGATCGCTTCACATTTTCACCTAAAGCAAACTTTATAAATTCGTCAGCATTCTCTATCAGCATTTCCTGAGGAGATTTTCCCCATCGAAATTTCACTAACCCGCTTTGACCACCTATTGGGTTTGCCGAGCCATGCAAAATCTGTGCTGCGGTAACACCACCGGCAAGAGCCCTGTATATTCCGATATCTTCAGAGTCAATTACATCTTTCATGCGAACCATTCCGGAATTTGAGACTACGTCATTAATTCCATCATTCGCAAGGTGAGAATGTTCATCGATAATTCCGGAAGTCAAATGTTTACCGGTTCCATCAACTATTTTTGCACCGGCCACTGTAAGATCCTTACCAATCCTGGCAATTTTGCCATTTTGTAATAATACATCCGTATTCTCTAAAATGCCATCCGACTCATTGGTCCAAACAGTTGCATTCTTAATAAGCAGCGTTTCAACTACCGGTACTGTTTCATTACCATAAGCCATGAAAGGGTAAACGACTTTCCCTAAATCTGACGGGGTATCATCAGAGGAATTATCTTTCCTGTTATTTCCTCCGGAAGCGGCAGATGCAAAGGTAGCCGACCAATCTATCCAGTTTCCATTCACAAGCTGTCCTTTGCCATTCCAACCTGAACCTTGTTGTCCGGGAGTACCGGAGAACCATCCTGAAAGGCGTACCATCCCCTTCGCATCTTTGTCCGGTTTGTACAATAAGGTAATCAGATCTCCGTCAATTTTAGCATCCACGCTAATGTTTGTACTGTCATTAACTTTTATCTTGAAGGTATTTTTACCCGCTTCACCTGAAACCTCTAAACTCTGTGAAGAATTATTTACAGACAATGTATAATTCGCGCTATAATCTTTATCATCTGTTTTTAGTACAAATGGTTTTCCCTGGATCCAGTTTTCAAAGATTATCGCATCATCGCTAAATATATTCCCATTCGTGATTATGAAATTGGCATATTTACCGGCTGCAAGGCTTCCTACTTTATCATATACCCTCAGCAAGTTGGCCGGAGTAAACGTCATTGCTTTAAGAGCTCCTTGTTCGCTCAGGCCATATTTAACAGCTTTTCTCAGGTTCGTCCAAAAATTATTTTTTGCTCTTAAGTCATCAGTGGTGAGAGCAAAATTAATTCCCGCTTTTTCTAATGCAGCCGGATTCGCCGGGGCAAGTTCCCAATGTTTTAAGTCTTCCAGTGAAACTCTCAATGCATCAACCGGATCATCAACATCAACTGCTTCAGGAAAATTAATGGGCAATATAATCGAAGCATTTGTTGCTTTGATTTCGTTAATCCTACGGTATTCATCTCCATTACCTTTTATGATATATTGAGTTCCGAATTCATCACCTAATTTGTCAGCTCTGAGTATTTCCTTCCAGTTTGAAACTTCAAATAATTGGGGGTATCGCTGAGTTGTCAACCATGCATCCAGTGATTTATCCGTAAAAGTTTTATTAGGAAGACTGTTATACCATTCGGCATCAAAACGTGTTTGCCTCAACACAGCTGTAAAACCCATTCTGCTGCTGGGGTATTGCTGACTTGAAGTTCCTTTGTCGAAGGCGTAGTTGGCGGCCGCCACTGAGACCAGAAGTTCCTTGTTGGCAGTTTCTTCACCTAAAGTAACGAAAGCTCCCGTTCCTCTGGCCAACCCATCTGCTCTAAAAGTTAAAGCGCTGCCAAATCCAATATCGCGCAATGATTTTCCAGACTTGGAATCAGGACTAAATTCATCTGAGGCGTTGTATTCAGATTTAATCGCCTCATTTGCATTGTACGCTCCTTTTGTATCAGAATTAATTTGTTCACGACCTCCAAATCCTCCTCCACGCCTTCGCTCCACTTCCGGAAGTCCATAACTGGTGAATGGGTCGATCATTGATGGATAAATGAACTTTCCTGCCAAATCCACCTGGATGTAACCTGCAGGAATAGAGAGGTTTGCTCCAACATTTTCAATCTTACCATCACGTATCAGGATTGTCCCTTTGTCGATTTTAGTTTGGTAATCGACATATATGGTTGCATTTGTCAGGGCGTAAGCTTTAGTTCTTACATCCTGCACGTCATTGACCGGAAATGTCTCCTGGGCCAGGAGATTTCCCTGCCAAAACAGCAAGCCAAATAGCAGTAATAAATTTTTTCTCATGATTTCATTAAGTTAGTTAATTAAAGAGGCGAAAGTTAATTAAAATCTTTAGTATCCTTGGTCGTAATTTGGGATTCCCGATTGGAATTTTGACGAATGGTTTATACTGATTATCAAAGTCTGACAATAATATAATTCGATTGCACTAAAGTGAAAAAAATCCTCAATTTTAGGCTAATAATTATCCTGATGCTGATTGGCGCATGCCATTCCAGGGATAAATCGCTCAAAGAAGATTTAGCGCTTAAGGATACGCTAACCGGCGGCTGGATTACTTCAAATAGCAATGCAAATCCCCTAGGATTTGTTTTTCTACCCAATGGGAGATTCGAAGCTGAAAACTTTGCCAGGGGACCAAGTGGAGTTTGGATACTCCGGTCAGATTCGTTAATTATTTTAATGAGAACCGTTGAGCAAGATCAAAAGTTTTCTTTTAAGATGAGGTTTGAAAATGGAGAGTTGCTTTTGAACAACTCCTCAGACCAGATGAGATTTTCGAGGCGGCCTTATGGAGTAAATCCTGTTTTCCTAAGTGATAGATTTGAGTCTATTACCAGGGGAATAAATCAAAGAAACCTGAACCAAGCCGAAAATATTATGGAGCTTCCAGCTTCCGGTAATTCAGAAGGTAGTCAGATTTTAGGTTTATGGGAGAATGAAAACACCCCGGAAAAACTTGCAGCTACAGAACCGGTAAAAGACAATGTATTTGCCGGCTTCTCTGAATACTATTTTATTGAAGGGCATCTGATTTGCAAAAAAGGACCCATGGAGAATCTTCTTTTTGAGAACAATGAAATTGTTCTGTGGACTGACTCCTTGTTAAATATTTTACAGCCCACCGAAATTGATTTGAAATCTAAAGCAGAAGTAGAATTAGAGAAAGTCAGCAGATATTTGAAAGCATATGGAATCCATGAAGACAATGGAGTATTTTTCAGGATCGAAGAATCCGGAGTTTCAGCGCCAGATTCCTGAGGTGAGGAAACATATTAGCCTGAAAAGACCTCATCTAGCTGAACAAGTAGATTTACCACTGATTTAACTTTGTTTTGAAGGACACTTTACTGTCCCGTATGAACAGAATACGCAGCAATCTCCTGCTGCAGGCCTTAGTACCGTATTACAATTTTCGCATTCATAGAAAAACTGACAAGCGTCCTCCGGCATAATTTCTTTCTTCTGATGACCGCAGACCGGACACGTGATTACAGACTCAAACGTGATTAGCTTTTTCATGCTTGCTTTCTTTTCAAAAACCCTTTTTGTTCCGATTCATGGAGTAATTGTGAATGTTCAATTTCATTAATAGACTTTATCCTTAAACCTATGCGATAGTTTTTTAACTGAAATGATGGTGTCAGGTCAGAATAAAATCTTGCGAATGGATTCCCATGAATAAAAAAATTCTTAAGAGCCAGAGTTTTTATTGATAATTTTTGTTAGTAGAGTTTGGAAACATTTTCAGGCGGTCTTCCTAATACGGCTTTTCTCCCTTTCACCACAATGGGTCGCTCAATCAAAACCGGATTCTTAACCAAGGCTTCAATCCATTGCTTCCTGGATAATTGCTTTCCCTTAAATTTCTCCTTATAAAGGGTCTCGCCTTTGCGAACAATGTCCTCCGCATCCAGATCTAACTTGTCCAGGATTCCCTCCAGTTCTTTTGAGTCAGGTGTATCTTTTAAATATTGAATTATTTCAATGTTCTTCTCCCTCTTTTCAAGCAAGGCGAGCGTTTGCCTGCTTTTCATGCACCTGGGATTATGGTATATGGTAACCATCAAGAGTGATTGTTAGAGCGTACCGTAACTATAATTTCTCAATCACAAAAT
>DASWHX010000059.1:0-5085 GCA_036397995.1 Cyclobacteriaceae bacterium
GATTTCTGGATGCCTTCCTATCCGGGTTCCGAAGCGGCTGTGCTTCTGGCAATGGCAAAAATAATTCTGGAAGAAAATTTATATGATCGCAGATTCGTAGAAGATTGGGTGAACTGGAAAGAGTATCTGAAAAAAGAGTTCTCCGGAGAAGCAGTTTCGTTCGAGAATTTTATCAGGAAACTGATAGAGGTTTATAAAGAATACACTCCTGAATATGCGGAAAAGGAATCAGGTGTAAAAGCAGAGATGATTATTTCAATCTCCAGGGAAATAGGCAAAGCAGGATCACGGTTTGCCAGTCATAACTGGAGGGCAGCAGGTTCTGGAAATCTGGGGGGATGGGCAGTTGCACGTTGTCTGCATTTTCTAAATGTGCTAACCGGCAGCGTGGGTACCGAAGGAGGAACCTCCCCAAATGGCTGGAATAAATTCAAACCTACGTTTTTTGATAATCCACCAGCGCAAAAATTTTGGAATGAGTTGCATTTCCCAAAGGAATATCCTTTGGCTTTCTTTGAAATGAGTTTTCTGCTTCCCCATTTTTTAAAAGATGGCCGTGGAAAGCTTGACACTTACTTTACAAGAGTATTTAACCCTGTCTGGACTTACCCAGACGGGTTCAGCTGGATTGAAGCGCTGACTGATGAGAGTAAGGTGGGCATGCATATCGCCCTAACACCAACCTGGAATGAAACAGCGTACTTCGCCGATTATGTGTTGCCCATGGGACTTGCTTCGGAACGACATGATATCAACAGTTATGAAACACATGGTGGAGTCTGGATTGCATTCAGGCAGCCTGTACTTAGGGAAGTAGCGCGGAAAGAAGGGCGTAAATTCACCCATACTTATGAAGTAAATCCCGGCGAAGTTTGGGAAGAAGATGAATTTTGGATCGAATTATCGTGGCGTATAGATCCCGATGGCAGCCTTGGTATTAAAAAACACTTCCTTTCTCCTTACAGGGAAAATGAAAAGATTACGGTTGACGAATATTATCAATTCATTTTTGAGAACACGAAGGGATTAAAAGAAAAAGCGGCTACCGAAGGGCTTACAGCATTGGACTATATGCGTAAGTATGGTGCTTTCGAAGTGGAAAAGTCATCTTACAGTAAACACCTGGAAAAACTTTCAGAACAGGAATTGAGAGATAGCCAACTGGATCCTGATTCCGGTACTATCAGTAAGAATGGCAAAGCTATTGGCGTGCATGTTAACGGAAAAAGTGTTACCGGATTCCCAACGCTTTCCAGGAAACAGGAGTTTTTCTCTCAAACCATGATGGACTGGAAATGGCCGGAATATACTATCCCCACTTACATCAAAAGTCATGTTCATCCGGAAAAGCTAAATCCGGAAAATGGAGAATACCCATTAATCCCTACCTTCAGGTTGCCGGTTTTGATTCATTCCCGATCGGCTAATGCCAAATGGCTGGTAGAGATTGCCAATCGCAATCCGGTGTGGATGCACAACCTGGATGCACGTAAGTTTGGGTTGAAAAACGGAGACCTGGTAAGAATCACCACCGATATTGGATACTTCGTTGACAAAGTTTGGATATCTGAATCCATCAAGCCTGGCATTATTGCCTGTTCACATCACATTGGAAGATGGCGCAGGCAGCAGGATCAGGGAAATCAGTTCGGCAGTCAGACTGTGGAAATAAAAAATCTCGGTGACGGTAAATGGAAAATGAAAAAGATTGCCAATGTGAAGCCTTTCAGGAGTTCTGATAAGGATTCCGGAAGAATTTTCTGGAGCGATGGCGGAGTTCACCAAAACATTACTTTTCCGGTGCATCCCGATCCAATCAGTGGAATGCATTGCTGGCATCAAAAAGTAAAGGTGGAGCGAGCCCATACGGAAGATTCGTATGGTGACATTTTTGTGGATACGGGGAAATCTTTTGCAATATATAAGGAGTGGTTAGAAATGACCCGGCCCGCTCCGGGCCCGGATGGCTTACGCCGGCCTACCTGGTTTGCCAGGGCTCTTCGACCCGCCGATGAAACTTATTATGTATAATTTCTTAAACTGAACTTTGAACAAAGCTTCTGGAATAAAACGGATTTTCCCTTTTCTGACCTGGTTCCCATTAGTAGGCCGGGGAACACTCAGGTTTGATCTCATGGCAGGCTTAACCGGGGCCGTAGTAGTTTTACCACAAGCTATTGCTTTTTCACTTATTGCAGGGTTACCTCCTATCTACGGTTTGTACACCGCCATGATTATCCCCTTTGTTTTTGCTTTGTTTGGATCTTCATTGCATATGGTTGCCGGACCTACTACAACTGTTTCCATTGCCATGTTTACTTCAGTAAGTCTTTTTGCTACGCGAATGACTGAAGACTTTATTGCCATCGCCTTATTACTTACAGTCATGGTTGGCCTGATTCAATTTATTCTGGGCTTAGTGCGGATGGGCCGGTTGGTAAATTTTATTTCCAGGTCAGTACTAACCGGTTATACAGCGGGAGCGGCAATTTTGATCGCTTCTCATCAATTGGAAAGTGTGACAGGACTCAAAGTACATCCAACAGCTTCCTTCATAGAATCCTGGGGGTTTATGCTAACACATTTAAAGGATATTAATCCTTATTCCTTTGGAATAGGCATTATTACTATACTAATAGCATTGATTTTTCTAAAGATCTCATCAAAACTTCCCCATCTATTTATCTCCATGGTTTTAAGTTCACTTGCTGCTTATTTTCTTGCCGATTCATCCTGGCAAATTCCATTAGTTGGATACATTCCCTCCAGTTTGCCTCACTTTGAAGTTCCTGCCAATTTTAATTTTGACACCATAAATAATTTATTGCCTGGTGCATTTGCGGTTGCGATTCTAGGCTTAATAGAAGTAGTAACAATTTCCAGAACCATAGCAATTAAAAGCAGGCAATCATTGGATAGTAACAAAGAATTCATGGGGCTTGGATTGTCTAATATGGTTGGAGGTTTTTTCTCTAGCTACGCAGGATCAGGTTCTTTTACACGGTCAGCCTTAAACTACGAATTGGGCGCTAAAACACCTATGTCGTCTATATTTGCCTCTTTGATTTTAATGGCTATCGTTCTTTTTATTACACCGCTGGCCGAGCATTTACCGATTCCGACCATTGGAGGAATAATTTTAATAATTGCCTTCAAACTGATTGATTTTAAAAGCATTTCCCAAATTTCCAAAGCGAGTAAATCAGAAATCGCGGTACTCACTATCACTTTTCTTTCCACTTTGCTATTTGATTTACAATTTGCTATCCTGGTTGGTGTATTTTTCTCCCTGAGCTTTTACTTAATGAGAACAACAACTCCTGCTGTAATTCCCATTGCCCCAAACCCCATTAATACCAGGAGAAAATTCATGAATGCAAAGGTTAATAACCTTGACGAATGTCCTCAATTACTAATTGTACGTATTGATGGATCCCTTTTCTTTGGTGCAATAGAGCACATAAAAAATAAATTAATTGCTTTGCGCAGCAATTCACGCAAAAGAATTCTAATTGTTTGCAGCGGAATTAATTTTGTTGATGTTGCCGGGGCTGAATTCCTGGCCCGGGAGGCAGAGTCATGGCGAAGTGAAGGAGGTGAGTTTTATCTCTGCAGCCTAAAGAAAAAAGTGCGGGACTTTTTAGCCAAGGGATATTCGGAAAGGATTGGTATGGAAAATATCTATACTAATAAGGAAGGCGCAATCTCATCTATCTATGAAAAGCTGGATAGACCCACTTGCGAAGCCTGCCCGGTGAAGATTTTTTTGGAGTGCCCGCAATGATTCATGGTTTATCAAGAATTAAAAGACGGCTTCAACATTAGCAATTGCTTTTTTGGTGAGGCAGCACCTTGACATCACAGATACCGAACCAGGTTCGGCATGTCGGGATAGGTGACAGCCATTCCAATTGCTTTAATCACATTTCCGAAAAAGATAAGATGAGCGAGAAAGTGGACCAGTGGTTTAACCAGGTTTGAATTCCCGTGTTAATCTCTTCCGGAAAATAATATTATGATCAAAGTCAGCCAGGTACCTATCTATCATCAGCAAAATTCATTTGTCGAAATCTTACTTTTATTCAAAAAGAGAGATGAAAACAGTTGGCATCTTTTTACTATTTATCGGAATTATGCTGGGATGTGCCCCGGTAAAAACCAAAACTCATTTTGATGATAAGTTTGATTTCTCCAGTTACAAAACCTTTTGCTGGCTAAGCGGATGTGAGTTCGTTTATGAAGGACCACAACGGTATAATGATAGTCTGGCGATTGATAAAATAAGGCACGCAGTGATACAAGAATTACTGTCGAAAGGTTTGACTCAGGATGAAAACAATCCGGATATTCTTATTGACTTCCACATTATTATTGAAGAAAAAACCAACATAATTACTCATCGCGCACAATATGAAGATGAAAGAGGCTATGCCTGGTATCCCCCATCCTACGAGGTGTACAACTACCTGAAAGGATCTCTTATCATTGATATGATTGATAACAGTCAATCCCGAATGGTATGGCGATCCCATTCTGTGGGCTACCTGGAAGCCTTTCCGGTTATAACGGATCAACAAATTGAACGATCCGTAAGAGAGGCCTTAAAAGATTTTCCTCCTGTTTTTAATAATTAACTCCCAGTTTCCCAGATAAGAAAGGCCAGTGCCTTCCTGCTCAATAATCTGAAGCTAATCTGAAGGTGGATGCATTAGGTAAAACCCTTATTTATATACATTAGGATTTTCCCGGTTCCGGTTGGATCAGATAACCACGAATTTTGATTAAACAAAATTTGAAAATCATGAATATTGCACGAATGATAAAAGACTTGAAAGAGCATTATGATAACCCTGACCGCAAGGTAGTTTTAGATATTGTTGCCAGTTCCAGGTCTGAGTGGCAGGGTTCCGTGGTTCCACTTAATGAGAAGATTAACAATCTAAGCAAACTTATCCATCATTTGGAGCGGAACTACACCTATGTTCCTTCTAAATTGTATGACTCCCTGGTAAGGATGAATCAGAATTACAACCGGATTGTTCACAGGAATTTCAAGCAGGAATATTCTGCAAATGTGGCCTGAAA
>DASWHX010000060.1:0-6859 GCA_036397995.1 Cyclobacteriaceae bacterium
CGAGGAGCAAATTCCTATGCGCGAGGAGCAAATTCCTATGAACGAGGAGCAAAAACCCTCGAGCGAGGAGGTAAAACCCTCGACCGAGGGGGTCAGACCCCCTCGCGAGGCGCCTGGCTGGCTGGAAACGGCGTTTTTTAATTCATGCTTATTACCATGCTGGCACGCGATTGCATCAATTGCATCGTCAAGCCGATGAACCTTGCATTTGTAATGGTTTCATTCTACAAAACCATCAAGTTTTCCTGCTTCCCGTCCTTTTAGATGTGCCACACTTTTGCTGACATTGAAAATCAATCAATTTTCACCCAAAATAAAAAGTGGAAGGCTACATGATAATAGCATTTTATTACAAATCATCAAAGGGGCGATTTATCTTCTTGAAACTATAATCAGCCACATGCGCATAAATCTCCGTGGTACTGCCGCTATTATTCCCTAAAATTTTCGAATAACCTTAAATCGGTTCCGTTTTCAAGTAAATGCGTCCCGTAAGAATGCCGCAACCAATGTAAAGTCACCTGAACTGAAATTATTTCTTAAATTACCCTTCAGAATTTATCCCGATTAACAATATGAAACTCCAGACCTGTTTTCTTCTGTTCTTTACCTTTATCTCTTGTTCAAATCCGCCTGAAGCCGAAAGTTTTCTAAACCCTGAAATTGATGCGCTCTTTTCGGAATGGAACTCACAAGGCAGCCCCGGTTGCGCGCTTGCTGTAATTCAAAATGGGGAAATTATTTACAAAAAAGGGTACGGCATGGCCGACCTCGAACATAATATCCCCATCCAGCCATCAACGGTTTTTTACTGTGGCTCGGTTTCCAAACAATTTGTTACACTAAGTATTTTACTTCTGGAAGAACAAGGCAAACTGAATCTCGATGATGATATCCGCAAGTATTTTACCGACTTCCCCGACTATGGGGACACTATAACGATTCGCAATCTCATCCATCACACCAGTGGCATCCGGGATTATCTTACGCTTTGGGACCTGACCGGAAGGGATTACCTGGATCATATTAGTAAGCATGAAGTGTATGAGCTGATCAAAAGACAAAAGGAACTGAACTTTGTGCCGGGCGATCGCTATCTCTATAGCAACAGTTGTTACTTCATGCTTGCGGAACTGGTAAAAATGATTTCCGGTGAAACGCTTAAAGACTTCGCTGCCAAAAATATCTTTGAACCTCTTGAAATGACCAATTCACATTTTCATGATAATTACCGGCACCTGATCCCAAATCGCGCCTTTAGTTATGCCGCTGATGGGGCGAGTTACAGCAATCTCATTATGCGTTTCGACCAGGTAGGCAGCGGTGGCCTTTATTCAAGTGTTGAAGATTTGTTTTTGTGGGATCAGAATTTCTATCACAACAAACTGGGTAAGGGATCGCAGAGTTTGATTGATAAAATGCACGAAGAGGGAACATTGAATTCCGGTGCAAGCGCAGGATATGCTTTCGCGCTGGTAAATGGCAATTACCGCGGACTTCGGACGGTAAGTCATACGGGTTCGCTGGCAGGGTACCGGGCTGTACTGACTCGATTTCCTGATGAACACTTTTCTGTTATCATCCTCAGTAACCTGGCTTCATTTAATCCCGCCAGAAAAGCGGAGGAAGTCGCGGAGATTTACCTGGAAGATAAGATGATTAATGAGAGTGATAGTGGGAGTGAAGTTGAGGGTGAGAGTGGGAGTGAGGTAGAAGAGAATACTCCCGAAATAACTGACTTGCTGATTTTTCAAGGCAGGTATTTCAGTGAAGAACTGGAAGTGTATTATACGCTTTCATCCGAAGAAAATAAACTATTTTTTGCTATTGGAAATCTTGAACCCCGGCCATTAGTTCCCGCAGGGAAAGATCGTTTTTCCGGCGAAGATGGATACCCGGATTTCAGGTTTCAGAAGAATTCACAGGGATTAGTGAAAGGTTTCGTTTTAGACGCGGGTAGAGTTACGAATTTGAAATTCACCAAGGTGGATTAGAATAGTGAAACAGTGAACAGTGAAACAGTGAGCAGTGAAACAGTGAGCAGTGAGCAATTCCCTGTGAAGGAATAATAGCATCAGTCAATCAACCGGGTCATGATCTGAAATCGAATCAAAATCACCCAAGAATTTTTCTGATTCGGTGAATTGTTCGCAGCGTTGATCGAGCTTTTCAAATTCATCTGAAAATCGCTTTCTGAAATTATCGCGGTCATTCCTGGTTTTCCAAAAGTCAACAGTGATAAACCTGTTGGGATTTGTGGTATCCCGGTGAAGATTGGTTTTAATATAACCGCCGGCTTTTCTGAATAATTGTACCCAGTCACCCTCAGGACCATAGGCCGTAATGAATTCACTCAGAAAATTATCTTTCACCAAATACTCCCAAATGTAGGTGAAGTTTTTTTTCGACATAATTCAGAGGATTATTCTTTGGCAATCATTTCCTTTTTTCCCCGCAAAATTCCTTTAGCAAGAGCAACTGCAAGAATTACGGCTCCAAAGAAAGGTAATGAAAAGGCCTGGGAAATTCGTGGAGAAACCATAATTAATGTAGCGGCGATAATTAATGCCTGCAGCATCATCTTGCGATTGAGATCCTGGTATTCCCTGGCTCGAATGTAATATACAGCGGCTCCAAAAGCTAGTATCATTACTACATAATGGTTGATCCAGGAAATGGGAGAGAGGAACAAGGTGGCGATCATCACCAGGCTGAGTTCCAGGGGAAGCCGGGGATCTTTTCTGTCACCTAATGGTGTGCGGCAAATCCATGCCAGCACGATAAGGATGGCGACATTTAATGATTTTACGATAATGCCGGCGGTTTCATGAGGTATTCTTACGATGTTGATGTAAAAATTCTCAATTCCGCCCCCGGCAGGAGTCTCTGTAAAGAATCGGTGAAAGGCAGCGCTTAATGACTGGTTCGTGTGGCGAAACCCGGCAATTCCTTCCGCGCTTGCACCGTCGGAAACGAAACTCCCCACCATCATTACCCAGGATTGCATCACATCGTAGTAATACGTAAACCCCATCACAACAGGTAAAACCATAAACCAGCAGATTGCCCCGCCAATAGCAGCCCAGAGAACCACCCGCCATGCTCCTTTATAAGCGAAGTAAACAACAAAAAGCCCGGGTGTTAATTTTATCGCCGTAGCCATACCCAGCAGCAACCCGGCCTGTACATCTTTCTTATCGGCAAAACGGGCAATTGCAAAAGCGACCAGGGAGAAAATAAGAATATTCACCTGGGCTGTTTCCAGGTTTGTGATTATCTGAATGGATCCCAGGGCCAGCGGAATCGACCACAACAATGGATTTACTTGTCCTGTTTCTCCGGAAAGTCTGCTAACACCCATCGCCACCGACTTACCGGCATACACGACCAGAACAATACTAAACCAAAACCAAATGGAGGCTCCAATTACAAGTGGAAAAATAGCAACAGGCGCATAAACCAAACCAAAGAAGGGTGGGTACTTTCCTATAGATGTGCTTTCAAAAGCATATTCCTTATAAATATTAATGCGGTCGAAGATGAGATCCTGGCTGAACCCCGTAAAGTCATCGTACTGACTGCCATGACCGCGGTTGGCCCGCAGCACCATATTCACCCAAAGACCAATGATTATAAGTCCGAGAATAATGGCCATCCGCTTTCTGAACCTTTGCCCTTCCGGTCCGGCGGCGGTAAGCAGGGTCCAGAATTGAATAGCTAATTCTTTGATTCGTTTCATCAACGCCAATTTCTAATTGTTTTTTTACCTTTGGGGCAAAGTTATTTATTCTGAAGTAAAAATGATCAAAAGGAAATTAACCAAGGCAATTTTATTGATTATTGTTTTTTCAGCGTGCAGTCTGGACAAACCCAAATATTCTGAAAATGTGGTAAAAGATTTTAACCTCGGGTGGTGGAGTGATACCCGGCATACCGCACTTTTTCTAAACAACGATCACACGGAATATGGGGGACGGGAAATTGTGCCTGAAACTGTCGCGGAGATTGGATACAATCAGGATTTCATAATTGTAAAACAACACCCGAATATGTTCAAGGAAATAGAAGATCGGGTTTTGAGTAATGAGACTGAAACCGGATATGAAATAAAGAACGCCGCTGATACGGTTTACCTTCCTGAAGAATTTGTGTTTTCTGAAAACGGGAGTTTATATCTCAAAAAGCAAGGAAGGGATGAATTAGATTATTTATTTCCCTACAGGGATGTTACCTATTATTATATCATCGATATCCGGAATTACAGGCTTAGGTTCTGGGCCATGGATGGAAATGTTTTCAGGTTTGATAATGAAATTGATTTTCAGATGAAACGCCTTCAGCTGGCAATTCCCGATGAAGTAACGTTCACCCACGTTGACATTTCTGATGAATCAGAGTAGTTCTACTCAGTTATTCATGGCGCCATCATCGACCCAGCAGGCAATCATTGATATTTGATCTTCAGTTAATTGTTGCGCGCCGGCCGGTGGCATTTCCCTTGCACCGGTTCTGCTTTTTATTCTTTGGGCGTTTTGCTGAACAGTGGCAAGATCAGTCCAGTTAGGCAGTCCGCTGTTTCCATCGTGGCACCCGGAAAGGGCGCAGCGTGTATTAATAATAGGCAGAATATGCTGCATCCAGCTTGCGGTAGATAACAGCCTGTGGGAAACGGATGTTTCGCATCCTTCAGCATCCATTACGGTTACCGTATAATTACCTGGTGCCAGATTGGTAAAGCTTTCCGAATCCTGAAAAGCCGAGTTACCAATTTTGTACATATAACCGGGAGTACCACCGATCGCGGAAATATCTAAACTTCCTGATGTTTGCCCGCAACCTGTCTTTGTGCTTGAAACAGTTGCTTCCAACGTAGTTTCATCCTGAACGATTACAGACACGGACGCGGTGCACCCGTTATCATCCCGGATAGTTATTGTATAATTTCCGGAAGTCAGTTGGGTAAAATTACCCAACGCTTGAAAATCAACTCCATTTAAACTGAACATGTACGGTTCCATTCCGCCCGATCCTGACACTGAAAGACTTCCATCGGGCTGGCCACACATTGAATTTGTGGTGGACGTCTCCATAAGCGATAGACCGGATACCGCGCAATTAATCCCGGGATCCTCCGAAGAATCACAAGCAAAGAAAATAAAAACAAATAGCAATACGCTGGCCTTACTAAGCAGAATTCCAAGTGGTTTCATAGGTTACAAGGTGTTTGGACTAAAAGTTATCCTTTCATCAAAATTCATACTAATCATCAGTGTTTAAACATATATTTCTAAAATTAATCCCTATTGGGCTAATTTTTTTGAAAGGATAGGTGATTTTTTAACGCCTGGCCCTTAATTTAATGTAAAATCTAATCTACTAAACCCATGAGAAGAGTTATTCTAATTACCGCGATTATTGCCGCTCCAATATGGTTAAATGCCCAAACCCAGCTTTCAAAGAAGAAGATTGAATCCCTGAAAAGTGAGGCTGGTGAAAAAGTTCATAGCCGCGCTAAAGAGGCGCAGGTGATAAATGACATGATATTCAGCTTCGCTGAACTGGGATTTCAGGAGCTGCGGACGTCGGAGTATGTAACAGGAATTCTTGAAAGAAATGGCTTCACTATTGAGCGTGGTGTTTCCGGAATGCCCAGCGGCTGGGTAGCAAAATGGGGAAGTGGTAAGCCGGTAATCGCGATTGGTACAGACATTGACTGCATCCCCAAGGCTTCACAAAAGCCGGGGGTTGCCTACCACGATCCTATTATTGAGGGTGCCCCAGGTCATGGTGAAGGACATAATTCGGGACAGGCAGTAAATGTTACAGCGGCACTGGTGGTTAAAGAAATTATGGAACGGGAAAATCTTTCCGGTACTATAGTTGTTTGGCCGGGAGTGGCGGAAGAATTAGTTGCAGGTAAATCCTATTTTGTACGCGATGGATATTTTAAGGATGTGGATATATGCCTGTTCACTCATGTAAGTAATAATCTTGGTGTTACCTGGGGGGGAGGCGCAGGTACCGGACTGGTGTCGGCTATTTTTAATTTTTATGGAGAGTCTGCTCATAGTGCAGGATCTCCCTGGAGGGGTAGAAGTGCGCTTGATGCAGTGGAGTTGATGAATGTTGGCTGGAATTATAAACGCGAACATCTGAACCCATTGGTTCGCAGTCACTACGTAATTGTGGATGGCGGTGACCAGCCTAATGTTGTTCCTTCCACTGCGTCCGTATGGTATTATTTCCGTGAAATGACCTATCCGGAAATTCAGAAATTGTATTCCATGGGAATTAAAATGGCGGAAGGTGCAGCCATGATGACTAATACAACTATGGACTACCGCATTCTGGGAAATGCCTGGCCCCGGCATTTTAATAAACCAATAGCTGAAGCTACTTATGAAAACATAAAGCAGGTTGGATTGCCAACATGGAGTAAAGAAGACAATATGCTGGCAAAAGCCCTGCAAAAAGAAGTCGGTTCTGATACCACCGGTTTGAACATTGAGCTGTCAGAGTTACAAGGACCGCCGCGCACGCCGCAGAGCGGTGGAAGTGATGATATAGGTGATATTTCCTGGGTGGTGCCGACAATTACCTTGCGGTACCCGGCCAATATTCCCCGCTTGCAGGGACACCACTGGTCAAGTGCTGTGGCGATGGCAACCCCCATTGCTCACAAAGGAGTGGTGGCCGGAGCAAAAGTGATGGCAATGACCATGATTGATATTCTTACAAAAGCTGACCTGGTAAAGGCGGCCTGGGATTATTTTAGCGAGCAGACCAGGGATCAGAAATATGAACCCTTTATCACTGCCGAAGACAAGCCGGCCACGTATATTAATGCTAATATTATGAA
>DASWHX010000061.1:0-10383 GCA_036397995.1 Cyclobacteriaceae bacterium
TATCCGGCAATTTTACTGTCCCGATTCAACCCTTCACAGACACTAAAGGCGGGCGGGAGTTCGCAATTAGTGGGAAAGTCTGCCAGGAAAATATTAATTACATTTCAATTTGGAATTACTATAATTCTACTTTCCGGAACCTACATAATATATAATCAGACCTTATTTAGCATAAACAAAGACTTAGGGTTTGATAAGAGTGAGGTTATGGTTATTTCAATAGATATTTCTCAGATCATAACTAATAATCCGAAACCTTTTCAGGATGCTGTAGCAAAGATTCCAGGGGTAGAATTAACATCAGTAGGTATGGATGCCCTGGGTCCGGGCTCAACTAACAACTCCGGAAATTTGACTCCGGAAGGCTCAATCAACCCGGTTCTAACAACAATCTTTAATGCTGACATGAATTTTCTGCGAACCTATGGCATAGAGGTATTGGTAGGAAGAGATTTTAATCCTGAATTAGCGTCTGATAGCAGTGCAATTATTGTAAACGAGGAATTTGTGCGCCAGGCAGGCTGGAATGATCCATTAGGCAAAAAGGTTGTCTGGGGCAGGGGTGCCGGTCAGCCTGTTATAGGTGTTACCAAAGATTTTAATTTTCAGGATTTGAGGAATAAAGTTAATCCTGTACTTATCACTATTAATAAATGGGGATTCTGGAATCTTGCTGTTCGTATTTCTACGGATAATGTCTCTGAAACGATGAACCGGATTAACCAGGCCTGGTTGAATTTTGAAAATGAATTACCTCTTGAATATTATTTTGTGGATGAAAGATTTGCCAGATATTACCAGTCTGATGAAAGATTATTAAACATAATAGGATTATTTTCACTCTTAAGCGTATTTGTAACCTGCCTTGGTCTTTACGGCCTAACCTCGTTTGTTGTAGAACAGCGGCTTAAAGAAATAGGAATCAGAAAAGTTCTTGGTGCATCATCCGTTAGCGTAACCTGGTTAATAAATAAGCAATTCAGTAGCATGCTCTTAATAGGGTTGGCTCTAGGAGTTCCAATTACGATATGGTTGGGAAATTTGTGGCTGAATGATTTCGCTTATAAAATCCGGATTGAATGGTGGATTTTCCTGGGATCCGGTGCCTTAACTTTTGGAATCGCTTTATTTACAGTTTCAACCAAAGCAATAAAAGCGGCATTCATGAATCCTGTTGATACATTACGATATGAATAAATCATTGTTGGAAGGAAAAAAACCCCCTGTAGTCCCCCTTAAAACAAGGGGGACAATTTTCCGGGTACTTTCCCCTCCTTATTTTAAGGAGGGGGCAGGGGTGGTTCGGAAAAATAAGATGAACAATTTTCTGGCAGGGGTAATTTCCCCTCCTTATTTTAAGGAAGGCTTGCCGACCGAAGGTTGGGTTAGGGGAGGTTTGATTTGAATAATTAAATATAAATAAGATGTTAAAAAATTTTATAAAGATAGCCTTGAGGAACCTTTTACGACAGAAGGGATACTCTTTTATAAACATTTTCGGACTCACCGCCGGCATTACGGTAAGCTGTCTGCTCTTTTTGTACGTGTGGGATGAATTGAGTTATGATAAATTTCATTCCAATTCTCATAGAATCTATAGAATAATAGAAAAGTTGGCCTCCCCTGATGGAGATCGTCTGATAGGCCAGACATCACCCGCGCTGGAAGAGGCACTTGTCTCCATTCCCGAAATTGAAAATACCACGAGTCTTTACCAATTAGGGGGCCACGTTAATTTTTTTATTGGTGAAGAAAGATTCCTGGAGCGAAATTGGAAAATTGTTACCCCGACTATTACCTCTGTTTTTGATCTTGATTTTATTGAAGGAAATCCTGAGACAGCATTTAATCAGCCCGGACTTATAATTTCAGAACAATCTGCAATAAGGCTGTTCGGAACAAAAAATGTGATGGGAAAAAATCTTAAAGAATCAGAATTCGGAGATTTAACTATCACAGGGATTATTAAAGACTTACCCTCAAATTCCCATCTCAAACTTGATTTTCTGTTTCCGATTGCAAACCTTCCTCAAAATTTAATTCAGCGAATGAAAAGCTGGGATCGATATGGAGCTTTTACATATGTCTTGGTAAATGATGGAGCAGACATCCCCGCTGTTGAGCAAAAGATTGAGGAAATATCCAATCCTCATTGGGACGCTAATCCGGCAAGAGGTGGAATCTGGATGCAGCCAATTGAAGATATTTATTTTGGCTCAGATAAAATTGAATTCGGTTCCGAGATAACAAGAGGACAAAAATTCTATGTAAACCTGATTGCAATTGTTGGCATCTTCATTATCCTCCTTGCATGTATAAATTATACAAATCTGGCTACGGCAAGAGCTTCTCAACGGTCACGTGAAATCGGAATGAGAAAAGTAAACGGGGCATTAAGATGGCAACTTATGTTGCAATTTTTAGGAGAATCTGTCATCATCGCACTTTTTGCATTTTTCCTGTCACTTGGTGCGGTCGATTTGTTAATGCCTTCTTTCAATCAATTAACAGGTAAATACTTTGAGCTCCGCTTTGCACTAAGCCAATCAGTCTGGCTTATCCTATTAGCTATTTCAGGATTCGTTGGCCTTGCCGCGGGCGCTTATCCAGCTTTATATTTAAGCAAACTTTCTCCGGTAAAATCATTAAAGGGAGAATTAAGAAGTGGAGGTAAAAATTTATGGTTCCGGGAAGGTCTGGTTATTTTTCAGTTTTTTATTTCTATCATAATGCTTGTATCGACAATTGTGGTTTCGCAACAAGTGAACTATATCCGGAACAAAGAACTCGGTTTTGAAAAAGACAATATGCTGGTTATTGATATAAACAGCGGGGGCGTACGTCGAAGTTTTGAAGCAATGAAAAATGAATTTTCAAAGATACCCGGAGTAACTCATGTGGCAAGTTCATCCAGGGTTCCCGGGGAATGGAAGAACATAAGCCAGGTAAACGTTAATTCAGCATTGCCGGGAATTGATTCCATCAGGAGCTACTTTATGTGTTTTGATGCGGAAATAATTTCAACTTACGGAATGGAGTTGGCGGAAGGAAGAAATTTTAGCAACAATGTGCAGGCAGATTCCTTAACTCTAATAATTAATGAAACTGCAGCCAGGCAACTCGGGCTGGAAGACCCAATCAATAAAGAAATCTATGTCAGTTTTGGACAAATCGTAAGGATGAAAGTAATCGGTGTTTTGAAAGATTTCAACTTCCAGTCCCTTCATGATAAAGTGGAACCGTTAATAATTGGGTTCTGGTCAAACCCGGTTACCAGCATCGATTATTTCAGTTTAAGATTTAACAAAGATGAAATACAAAATGTGATTAAGGCGGCAGCGGTTGTACATGGCAAATTTGACCAGACGACCTCAATGGAATATCATTTTCTCGATCAGCAACTGGCGCAATTTTACCTGGAAGAAACCCGGCAGGCTAAAGTGTTTTCGATAGGCTCATTCCTGGCTATTATAATTGCAAGCATGGGTTTGCTGGGGCTTGCTTCTTTCATGATGGAACGACGGCTGAAAGAAATTGGCATTAGGAAAATTTTGGGCGCTACCAAATCCTCTCTCTTTTTCCGGTTCAATAGAATTTTTATGATTCAGGTTGTGATAGCATTTGTCCTATCCCTGCCGGTATCATTCTTGCTGATGGACAAATGGCTAAGCTTTTTTGCTTTTAAGATTGAACTAACTGTCCTTACATTTCTGCTGCCCGGATTAGCGGCTTTGGTGGTTGCATTTCTGGTAGCAGGCTTTCATATTACGAAAGCTTCTCTAACAAATCCGATAAACATTTTAAAGACAGAATAAATGCTGAGAAATTTTTTTTTCATCACCATTAGAAACTTTTGGAAACAAAAATTTTACTCATCAATCAATATATTCGGATTTAGTGTCGGGTTAACTACAGTAATCCTGATTCTTCTGTATGTAACCCACGAACTGAGTTTTGACAGATTCCACGTAAAGTCAGCACGACTTGCAAGGGTTGTGGAGAACCAATATTATTCCGGACAACCGGTTTTTCCAGTTGCAGTTACTCCAATTCCTTTAGGTCCTTCTTTGGTTGAAGATTATGCTGAGATAAATCAGTTTGCGCGGCTGATGAATACCGATCTTTTGTTCGAGAAGGAAGGGGAAAAATACCCGGAATCCGGAATTTACGTTGACCCGGCTTTTCTTAATATGTTTAGCTTTCCATTACTTTATGGTGAAAAAGAAACAGCGCTTGCTTCTCTGGAAAATATCATTATTGATGAAGAACTGACAAAAAAATACTTTGGTGATGAAAATCCGGTAGGCAAAACTATTATCGTGGACGGAGAAGAAAAAGTTGTTTCTGCCGTGATGAAGAATTTTCCAAAGAATACGCATATTCAGGCAAACTTCATTCGATCATTTGAATCGAGCGCACTATCACAGGCACAAATGCAAAATTGGAGGTCTAATACCTTATTTACATTTATTGAGGTGAATCAAGGAGTTGAGGTTGAAGAATTATCTCAAAAAATTAGCGGCCAAATCAAAAAGTTTAATACAAATTCTATCACTGAAATTTATTTGCAGCCCATAACGGATATTCATTTGGGTGAGGTTCAGTTTGTTGCTGAAATGGGGAATAAGGGAAATGCTGTATATGTTAATATGTTTATCCTGATAGCAGTAATAATACTACTGATTGCCTGCATCAACTTCATGAATTTATCTACTGCAAAGTCTGTAAACCGGGCAAAAGAAGTGGGATTAAGAAAGACTTTAGGGGCTCACAGATCCCACCTGATTTATCAATTTATGGGAGAATCTGTTTTTATGACCTTATTGGCAATGATCATTGCCATATTTCTTGCCGATCTGGCACTGCCTTTTTTTAATACATTGGCGAATACTGATCTTTCAATAAACTCCATTTCAAGCGCTACCGGAACACCGCTCCTGGTTTGGGGAATCTCATTAACGCTGTTAACCGGAATAATTGCCGGAAGTTATCCCGCCTTTTTTCTATCCCGATTTAATCCCGCGTATGTGCTTAAAGGATCATTCAAAGGGAAGCGGGAGGGATCAATCCTCAGAAAAGTGTTAGTCACTATTCAGTTTGGCATCTCCATATTACTGGTCATAGGAACACTTGTTGTACTTGATCAACTCAATTTCATGAAGACCATGAGGCTTGGAATAAATAAGGAGAATGTGATTTATGTTCCGCAAATAAGTAATAATAACGATGTGTTTAAAGATCAAATCATGTCTTTGACATCTGTGAAAGGAATTGGTTTCTCAAACCAGCATCCTGCTTATGTCGAAAACTCATCATCTGGTTTTGTCTGGCCAGGCAAAGATCCTGACCAGGTCGCGCTATTCCATTTGCAGTCGGTAGATGGTGGTTATATTGAAGCCATGGGACTTGAATTAGCAGAAGGAAGGAACTTTAACAAGCATCTGCCGGGAGATACAGCTTCCATAATAATTAATGAAGTAGCTGCAAAGATTATGAACATGGAAAATCCGGTGGGTCAGAAATTAACAGAACCCTTTGATATAACAATAATTGGAGTCGTTAAAGATTTCCATTTCAAATCAGCACATTCCCGGATTGAACCACTTATTATGTTTACCGGCAGGAATAATTATAACAGAACATTTATTAAAATAGATGGAAATAATGTTTCGGAATCTGTCAGCCAGGTTAAAGCCGTTTGGAATAAGCTTAATCAGGAGCAAGCGATGCCTTATAGGTTTTTGGATGAAGATTACGAAAAACTTTATCAATCAGAAGAAAGAACCAGTAAAATCTTTACAAATTTTACCTTACTGGCATTCCTTATTTCAGGCCTCGGCCTTTTCGGTCTTTCATCTTTTACAGCTGAACAACGCTTAAAGGAAATTAGTATCCGTAAAGTGATGGGCGCGACTTCGCTAAAATTGTTCTGGCTGGTAAGTACAGACCTCACCCGATTAAGCATAATATCAATTTTGATTGCGGTGCCGGTGGGGTGGTATTGGATGAATTCATGGCTGGAAGGATTTGCCTATAGAATTGAGATTTCACCGGTAATATTTATTGTAGCATCATTGGTTGGGATAATTATTACTTTCCTAACCGTAAGTTTCCAATCCTTAAAAGTTTCAGCCAGCAATCCGGTAAATCATTTGAGAAATGAATAATTACATGCAACCTTTTACAAACCGGATGGTATATAGAGAAACAATAACACAATATGAAATCAGTATATATAGGAATTTTAGCGGTATTAGTTTCTTTTTCAGCTTTTTCACAGAAAACAAAAAGTGACACTTTTTCCGATGTAACAACCATCCGGCTATCAGCAAGTTCAGGTTCAGCCAAATTCATAAAATCTTCAGGAAAGGAAATTAATGTGACTCTGGAATACACCTATTCGGATGATGAATTTGAATATAAAATGGAAAAAAACGGGAGCACATTGAATCTTGAAGAAAAATTTCACAGAAATTATACCCGGGGTAATTCCCACTGGAGTCTTGAAATTCCTGATGGGATGGATGTACGGTTTAATTCCGGTTCGGGTGACCTTGAAATTGATGGCCTGGAAATAGATATCAAATCTAATCAAGGATCAGGGTCAATTCTTGCCAGCGATACGAAAGGAGAATTCAGGCTTACTACCGGATCCGGAGATCATGAAGTAAGAAACCATACAGGAGACTTAGACTTGACAACCGGTTCGGGAGATATTATAATATCTGCCTCATCGGGAGAGTTGAATTTTACCACCGGCTCGGGAGATATTGAAGTCAATAATATGAAGGGTAATTTATCCGCTACCGTTGGCAGTGGCAATATAGATGCCCGGGGAATTGAACTTCTTGATGACGGAATATTCACCTCCGGTTCAGGTGATGTTGATGTACGATTGAATGCGGCTACCGGCGCTTCATTATCTATTGTAAGCGGGAGTGGTGACGCGACTCTTGATTTTGGAGGGCAGACAATAAATGCTACCATAACAATGGAGGCAAACGAAAGAAATGGAAGAATTGTCGCGCCGTTTAAATTTGATACGGAGGAGGTAATAGAAAGATCGGGTTTTAGTAATAATACGATCAGAAAAACCGTCAAGCTCGGATCAGGTAATGCCGATGTGAGAATTTCATCCGGGTCAGGCACCGCGGAAGTTAGAAAATAGTCTATGTGTCAACTAATATTTCAGTAGGTCATTAAGCGTTTTTAGAGAAAGTTGAAGTTCTGAACTTCCTATTTTCCCTATTCTCTCTTTAAGTCTGTTCCTGGTACAGAACGAATAAGGAAAGATTAACATCTCAGATTCCTTTTTTAAACCATTTGTATTTGATGGCATCGAAACAGGGTTTCCCTTGTATCTTTTTTAGCCGGGTAGTAAGTGGCCCAGGCAATTTGCTCTAGGAAGGGAAAGTGACCTGGCCGTCTCCGATAATTCTTCAAGGAATTCGTCCGGAAGGGAACTGGTAAAGGCGGCCATATTGATTAAATTTTCCACCTAAATTGCAAATACCGTGATCCCCATTTAGTCCATATATATATTAATAAAGTTTTTTTGATCAAGATAATAGCATTATCATTATCTGTGAATAGTACGTACTTTAATGCAAACATTAATCATCAACATTGAGGGCCTTGTTCAGGTACGCGACAGCACTGTAATAAAAGTTTCCGGGAGGGAAATGCAGGAATTACCCGTCATTCAAAACGCTTTCCTGTTATTGAACAAAACTATTATTGAAGCATTTGGTGAAATGAAGGATTGTCCTGAGAAGAACAATAAACAGGTTATTGATGCAAGCAATAGATTTGTTTTACCAAGCTTTATTGATTCCCACACCCACATAGTATTTGCCAAAAGCAGGGAAGAGGAGTTTGTAGACAGAATTAAAGGATTGTCTTATCAGGAAATTGCGGCAAAAGGCGGAGGCATTCTAAATTCTGCAAAGAGGTTACAGAAAACTTCGGAAGAAGATCTGTTCAGGATGACATCTGAGCGGGTTAAAGAAATTATGATGCTGGGAACCGGGGCGCTGGAAATAAAAAGTGGCTATGGATTAACCACTCAGGATGAAATTAAAATGTTACGCGTGGCCAGGCGGATTGAAGCAGAATTTCCCATTCTTGTTAAGAAAACATTTCTTGGTGCTCATGCTATTCCTAGAGAATATGCAAATCGCAGGGATTATATTGAGGAGGTAATCAATGAAATGATTCCCGAAATAGTAGATCAGAAACTTGCCCAGTACATCGATGTTTTTTGTGAGGAAGGTTTTTTTACACAAGATGAATCAGTCGAAATTTTGCTGGCCGGTAAGCGCCACGGGTTAACCCCTAAGGTCCATGCCAACCAGTTAAATCGTTCAGGAGGAGTCCAGGCAGGAGTGAAGACAGGCGCTATAAGCGTTGACCATCTTGAGTGTGTAGGTGATGAAGAAATCAAATTATTGCAGGGTACCGCTACGATGCCAACTCTGCTGCCCGGCGCGGCTTACTTTCTTAATACAGATTTTCCTCCGGCCAGAAAAATGATAGACAATGGCTTGCCGGTTTCTCTTGCTTCTGATTACAATCCCGGAAGCAGTCCGACAGGCAGCATGCCACAGATGATCTCCATGGCCTGCATTAACATGAAAATGACTCCTGAAGAAGCAATAAACGCGGCAACAATTAATGCCGCCTACGCTATGCAGGTTTCCGATCTGGCAGGATCTATTACAACTGGAAAACTGGCCTCGGTTATTATTACAAAAAAAATCCCTTCCATAAGTTTTATCCCTTATGCCTTTGGAAGTAACTGGATTGACAAAGTATTTCACAAAGGGAAGGAAACGAATTACTCAATCAGTTCATTTAGTTAAATGTCAACAAGTTCCGGAGAATGTTGACAATCTTACTTTTTGTTACTCATAATATTGCTAAACCTCTCAAAAACCCTATTTTTGACTTAAAGAATCAAACCCTTAATCCCTTTAATTATGAGTGTATTAGTTAACAAGAATTCAAAAGTCGTGGTGCAGGGTTTTACAGGTTCCGAAGGAACATTTCATTCTGAACAAATGATAGAATATGGTACAAACATAGTTGGCGGTATTACTCCGGGCAAAGGTGGACAGGTTCATTTGGGAAAGCCCGTTTTTAATACGGTTGAAGATGCTGTTCGTGGGGTCGGGGCTGATGTCTCTGTGATTTTTGTACCACCGGCATTTGCCGCCGATGCTATCATGGAAGCAGCTGACGCTGGAATTAAAGTTATTGTTTGTATTACGGAAGGTATCCCAACCAGGGATATGATTATTGCCAAAGAATATCTGAAAGGAAAAGATGTAACTCTGGTTGGCCCTAACTGCCCGGGTGTTATTACTCCCGGTGAAGCTAAAGTAGGAATCATGCCTGGATTCATTCATCAAAAAGGATCTATCGGAATTGTTTCCCGATCCGGAACACTAACCTACGAGGCCGTTGATCAAATAACTAAAGCAGGACTTGGGCAAACCACTTGCATTGGAATAGGCGGTGATCCAATAATAGGAACCACCACCAAAGATGCGGTTATGATGCTGATGAACGATCCTGAAACTAAAGGAATTGTTATGATTGGTGAAATAGGTGGAAGCATGGAATCAGATGCCGCCAATTGGATTAAGGAAAACGGCACCAAGCCGGTGGTTGGATTCATTGCGGGACAAACTGCTCCTCCGGGAAGAAGAATGGGTCATGCGGGTGCAATAATTGGTGGAGCGGCGGATACAGCGGCTGCAAAGATGGAGATCATGAAAAAGTGTGGCATTCATGTTGTGGAATCACCGGCTGATATAGGGGATACGATGCTTAAAGCTCTCGGTAAATAATTTTTTATTTTGAATGCAGGGCAATTCTGTTGCCTTCAGGATCAAAAAATACCGCCATATATCCATATTCCTCAGAGATGTGTGTTTTCTGCTTAAAAATTTTTCCGCCATTCTTTTCAATTCTTTCCAGTACCTTATCAATGTCCGGATTTGCATTAAGATAAACCAGCGGGCCTTGCTCTCCAGGATGGTAAAAATCCTTATGCTCACAAACGGCTCCACCAACGGTTCCCGGTTCAACGGGAAATAGAGCCATCTTGAGACCATCGCCTAAGTTCATTTCCTGCATCTGGACTTCGAAGATAGCCTCATAAAATTTTTTTGCTCTTGCCAGCTTCTTTGCCGGTATTTCAAACCATCCAATCGCGTTATGCATAATTTATGATGTTTTAATACTTCCATTTTACCAAAAATTCAGGATTTTATCAACCTAATAGTAAAAATACTTCTACAATAACATTAGAAATTGTCCCCTTTGTTTTAAGGGGGACCATAGGGGGTTTAAATACTATTTTTAGAACCGCCCCTGCCC
>DASWHX010000062.1:0-9422 GCA_036397995.1 Cyclobacteriaceae bacterium
TCCAATTCTTTTTTAAATTCTTCTTTAATTGATCCTGAATCGGAGACAAACACTTCATATCCCGTGGCTATCGCCAATATTGCGGCCCCAACACCACTTTCTCCAGCACCCAATATGGTTATCTTCTTTGCCATTATCTTAATTTCAATGTTGCCAGGCTCATGATTGCCAGAAGTATCCCCACAATCCAGAACCTGGTCACTATTTTCGGTTCCGGTATATTTTTCTTTTGATAATGATGATGCAATGGTGACATCAGGAATACTCTTCGCCCTTCCCCATATTTCTTCTTTGTGTATTTAAACCAGAAAACCTGGATCACCACTGATAGATTTTCTATTAAAAAGATTCCACACAACAAGGGAATCAGGAGTTCTTTGCGAATCGTGAGGGCGAGGACTGCAATGATTCCGCCCAGACTTAAACTGCCTGTATCTCCCATGAAGACCTGTGCCGGGAATGCGTTGTACCATAAGAATCCAATGCAGGCTCCTACCAGTGCAGCACAGAAAATTACCAACTCACCTGTATTGGGGATGTACATTATATTCAGGTAAGAACTGAAATCAAAGCGGCCTGAAACATAGGCGAGTGCTGCAAGGGTAACGGCAATTATTGCCGTAGTTCCCGCAGCCAGACCATCAAGCCCGTCGGTTATATTGGCACCATTTGAAACGGCAGTCACTATAAAGATTACCACCAGAACATAAAAAATCCAGGTAAAGTCTTTTCCTAAAAAGGAAACAAGGATTTCATAATCAAGTTCATTGTCTTTAAGAAATGGGATGGTTGTCTTGGTGGATTTTACATCCACAAATTCAGGTAGCGTTTCTTCAACATTCTGACTTTGAACAACCACTTGTTTTTCTTTGAACTCTCTTACAACCACATTATCATTAAAATAGAGCGTCAGGCCAACAATAAGTCCAAGACCAATTTGCCCGATAATCTTAAATCTGCCAGCCAGGCCTTCCTTGTTTTTCTTAAATATTTTTATGTAATCATCAAGGAATCCGATTGCTCCCATCCATAAGGTGGAAATCAGTAGTAACAAGACATAAACATTATCCAGTTTGGCAAATAACAAAGTTGGAATGAGGATAGCGGCGATAATAATAATGCCGCCCATAGTGGGAGTTCCCCTTTTATTAATTTCTCCTTCAAGACCAAGGTCGCGAACAGATTCACTAACCTGCTTTTTCCGAAGAATCTCAATAAGCTGTTTTCCGAAAAATACAGTTATCAGTAATGAAACAATTACCGCTCCTCCGGACCGGAATGAAATGTATTTGAATACACCGGCTCCGAGGAGATCAAAATTCTTATCCAAATAATCAAACAGGTAGTAGAGCATTACTTCTTAAACATGTTTAAAATTCTATGAACCACTTCTATATCATCAAATGGGTATTTTACGCCCTTTATTTCCTGGTATTTTTCATGGCCTTTTCCGGCAACCAATATGATGTCACCTTCCTCGGCAAGCAGGCATGCGGTTTTAATCGCATCTTCCCGCTTAGGCAGAACAATTGTTTTCTTTTTCCTGGCTCCTGTAATTCCTTCGCGCATATCTTTGATAATCTCATTGTGATCTTCATCTCTCGGATTATCAGATGTAAAAATTACGGTTGTTGAGAGATCGCATGCAATTGCCGCCATGATTGGTCTTTTGGCTTTGTCACGATTGCCGCCACATCCTATTACTGTAATTAATTTTTCTTTGCCACTTCTGAAAGAATTAATTGTGGTAAGAACATTTTGCAATGCATCCGGCGTATGGGCATAATCGACAATGGCAGTGATATTCGAAGTATTGGCCACCTGCTCAAAACGTCCCGGGGCCGGATTCACGTCTGATAAGTGTTTCAGCACCTCATCATTTTCTTCACCCAAAAGAATTGCAGCGCTGTAAGCGGCAAGTAGATTATACGCATTGAAATCCCCCATGAGTTTGAACCAGACATCTTTGCCGCCTATCTCAAGTTCAAGCCCGCGCAGGGAGTTGCTCTTAATCTTTGCCTTGTACTCGCTTTTGTTTTTTAGGGAATAGGTGCCTTTCAGCGCCTTGGTATTCTGCAAAAGTACCGGTCCTCGTTTATCATCTACATTAACCAGGGCGAATGCTGAAGACGGAAGTTTATCAAATAACTTTTTCTTTGCCTTTATGTAATCTTCAAATGTTTTGTGGTAGTCAAGGTGATCATGTGAAACGTTCGAAAAAATTGCACCGGTGAACCTGAGTCCGGCAACACGTTGCTGAACAATTGCATGACTGCTCACTTCCATGAAACAATGAGTACAGCCTTTTTGAACCATCTGATCAAGCAAAGCATTGATGATTAAGGCATCAGGCGTAGTATGTGTGGTTGGGATAATTTCATCATTGATTCTATTTCCCACAGTTGAGATTAATCCGACATCATAACCTAATTTTCTGAACAATTGAAAAAGTATGGAAACAATAGTAGTTTTACCATTAGTGCCGGTTACCGCCACTACGATCAATTTCCCGCTTGGATTTCCGTAATAATTTGAGGAAATTATTGATAAAGCCAGCGGGCTATCCTTTACAGAAACATATGTAATTTCTTCATTTAATTTTTTGGGGTAAGATTCACAAACGATGGCTACCGCGCCATTCTTAATTGCCTGCTCAATAAACTTATGACCATCAACCTGAATTCCTTTTATGGCAACAAACAGATCACCCTTGCGAATGCTTTGTGAATTGAAGTTCACTTCCAGAATTTCCGTTTCCAACTTTCCGGTTATAGAAGTTATTTCCACTTTTTTCAATATGTCTTTCAATACGGGCATCACGATCCGAGTGTTAATAGTATTTTATCTCCTTTAACAATTTTTTTCCCGGGAATTTCCGATTGTTTTGTTACTCTTCCCTTACCCTTAAATTCCACCTGCATTCCTTTGTTCTCAAGAAGAAACAAAGCATCTCTCAAAGTCATTCCGGTTACATTGGGCACGAGAGCTTTCGTTACTTTATCAGAGACCCAATCCACCGAGTTGGAATTTCTGGCTGCCCGCACCCATTCGTCATTGGTTTTGGCGTGATTGGAAATTCCCAATTCATTGCAAATCAGTTCAAGATCCGCTTTGTAGCCGGCCTGAATAACCGGAAACACGCCCAATTCAGCCCGATATTCTTTCGGAATTGGATCATGCATTTCAATCCGCGAAGCAAAAATTTTATCAGCAACTTCTTTAAATACCGGTGCGGCCACATTGCTTCCATATTGCCAGAATCCCTTTGGATTTTCTATTACTACGATGGCACTATATAATGGTGCTTCGGCCGGAAAATAACCAACGAAGGAAGTCATATAGTTTCGGGAATGCCTTCCGTTCCTCAGAAGCTGAGCAGTTCCGGTTTTACCGGCAATCTGGTAATGTGAATTTTTAATATTGCTGGCTGTTCCTGAGTTCACAACTCCTTCCAGTAAAATTCTCAACTTATTTAATGTTTTATCCGAGCATATTTTTTTAACAAGGATTTCAGATTCAAATTTCTCTTTTACTTTATCCGCTTTTTGAATAGATTTTACAATAATGGGTTTTATCATGGTTCCATTATTTGCAACTGCATTATATAAAGTTAAAGTGTGGATTGGTGTAAGCTCTAATCCATATCCGTGAGCCATCCAGGGAAGAGTAATTCCACTCCAATCCTTCGGCTCTTTCACAACCGGCTTGCCTTCCCCTTCCATCTGAAAGCCGAGAGGCTCGGTAAGGTGCAATTGTTTCAGATATTCAAAGAATTTTGAAGGCTTTGAAGTAAAATATTTCTCCGCGAGTTTAGCCATGGCAATGTTGGAAGAAACTTCAAATGATTTTTGAATGCTTATGGTTCCAAATCCACCTTCTTCATGATCGCGGACAGTTTCGTTATAAATTTTATACGTTCCTTTTCCCGTTTGAATTGTGTCTTCCAGTTTAATATCAGTTTCTTCCAGTAATGCAATCATTGTGGCCAGCTTGAAAGTGGACCCAGGTTCGCGCAATCCATGCCTGCCCATTGCATAATTATAGAGTTCAGCATATTTGCCATTCGCAGTTCTGCTCAGGTTCGACATCGCTTTGATTTCTCCTGTTTTCACTTCCATCACGATCAACGCTCCATAATCAGCATGGTGAGCGCTAAGAGACTTCAGCAGTGCTGCCTGGGCTACGTCCTGCAGGTTAACATCAATGGTAGTTTCTATATCATACCCTTCGGATGGTCTCAGGGAATGAGCATCCGGAACGGGCTTCCAACTACCTCCGGAAATTTTTTGAAACAATGCTTCGCCATCTTTTCCGGCCAGATAATTATTAAAGCTGTATTCCAATCCCGCACCTTCATTATTTTCATTTATATAACCAATGGTTCTGTATGCCAGGTAAGAAAATGGCATAAATCTCTTATCTACTTTTTCAAAGATTACGCCACCATCCAGCCGGCCGTATCGGAAAACTGGCCATTCTTCCATTTTCTTTTTTTCCTGGTAATCGATTTCGTCCCGGGTCAGGAAAATATACTTTCGTCCCGTAACCCTGGCATTGGTTATTTCCCGTTTGTATTCTTGTGGAGATTTTTCTCTAAAGGTTCGTGCAAGTTTTAGGGCCAGCGAATCAATTTCTTTCTGGAACACTTCATTACTGGGCCTTGTGGGATCCATCGCCACCCGGTAATAAGGAACTGAGGTCGCTAATAAGCTTCCGTTGTCAGAGAAAATATTTCCACGCGTAGCCGATACTGTTTTGTATTGTAAGCTCACTTTTCTGGAGATTTCTGACCACTGTTCGCCTTCAACAAATTGCAGTATGATGATTCTGTATACCACCGCGAGTGCAAACATGAACATCACCAGGAAAGCAATGCGGGCGCGGATTAATATGGAACCTTTGATATTCATTTTTTAAGCTCAATTTTATATGGAGGATTCTCACTTTCCACCAAACCCATTTTGGCCACACGTTTAGCAACCTCTGATTGCAGTCGTGCATACATGTAGTCGGCTTTCAGCGTTGTGAAGTCGGCCCTCAAATCTTCCACTTCACCTTGCATCCGATCAATTTTCCGAACCATTCTTTCTGCCTGATGCCCATTCCAGATATAAATGATGAGTAAGAAAGCGACAAAAAGAATTCTGGGCAGGTAGTTTACCGGTATTCCATCCTCAAACAGGTCATTCGCTTTAAGAAGATTTTCCATTCTTCGGAACAAGCTCCTGGATTCTCCTTTTTGTTTATTGATTTTAAATTTGTTCTCCACTTCTTTTCAATTTTTTTTCGCAACTCTTAACTTTGCGCTGCGAGATCTTTTGTTTTCAATTAATTCCGTTTGTGATGGAACCAAGGGCTTTCGCGTTACCGGATTAAATGGCCGGATTATGTTACCATATATATCTTTCTCCAACTCACCTCTAAAGTTTCCGCTTTGCATAAAGTTTTTTACCAATTTGTCTTCCAGGGAATGGTAGGAAATTACTACCAGACGACCGATTTTTTTCAACACGCCGGATGATTGAATAAGCATTTCCTTCAGAGCGACCAGTTCATCATTTACTTCGATTCGGATTCCCTGAAAGATTTTTGCAAAAAATTTAGATTCCCTGCCGCGGGGTGCAAATGCATTCAAAATAGTTTTTAATTCTTCAACAGTGCTTATCTTGTTTTTTATTCTCGCGGCGATAATGGATTTAGCAATCTGTCGCGCATTTTGTATTTCTCCATAAGATTTGAGAATGTTGATTAGTTTTTCCTCTGAATATTCATTGATTACTGTTAACGCGGATTTCTCCGCGTCCCGGTTCATACGCATATCCAATTCGGATTCAAAGCGGGTTGAGAATCCTCTTTCCGGTGTATCTATCTGGTGTGAAGAAACTCCAAGGTCAGCCAGTATTCCGTCAACCTCAGTTACTTTATGCATTTTCAGGTATTGCGCGAAATACCTGAAGTTGGAATCTATAAAGGTAAAATTTTTTGATTGCATCGCCTTTGCATTTTCGCGGGCATCGGGATCCTGATCAAAGGCGAATAATTTTCCGGAAGTAAGCGTGGAGAGAATGGCGGCAGAATGTCCACCCCCGCCGAAGGTAAGGTCGACGAAAATTCCTGAGGGATTTACTTTCAGCCCCTCAAGGGTTTCATACAACATTACAGGGGTGTGGTATTTACTCATAGCAAAACCCATATTCTACTTATTTATTAATTAGCCCATATACATTAGTCAGCCAAATATTTTTGCGCAAGCTCAGAAAACTTTGACTGGTCTTTTATCAGATATTCTTCGTAAAGTTTGGGGTTCCAGATTTCAACCCTGTTACCCATCCCTACTACAATTGCATGCTTTTCAATTTGGGCATGCCTCAGCATTGGCTTTGGAATCAGAAATCTCCCATTGCCATCAAGTTCCGCCATTGAATTCCCCCTGAAAAAATTTCTTTGCAAAGTCCGGAATTCCTCATTGAATTCACTCAGTCCTGCTACTTTCGAAAAAATCTTCTTGTATTCAACCAGGGGATAAAGAACGAGGCACGGCTCAAACCCTCGTCTGATGACTATCTCGTTTTCAGTTGCTTCAGGCAGACTTGATTTAATCTTTGCTGGAAGAACCAAACGGCCCTTCGCGTCAAGCTTACACTCGTATTCGCTGGTAAAAAATGGCATTCCCGGGTATTATTAATAAGGTACCTGTCACAAACTTGCATATTATTCATGACATTTTCAACCACTTTTAACCACTTTTCACCACTTTTTTACATTATTGAGCACAATTTATTCTAAAAATGACCCAAAATGGGCGTATTGCCAGGACAGGAACGCTTAATTGGGAAGATTACCGGAGTTGATCCCGGGTGTATAGTTTAGCTCCTTTTGGTCTCAAAATCTGCACTTTATGCATGTGAAAAGGAAGCCTTCTTGGGAATTTCAGGATGCCTGGCATGTCAGAACACTAGAACACTTAAGGTAACGATATATTAATATACACTGGATTAGGTTGCTCTTATACTTTCTCAAATTCAATATCTTTACTATACTCATATATAAATGGGAAGAAATAATTAAATGCCTTAGATACGGAGTTCCAAACATCAGTGTAATACCACGATTCCCATCCAGAGCCCTCAACATATCCTAATCTAATTTCTGACCTTACATATATAGTCTCGCTCCTAAAACTAACAATGAATTTATGATGAATTTGAAAATCAGCTTCCTTTGAATTTGTTACCAACAAGAGTAGTTCTGAATCCCTACTTTCAAATGAAAACCCTTTTGATACCAGATGCCTTGAAAAATCGTCAAAATTCTCCTGATCAGACTTCGAGGTATTAACTTTAATAACATTGTCTCCTTTAACAGGGTAATCATTACTGTCCAATTGATAAGTAAATTTGTAGGTACCACAAGCACTCAATAACATAATTAGAGGTACCAATTTCTTCACTAAATCTGACACTTTAATCATCTTTCTTGTCACGCTTAGGTGGCGGAACGTTAAGGAGTTTTTTGAGAGTTTCATCAAAATCCTTTTCTTCATCTGGGGTTTTTTGAATTAGCTCTTTTCTTATTTCTGGATTATCCAACTCTTTATAATTTTTATGAGTTACTACCTTTTTGCCTGTCTGTTTTTCAATCTTCTTGATAGCCTCCTTAGTGATATTGCCAGCAATATGAATTCCATTCTTAGTTTCGATAAATCCTTCCGCTCCAGTCTTTTCAATTATTTCCGTTGAAGTTGCTTCACTGAAAATCGTTGAAGCCAATTCGAGGTGTCATATTATCTCTGAGGCTATCCTTTTTTGATAATCCCTTATGCTTTTTGTATTCAGTTGTTGAAAAACCAAAAGAAGATTTATATAGTTCGTCAGTCAATATTGCATATTCATAGCTTTCTTTTATCCCACTATCTTTTAAAGAATCAGTAAAAGTATGTCTGGTATCTATTCCCGTTAATCTGGTTTGAACCCATTTCGGGATATAACCTTTGGCTAAATAATAACCTTTTGCCCTTTCTATGGCTTTTGCTGGTTGTTCTATTTCATCTAACCTTTCTTTGCCAACCCTTGCAAGCCATCTTTTAAATGGCTCCGCTTTTTTGGATGGCACCTCTTGAATTATCCTAAAAACCCCTTCAGTACTGGCACAATTAACATTCTGTGTGCCTCCCTTGGTCTTGATTGGAAGGGTATGGACAAATTGTCCCCACCCTTCACGTAGGGATTCATTTCTTTTCCTTAACTTATTTATATAGTCTTTTGGGTTTACAGAGTCTGTTAGCACTCTAATAACATCTTCAATGGAAAAATACCATTCCCCATCTACTGCAATTCTTCTTATTTCTTCACCTTCAAAAATTGCAATCTTTGGATTTCCCTTTTTAATTTTCTTACTCATTTGCTAATTAATGCTGCATGCTTTGAACGTCCCTTCACTCTTACTTAAAATTAAATTAAATCTTTCATCTCCATAAGCTTGTCCGGTATTTTAGCTTGAAATTGTTCAAAAAGACTTTGATGTTGAAGAAGTCCTCGAAAGTGAATATCATTTCGTGCGTTCAATAGTAAACTGCAGCAGGTGGATCAGGGAAGTTTTGTATTCAGATTCCCGGATATCTCCGATCAGAGACAGGGCTTCCTGGTGAAATTTCCCCATCACGCTTTTGGCATAATCGATCCCGCCCTTTTGGTTAACAAAATCAATCACTTCCTTAAGCTTTTTCTTATCCTCGCTTTGGTTCTTAACAATGTTGATAATTCTTCTTTTGTCTGACCAACTTGATTGCAGTAATGAGTAAATTAATGGAAGAGTCATTTTCTTTTCTTTCAGATCGATTCCTACCGGCTTTCCAATTTCATTTTCTCCGTAATCAAATAAATCATCTTTTATCTGAAATGCCATTCCAACCTTTTCACCGAACTTTCGCATTAACTCCACTTGCTCCCCATTCTGACCGGCAGATGATGAGCCAACCGCACAACAGGAAGCAATCAGTGAAGCGGTTTTTTGCCTGATGATGTCATAGTAAACTTCTTCGGTAATATCCAGGTTCCGCGCCTTTTCAATTTGTAGCAATTCACCTTCACTCATTTCACGAACAGCGTTGGATACAATTCGCAAAATTTCATGATCGTTATTATCTACGGACAATAGCAGGCCACGACTTAACAAGTAATCACCCACAAGTACAGCTATTTTATTTTTCCAAAGAGCATTGATGGAAAAGAATCCTCTTCTGAAATTAGACTCATCCACGACATCATCATGTACAAGTGTAGCCGTGTGCAATAGTTCTATAAGCGAAGCTCCGCGGTAGGTAGACTCCGTAATGCCCCCGCACATTCCGGCAGTTAAAAAAACAAACATGGGTCTCATCTGCTTCCCCTTCCTTCTAACAATGTATCCCATAATCCTGTCCA
>DASWHX010000063.1:0-2820 GCA_036397995.1 Cyclobacteriaceae bacterium
TCATGGGTTTTTTTGCTGCCCAAAGCTCCGATATATGGAATTTCTTTTTTCAGCAAAATCTCTAATGCTGCATCGTCAATTTTAGGGTCATGACTTAGAATTACGGCAAAAGTATTTTTATCCGGATACAGATTTTCCAGGACTTCCTGCGGCCACTTAACAATTAGCCGGTCTGGTTTTACTACCTGCTCGGTTTTTGTAGCAAAAGTGTCGCGAGGGTCTATGACTATGGTTTCAAAGTCATAAATATTTGCCAATCTCAGGAGTTCTGAAGTAATATGAGCCGAGCCGATCATCAGCAGCCTTTTTCTTTTGGAAAATACCTGGGCAAAATATCTTTTGTCATCGATTTCAAAAATTTGACTTGTGCCACGTTCCAGCAATTTAATGGCTTCATCGTGAATCAGGTTTTTATTATTATGCCCGGCAGCTTCCACCAGGTAATGCTTCGATATTTCATTATTGATTTCTGAAACCCAAACCACAGCTTCATTGGAACGAAGTTTATGTTCCAGTTTTTGCCACAACTTTTTCTCCCCTTCAGAAATAATGGATGGGAATTTTTCTACGAAAACTTCTATTCTCCCTCCACAACTTAATCCTACCCTCCATGCATCTTCATCGACCACACCATAAGCCAACAACTTTGGCTTGCTGTTTTCAAATATCTCTTTGGTCGCCTCTACTACGCTTTTCTCAACGCATCCGCCACTAACTGACCCCATCATTTCTCTGTTTGAAGAAATAATCATCGAAGAGCCCCGCGGTCGTGGCGCGGAATGCCAGGTTTCAATTACTGTCGCGATACAGAATTGCTTATTGCTGCGCTCCCATTTTTTTATTCCTTCAACTAAATCTCTCAAAGTTTAATATTTTCCTGAAATTTACTGATTAACAAAATATTTAATGAATATTCGACAATTAATTATGAAATATAATAATATAGTATATTAGCAATAATGGCGAAGGTTAGGTTTACTTCCGTATTAAAAAATTTCTTTCCTGAAATCAAGGAAGAAAATATTGATGCGACTGATGTTTCGGATTTGATAGTAAAGATTAACAATAAATATCCAGGCATTAGCGATTACCTGCTTGATGAAAGCGGAAAACTAAGAGGCCATGTTTGTTTATATATACGTGATGAGGTAATTCCACGAGACAAGAAACCGGAGTTAATTCTGAAGCCAAATGACCAGGTCCTGATTTACCAGGCAATTTCCGGAGGGTAACTTATGAAACTTTTGGCTTGTACGGATAAAGGCCTGATTGAATTTGAAAATGTATCTGGGAAATTTCAATTTGGAAGAATACATTTCTCAGGACAACCGGTTGCATATCTTGATTGTTATGATGAGGTATGGCGTGTGGCCATCAACCATAAACACTGGGGTTCCAAAATTCATAAGAGTGAAGACAGTGGCCAATCATGGCAGGAGTTGAATGCTCCGAAATTTTCTTCCATACTTTCTCAAAATAATCAGGCCACACTCCGATCAATATGGAATATCACCGCTCATAATAAGGAGGAATTTTATGTTGGGGTTGAACCAGCGGCAATTTTTCATAGTCGTGATGGCGGTAATTCTTATGATTTCATGGAGGGTTTATGGAATCATCCTACAAGGAAATCCTGGATTGGGGGCGGCAAAGGTTCAACAAAACCTTTCCTGCATCACATCATTGTAGATCCTGCAAACCATAACCACCTTTTTGCAGCGGTTAGTTGCGCGGGCGTACTGGAAAGTTATGACAATGGAAAATCATGGAAAATGATTAATGAAGGAATCAGAGCGGATTTTCTTCCAAATCCTGAAGCAGAGGCAGGTCATGACCCGCACAATCTGAAAATGTCGCAGAAAAATCCATTGGTTATTTGGCAGCAGAATCACTGCGGAATTTTTCGAACAGAAAACGGTGGAAAGCATTGGAACGATCTCACGCCAAACATAGAAACTTCAGGCTATGGATTTGCCCTTGCCATTGATGCCAAAGATGATAATAGAGCCTGGGTAATTCCATGCGAAAGCGATAGTATGAGAATTGCCCCGGGCAATAAACTTTCGGTTTATTCAACTTCAGATGCCGGAACTACCTGGAGACGCCTTTCCAATGGTTTGCCACAGGATGGCGTGTTTGATATTGTGCTGCGCCATGGATTGGATATACAGAATTCCCACCTGGCGTTTGGAACCAATAATGGAAACTTATATCATTCCCCGGACTTTGGAGAAAATTGGAATATAATTACTCAGAATTTAAGTGCCGTGAGGTGCGTAAAACTACTAGCTTAGGTTATTTTGTTTCAGCTGATTTTCCAATTCCTTCCAACCTAAAGTGACACAGCTAATTCGTTCGGGAAATTCCCTGACAGCCAGAAATGGAGCATAGACAACGTCCGGAATTTTACCACGCGAAGATGAATCAATAGTTATAAGAAAATCATTCACAAGCATGGAAAGGTTTGTCAATTCGTTGTCAATTAATTTAGAAACCAGGAGCGACGATGAAGCTTTAGAGATGGCGCACCCAAAGCCGCTGAAGGACGCCTCCTTTATTTTCCCGTTTTCTGCTAGAAGGTAAAATGTAAACTTATCACCGCATAATGGGTTATATGCAGTAAAGACGTGCGAAGGAGTTTTCAATTCAAAAAAATGGATTGAGCTTTTCGCCAATTCCATTATCTTTTCCTGATAAAGATTTTCAATTCTGCTCATGTAAAAAAACTTTCTGCCTTTTCCAAAACGGAAACCAATTTATCTACTTCGTCTTTTGTGTTATAAATAGCAAATGAAATTCTGCAGGTACCCTGAATATTTA
>DASWHX010000064.1:0-2273 GCA_036397995.1 Cyclobacteriaceae bacterium
TATATATACATTATCGCTTAAAATTTTTAAAGAATCGAATTCCGTATTCTTTGATTCGGCAGTTTCAAATATCCTCCACCTGCCATTGCGTTTGTATCCGAGCTTTGATCCATAAATAGAATAGCTCTGAATTGAGTCTATGAGAATTTTTCCTGAATTGGAAAATAATTTTGTTGCGACTTCACCTTTTGAAATCCAATAATTCTTAAAGTGAATAATCTCCTGAGTTGCGGCAGGAATTATTTCTTTCAGATTCTCGTCCAGTAAAACTTCCTTGCTACCATTAAAACATAAGAATTGCCCGCCAGGTAATTGTTCTAAATCATCAAATGGGAATTGGGAAGGCTGTGCGTTGGTTTGGTTGTAAAGCTCTTCGATATTGAAAAGCCCAAGCTTTCCGTTTTTTTCCAGGGCAGCAATTTTACCATATCCTGTAATTGAAGTCAGGTTATCACTAAAGATGATTTTCTGGAATGGATCCATCAAGCCCCATCCTTCAGCTCTTCTAAATTTGAAAATGGAGTTTGATAAAAGTTCAATATCCCTAAAGGAGGGCTCAAAGAAGACATACCCATTTTTGTGGATTAATCCCTGTCTGCCATGCACGGAAATCCGAATAAATCCATTTCCCAAATCTTTAACGCTATCTGCCTGAGTTTGAAAAACAAGATCCTTGCTCCTGTTGAACAGGCTGATTTGGCTTCCGTTTTTAACCTGGATCAAATCACCTGAAATCAAGCTGCACTTTAACGCATTATTGGGGTCTTGAAAGTCCGGAGAGATAACCATGTTACCCTGGCTGTTAATAAATCCGACCCTCTGATTCTCTATAATAGGAATCAGAAATCCGGATTCATTCTCTAATAATGTCCGCAATGAATCTGCTTTGGAATATTTCGAATTTTGCGTTAAAAATTCCCAACGAGTCCGATTGTCTTTTTTTAAGTGATAAAGGAACTCGTACGCTAATTGAGCATATTTACTTTCAGGTAAAGTTTCTATAAACTGAAATAGATTTTCTTCACTAAAGAATCCTGAAATTTGTTTAAATACATTGAATTCAATTTCCTGGTTGTATGGGTTATCAGGATATTCCTTCAGAAAGGAAATCATTTTTTCCAGGTCGGCGTTTTTAGCCTGTTCTTCATACAGGAGTTTATCAAAGATTTCCTGTGCCTTTGGAACCTGGTCTGCATCCGGGTATTTATTGAGAAAATTTCGGTATGAAGTTATGGTGTTTGTGTTCTGAGTTTCGGTGAAGGCGATGCGATCCCTTGCCTTTATGGCCTGATGAATTTGCCGGGCGTCAGGAAACAATTCAATGAAGTTAATGTATCCCTGTTCGGTTCCTTTTTGCAATGCTAAAATAAAAGCTACGCTATCAATAAACTTTTTCTGAGACTCAAGGACACGCTGGCTGAGGTCTGATTTTTCGAGCTTTGACAACTCCTTTTCATCCAGATTGCTAAATAATTTTTGCGCCTTCTTATTATATTCTGAGGACTTAACAATATCGAATTGTGGCGCCCATCCATTAGATAGAAGAATAGAATATACATGATGCGAAAGAGCGTCAAGAGAATCTTTTTGCAGTCCCTTTATCAAAGCTTGCTCTGCTTTTTGCCATTCATTTTTTTCTATTTCCTTGAGCGCTTTCTTTGTCTGGCCAAGACACAAAGAAGCGAATGATAGAAGCGCTATGGTGATTAAAAATTGCTTCATGGGGGAACAAATTTATTAATTTTTGACTGGGAAATGACTGCTACCTAATATTAACCTGATAAAATGAAATTTTATTGCCCAAAATGAGCGGATAGGGAAACTTGCGAAATGTGAGTCTTAAAAAATGGCCGGAAATGATTAATATTGCAACTCGATTTTTAATAAGGCAATTTGATTTTTTTGTCATTTTGAAATTGAATTATTAATAACTCGGGATGTGGCGCAGCCCGGTTAGCGCACCTCGTTAGGGACGAGGGGGCCGCTGGTTCAAATCCAGTCATCCCGACTTGTTATTGTTGAAGGAACTTTGATTTAATAAATGGATCAAGGGGAAAGGCGCACCTCGTTAGGGATCCCGGCAGGCCGGGACTGGTTCAAATCCAGTCATCCCGACTTGATATTGTTCATGGACTTTGATTTAAAGAAAGGAGAATTGATAATGAGTTTGTCTATCTTCTTCATTTATTCATTTCTAATCATTGCTCTGTAGGAGCATTCTGTTTGTAGTTATCGCAGAATACAACAACCGTAAGCTCCGTAGGAGCGACCTG
>DASWHX010000065.1:0-22344 GCA_036397995.1 Cyclobacteriaceae bacterium
CCCTGTAGTCCCACTTAAAACAAGGGGACAATTTCCTGGGGAATTTACACTTTAGAAAATTTCAGATCATTCGTAACGAAGCACAATTGCCGGATTTAAGCCAGCCACCCTAAAAGCTTTGTAGCTCACTGTAATTAAAGAAAGGATGACTACAAAGAGAGCAGTACCCATGAAATATATCCAGCCAATTTCAATGTGATATTCAAAGTTTTGCAACCATTTATCCATCAGGTACCAGCCAAACGGAATCATAATAACCGTACTTATCAAAACCAGAATGATAAATTCAAAATTAAGTTTGGCTACTATTTGCGAAACCCTGGCTCCATGAACCTTTCTTATCGCCATTTCTTTCATGCGCTTTTCAGCTGCAAGAATTGACAGTGCAAAGAGACCCATGCAGGCAATGAAGATGGCCAGACTACAAAATATCAGGAATAACTGCGATTGGTTTTTCTCGTCCAGGTATAATTGCTCAATCCGGTCATCCAGGAAGTTAAATGCAAAAGGAAATCCATCTGCATAAAGGTTCCATTCTCCAGTTAAGTCGTGCACTAGTTTTTGAAGATCTTTTGTCTTGAATTTTATGATACCTACATAATGGTTGGAAGTGATAGAAATTACCAGCGGATTTATTTTCTCTTTTAATGACCGGAAATGATAATTATTTACAACACCAATTACAGTCCTGGGAATCGTATCACGAAAAATATTTTCAATCTTTTTTCCAATAGCGTCTTCAGGTGTCCAATCTAATGTTTTCAATGCCTCCTCATTTAAGATAATTGCATCGGTCAGGTCTGAAGGGAAATCTCTGCTAAAATTTCGTCCGGCAATTAGATTGAGATCCAGGGTAGTCAGGTAATCCAGGTCTGTGAACGCCGTTCGCATTGATACTGTCCCCTCCTGCCCTTCGACATTAAAAACATTGAAATCATGAAAACCACCAGGCTCACCGGTTGCAAACGTCAGACTTTCAACTCCCGGCAGCTTCAGCACGTTTTGTTTGAACACTTCTTTCTTTTGTTGAAATTCGTTATTGTTAATTGGGAAGAATAACCTGTCTTCGTAGCTAAATCCAAGATTTTTGCTTTGAACAAATTTTAATTGGTCCCAGGTAATCCATGTGGCGAAAATCAGAAATATCGAAAAAGTAAATTGCAAAACTACCATGCCCCTTCGCAAAACCTGACCCCGGTGTCCTGAATCCGGCTTACCTTTTAAGACTTTTCCTGTAGAAAATCCGGAAAGTATAATCGCCGGATAAAGCCCGGATAAAATTCCTATAACTATCGAAACAAATAGGGCTAACAGTATTCCTAATTCAATGGTTATTGGGTTAGTTATGGCTTTGCCGACTACTGATAAAAACAAGGGATATAGAGTTTCAAGAGCCAGGAAGGCTAGCAGGGTGGAACAAGATACTAACAGAATTGACTCCATCAGAAATTGTATTATTATCTGATTACGACTTGCCCCGGATGCCTTTCTGATTCCAATTTCAACATACCTGGAGACTGATAATGCCGTACTTAGATTTACGAAATTAAATGCAGCGATGAGTAAAACTATGGCTGCAATCCCTGAAAACAGGTACACAACTTTTTTGTTTCCGTGCAGCACAAAGTCAAAGCTGGTTTCATTATTAAAATAAATATCCTCCAGTGCTTCGGTTTTCAATGACAAACCATTTCCAACGCCTCGTTTCCAGTCATCACCGAAATATTTCTCTGTAAATGCAGGCAAACCGGCATTTATTTCCCCGATCTGAGCACCTTCATCCAACATTAAATAAGTTGAAAAATCATTCGACCACCAATCATCAAAATATTTGAAGTTTTGTGCATAATAAAGTGAGCCCAGGAAATCAAATTGAAGGTGAGATTGAATCCGCGTTTCATCAAAAACTCCGGTGATGGTAAACAAGTATTCATTGTCGATTTGCAGAATTTCATTTACCGGATTAGTATCACCAAAGTATTTTGCAGACATTGATGATGAAATCAGAATAGAATTGCCCAAAAGAGCTTTTTCAGTTGATCCTTTGATTACAGGTATTTTGAAGAAATTAAAAAAGTTAGAATCCGCAAAAAATACTTTCTCCTCCATAAAAGATTTTTCGTCATAAGTAATCAGTGAAGAGGAAGACGTTACTCTTAATGTTTCTTTTATGCGTCCCGGAAAATCATTAAGCAGTGCAGTGGCATAAGGTCCGGAAGTAATTCCCACATCTCTGCTCCCGGTTGAAGTATTGAAATTTCTTATTAGCCGGTAAACTTTGTTATCATTATTAAACTGAACATCATACCCGGTCTCATAGTTTACATAAATTAAAATGAACATGACGGCGGCAATGCCAACCGTTAAGCCAGATACATTTATTAAAGTATAAATCCGGTTTTTGGCAAGATTTCGGATTGCAGTGGTGATGTAGTTTTTAAGCATACCTTTGAATTTTAGTAGTGGTGTCTCAGAACATCAACGTGTAACAACACTTCACTTTTTATTTCAGGTGAAAATTGACTGATTTTCAATGTCGGGAAAAGTGCTGCACATGTAAAAGGCTCGTTTCTAAGCATGCGCTCTGAATTTTCGTGTTAAACACACGAATTATGCCAGCAAGATATTTCAAGTATATTTAATTAGTAATCAGATATTTATGAAGAAGTTATCCAACAACCAGTGTTTCACTGTGAAACAATTGTGTTTCCCCCTGAACAATGATTTCGCTTTTCGTCTATTTAGCTGATTGAAACTTCTTATTCCTAAAGTGATTCACCAGAAAGAGCAGACCTACAATAGCAAACGGAATAGTAACTGACAGGACAACCAAGATACTTTGTCCCAGGGAGTTGTTTACCTGATAGTTTCCCAGAAACACATAAGGAGTTGCCAATAATCCAATAACCAGGAAAAGAATGCCGCCAACGTATTCCCATTTCCAGGCAACAATCAGGATAACGGTCAGCAAATAAGAAGGAACAAGATGAATAACGAAACCTCCCCATTGCTCAGTAACGGTCAATTCAGGTTGAAATGCGTCCAGGGCAAAAATACTTACAAAAAGTATGGCCAAAATCGTCATAATTCTAGGCAGCCAGAATAGTATGCGAGAATATTTAAGCATATTAGCTCAATTTTGGTTACTTCAAAGATTGTAAGCCGGGATAAATTCAACAATGATATTTATCAGGTTCGGTAATTTGATATGCCAAAACTAAGGTACGAAAGTTTTATTTTGATCTGTCGAATTTAGCTTCTCAAAATCCGGAATATTTTAGTTAAATACTTCCCGGCATCAAAATAATAACCGGTCTACTCGGCTAAGGCATGGTTGGAGTTAAAATGTTATTTTTGCTATTTATTATCAAATTAGATTGAAAATGCTGGATTTTAGAACCGCTTATTATTTTCCCTGGACAATGATAATTATTTCTCCTTTCCTGGTATTATTCGGCGGAGTTTTGATTGTTGAGCAAATTTATCTGGGGGTTTTATTGGTGGTCACAAGCCTCCTCTTCTTAACTACGCACTACCGATTCAAAATTGATGAAAAAAGAAAAGAGTACCGCGAGTATTTATGGATTTTAGGATTTAAACATGGGAAAACGATCGCATACGAGAAAGTAATTTCATTATATTTTACCAAATCCAGGATGAAGCAGACCATAAATTCAAGAGTTTCATCCATGACAGTGAGTAATGAGGTATACAATGGTTTTATACAGTTTGATGGAGATAAAAAGGTGCACCTTTTTACCAAGGGCAAGAAGCAAAAATTAGTTGATTGCTTAATTTCGATCAGCAAATTCTTAAAAACCGAGGTAAAGGATTTATCCGGAAGTTAAGGGATTTACTGGTTTGCCAAATAGTAAAAATACTAGGTTCAGTACATAATCAGGGATTATCAAAATTGATTATCAGGCAAAGAGCAAAGAAAACCCGGGAACGACTTCCCGGGGGCTCATCAGCATTCTTATCAAATTTTCATTCTTCAACATACTCCCGGGCAGACTGTCGCATTACCCTGATCTTACCATTCACCAGCTTGTATGCCTCATGGAGAATATAGTTCTCTTCACCGTCCGGACCCGATGTGGTTTCATCTATCCAAACCAGAACCCATTCCTCGTTTAAGTCTACGCTTCTCAGGGCCATTGATGCATGTCTGTTCAGAGTTATTTGCTTATTTTCTACATATCTCATAATATCGGCAATCACGGTGTCTCTAACTGTATTTCTGAAGAACCCGTCTGCAAAGAAAAGGGTTACGCTGTCTGCAAAGTAGTTTCCAATTTCACTAAAGTCTAGAGTTTCAAATGCCTTCAGAAAATCATCCACCACAACTTCATTTTCCGAATTCCCCATTTCAAAAGAACCAGAGTATAAATACTCATCACTGGTATAATCAGGTATCTGGTCGGCTTCAGATGGAATTTGAGCATAAGCATATATAGATCGGATTTTCCCCTCCTCAATCCGGTATAATTCATGTGCTATAACTCTGTTTTCTCCCTCTTCATTTGTCATTGATTCATCGGTGACGGATAGCACCCAAGACTCATTGCGATCCAGGCTTCTTACTGAAGCTCCGGCAATATAAGCGATTTTAATATCGGACATGGTAGCTAACATTTGATCTACCACTACCCTTAGTGAATCTTTCGTAGTATCAAACCGGTCTCCATTTGCTAAAATAACATGGATTGAATCTGCTAAATATGAGAAAGCCTCATCAATATTCCCTGCTTCAAGAGCATCATTCCAGTTTCGCACGAGGGTTAGATAAGCAGGGTCGCCCATTTCAAAGGAATTGGAATAGCTGTATTTCGCAACTGTTGTGGAATCAGGAGTTTCGGCTGATTCATCCGAAGTAGAAGTGCCACATGCACTCATTAAAAATGCAAAAGCACAAAACAAAATTAGTGATCTCATTTAATTAGGTATTTTTGTGAAATCTCAATTTATGGGAAACCCAATTAAGAGTCAATATAAAACTAATCCCGGTTAGTATTCTTATCTATTTCAAAGTGATATATTCAATTAAACCTTGAAAGAGTCCTAGTTGGATGGTTGCAAATATTATTGCTAAAAAGTGCCTGGAGATCAAATTTATTATAAAGGGGTTAGCTTACTATCTATTATCCAGCAAGTATGAAGTAAAACTCCTTCCATCTACTTTCGTGTATTTAAAATCTTCATAACCTTCAAAAGAAATATTCTTGAAATTAACCGGAGTCCTGAACTTCGTATACTTAAAGTTCGCCAACTCTAAAAAGGTAGCGGATTCGAAATTTGCACCGTTTGGAAATTCAGCATATTTAAAATTCGCATCATCCCTGAACTCTGCGTCATTAAAAAAGGGCAATTCAGAAAATTCGGCGTATTTGAAATTTGCTTCACGATTGAAAACCGATCCGCTGAAGTCAACATTTTCGGCAAATTCAGAATATTTAAATTCACTTTTCCGTTTAAAAGTACAGTTCTTAAAAACCACATCATCATCAAAATGAGCTATGAATGTGTCATCGTTTCTTTCCAAATGGTAATAGGCAATAACATCGTCCAGGAAAGTGCAGTTTATGAAAGTTACGGAGGCTTCCACAGTACTTTCATACGAATCATTACTATTACCAAACCAACTAAATGAAGAGTCTTTATGCCGACGATTACGAAGATCTGTAAAGTCGAGATTACCCTCAATCTCAACATCTTTAAAAGAGACTGATTTGCCTTCATCAATTTCTCTCAAAATTTCCCGTGCATTAACTCGCTGCTGGGCAAATGCTGTTACTGTAGAAAGGGTGGCGAGGATGATCACATAAATCTTTCGCATGATTTTATTTTAGTTTGATTTTCTTAATTTCTAACCAATAATGTGCCAGTAAGTCAAAATCACTCAGAAGAACGAAAAATGAACATTGAGGTTAGGAGGAAGCATTTCTGCTGTCCGCTTCTGATCGTTACCGGACGATTTTCTTTGAAGTCAATCTGAAAATAACTAAACTGGAAGCCTGTCGACATCATGCGAAATAACATACATCTCGTCATCCATTACTTAATTTTTATTGCATGTATCCTGGCAATCAGTGGCTGCAAGTATTACTACGGAGCCTTTTATACAGATCCACAAAAATGTTTTGGCGATGCCTTAAGAGAAAAGCCCTATGATATAGTAATAGTACCTGGTTTCCCATCAGATTCCGGAAAAATAAATACTACATTATCTGAACGGATTTTATGGGCAGATTATTTATATAAAAATGGAATAGCAAATCAAATACTTTTTTCAGGATCAGCTGTTTATACACCTTTTATTGAAGGTGAGATTATGCGACTATTTGCATTGCAACTTGGCATTGATGAAAATGAAATTAAAGTTGAAACCAAAGCGCTTCATTCCACTGAGAATCTTTATTATGGATTCAAGATGGCCAGTGAGTCTGGTTACGAAAAAATTGCCTTTGCGACACATCCGGCTCAATCCAGTTTCCTAAAACAATTCAGGAGAAAATTCAATTTGGATTTAGATTTTATTCCTATTGTTGCCGATTCGATCAAAAACATCAAATACTCTTTCCAGTCCATAGATCTATCAAAAATTTTTGTTGAAGATTTTATTCCATTAAATGAACGACAAGGATTATTCAAAAAACTTCGGGGTACAAGAGGCGGTAGGGTAAAAAAAGAAATAAGGAAGGAAAAGCGTAGCAATGACTAACGACAGATTTTCATGCGTTAAATAATATGCAATGAATAGAATTTTGCCATTTATCATGGTCAAAACCCACCACCCGAATTTATTAAATTTGTCCGCTTTGCTGTAACACATCCTGTGTTGTTGTTGTCAAAGTATTATTCACACATATCCTGTATCCATGATAAAGAATTATCTGACTATCTCATTTCGCCATCTCCTCAAGAACAAGGTTTATGTAATAATCAACGCGGTTGGAACCGGAATTGCTATTGCCTGCGGTCTTACGGCTTATCTACTCATTGGGTATAATTACGAGTTTGATGACTACTTCAATGGAAAAAAGGCTCAAAATATAGTGAAGGTGATGCACCATTTTAAAACATCCGGGGGAAATTCAGATCAGGAGTTGGCAATTCCTGTGGGGCTTAGCGAAAGGGTTTTTCAGGAAGTTTCCGGAATTGAAAATGTCACACGATTCTGTAATCAACATGGGATTCTGAGTTCGGAACACGATTCTTTTTTTGAAAATATCAGATTTGCAGACGCTTCTTTTTTTGATATGTTCCATCCTGAACTGAAATATGGTTCGTATAAGAATTTTAAAGCACGTGAAACAGTTTACTTGACAGAGCCAATTGCAAAAAAACATTTTGGTGATATTGATCCAACAGGCAAACCGGTAACCATAGAAATTAATGAACGCTTATATGAGGTTTTGGTTGGAGGAGTTTTTGAAAAACTGCCCCTGAACATCAGCTTTACTCTTGACGTTCTGCTCAGAATCGAATTATATTTTGACGCAAATTCAATTTCTTCAAATTCTCTTGACCATTACACATCTGCTTTGTTTTCGTTAACCGATAGTAAAAACACCAGGTTTGCAGGCGAGCAATTGAATATATATTTAAGTGAAATTAATGCCAGCGATAAAGAAAGAATTAGTACCAGTTTCGAATTGATACCCTTTGAAAGAAAGGTAATTAACGGAGAGGTATCTGCCAGTGATTTAAGGTTACCTATTCCCACGATGGCTTTACTGGTATTTGGAATTTTGGCAACCATAATTTTGCTAATCGCCTGCTTCAATTTTACAAATACTACTCTTGCACTTACAAATACCAGGTTTAAGGAAATTGGAGTAAGAAAAGTTGTCGGAGCACGAAAAAGTGGAATTGTCATTCAATCTCTCATAGAAACAACGTTAACCATCCTTGTTGCAATTAGTTTAGGGGTATTAATGGCTCAAATTATTGTTCCCAGGTTTGCTACCATGTGGCGATTGGAATTTGGGCTGGGCGATCTAAGTACTACTAATTTTATTATGATAATCGGATTATTGGTAATGGCGATTGTCACTTTGGCCGGAATTTATCCCGCATTTCAAAACAGTAATCTTAAGCCAATCGAATTGCTGAAAGGAAAAAGAAAAATCAGGGGAACCAATATTTTTAGCCAAACCTTCCTTGTTCTGCAGTTTTCCCTTTCCGTGATAATGCTAATTGCAGGAGTTGTGTTCACCCAAAACGCGCAATATCAGAAGGAGCTTGATTTTGGCTATGATTATAAAGATGTGATAGCAATTACTCTTTACGGTGAAGATGATTTTACCCGATTCAAAAATCAGATTTCAGGATTTTCACAGATTAAAGAAATTGCAGGAGCTAAAAACCCAATCGGACCCTACACCGCGTTAAAGGGTAGATTTACTATTGATACCACTCAATTCACCTCCGATCTCCATTTTATTGGTGATAACTACTTTAATGCAATTGGGTTAAATCTTAGCCGCGGCAGGAATTTTAATGCTGAAATGATCTCAGATCGTGAATCTTCCTTAATTGTTGACGAAAATTTCGTTTCAAATCATAACCTTGCCAACCCGGTTGATGCCAGGGTTATTTTTGATGAAAAACCTTACCGGATAATTGGTGTAGTTGAAAATCACCTCAGTGGATTAAAAAAAGAGCGAAAAACGGAACATGTTTTTGCATTGGCAGTGAATACCGACTTCAAATCAATGTTAATTAAGACTATTGGAGGCGAAAATCTCGCCATATTTACATACCTGGAGAAGGAGTGGAGAAAAATTAACCCCGCGAAACCCTTCCTTGGTATTATGCAGGAAGAGATTTTGTTTGAAGAGGCCAATGGGTACAATAATAACCTCACACAAATATTCTTTTTTCTAACCACATTAGGGTCCTTGCTCTCTGCATTTGGGATCTATGCCCTGGCCAAGCTTAATGTACAACTGCGATTCCGGGAAATCGGGATTCGAAAAACCCTGGGTTCAGGAGTAAGTAATATCATAAAACTACTAAACAGGGAATTCGCATTAATTTTAACCATCGCGGCAATTGCCGGGGGGTTCATTGGATATTTTATGACCAATGCTTTACTTGATGACTTATATACTTATCACCTGGAGATAAGTATTTTTACACTCCTTGTCTCAGGAGTAAGTATTTTCATCATTGGAATTATTTCTACCAGTAGCACAATCTTCCGGGCTGCTAATACAAATCCCATAGAGATACTAAAGGATGAGTGATTCTGACAAATTTCCTGAGATTCAGGTTATAAATCAGATTATATGTTCTCAACTTCCTGTTTCAGAGTCTAATTCTGATTTAAAATTCATATCATTTGATTTTGATCCTGCCAATCCAATTTCCTCTGAAATAGATTTTCATGCAATCCAGGCACAGCGTAGAGTTTATCATATTCATGAAATCCAATTTTCTCCACCCTTCTCGAGTATTAAGAAGAAAGAATTCTTCGTCCATTTTTGTAATCAATCATAATAGGTGAAAATGCTTTTGGTTCACTTCTATATAAAAAAAAATTCGACAAAGGCAAATTAAGTTTCTAATTTTATTGATATTGGAAGCCTTTGTTGCATTATATATGGTTCTTGTAAATGAAATCATTTAGCAAATATTTTGGGAGCATGAATTCAATCTTCAATCATATATAACCAGTATTTAAAATAAAATAATGTCCATTGTATGGATGACCTTCCCGTAAAAGTTGCTTTACCGTTATTCCGCAAAGAGTTCAATTTAGATATTCCTGGTGGAGATGATGAGATTGTCAGGATTGTTATCGGCAGAATCGTTCTTTATATTCCAAATTTCGAGACACGCAAAAAAATTGTCCTGCTTCATGACATCCATCATCTGGCAACCGGTTACTCAGCATTCTTCAAAGGTGAAACTGAAATCAGTGCATGGGAGTTATCTGCAGGATGTTACAATAACTGGGTAGCCTTCATAATTAATATTTACGCTTTCATGATCGGATTAATTATAAATCCGACTAAGGTTTGGCGTGCCTGGGTAAGAGGTAGAAATACTCGTACCTTGTACTTCATGGGTTACCATTACGATGAACTTCTTCAAAAAACAGTTGGTGCAATTAAAAAAGAGCTGGGATTAATGAGTGGGATTAATCACCGAAGATTACTGAAAACAATTGTTTCATTCATCCTTATGATAATTATTGGCTTAGCTGTTTCAATTTTATCTATTTTACTCGTTCCCCTCACAATTTTCTTCACCCTATATATCCGGCTGAAATCAGGATGAAAAAACTAAAGACAGATGTCCTGATTGTTGGCGCGGGCCCTACCGGACTCATGGCTGCGAATCAGTTGCAGCGATTTGGTATTGATTTTATGATCATTGACAAGAAATCAGGTCCTACTATGGAATCCCGGGCAATAGCGGTAACTGCGAGAAGCCTTGAAATTTATGAACAAATGGGCTTGTCAGATACGGCAATTCAGGAAGGACAAAGAATTGAAATTTTTAATTTATATGTAAAAGGCAAACCAAGAGTCAGCGTTAAGATAGGTGAAATTGGCAAAGGACTTTCCGATTTCAGTTATATGCTTGCCTTCGAGCAAAGTAAAAATGAGGTGTTGCTTTCCCGCAATTTGTATAACCACGGCAAATCAATTCATTGGAATTATGAATTTGTTGAAATAAAAGAGAATCAGGATAACGTAACAGTACTCGCCAGAAATCCAGACATTGAGGTGGAGATAACCGCTTTGTACCTTATTGCATGCGACGGAGCCGGAAGTCCAATCAGACAACACCTCAATTTTAGTTTCAGAGGCGGAACCTATAAGCATAAATTTTTTGTGGCGGATGCCATTCTGAAGTGGTCCATTCCCTATGATCAACTAATCATTTCCCCCGGAACAGAAAATTTCTGCGCCTTTCTTCCGCTCCAGGGGAACCATACTTACAGGATTATCGGCACACTTCCTAAATCTTATTTCAATACGGAAACAGTTACTTTTCATGATATACGGGAAGTTGTGATAAGAACACTCGGTATTGAAATAGAATTCGAGCAAGTGAACTGGTTCTCAACATATAAACTTCACCATCGTGGGGTTAACAAGTTTGATAATAACCGGGTTTTTTTGGCCGGTGATGCTGCCCACATTCATAGTCCTGCCGGTGGCCAGGGGATGAATACGGGATTACAGGATGCCTATAACCTGTGTTGGAAACTGGCTTTGGTATTAAAAGGCCAGGCATTTGAATCTTTGCTGAAGACTTATAATGAAGAGCGGCTTCCTTTTGCAAAATGGTTGCTCAGATTTACCGACCGGGGTTTCAACATGATGACCAACAGAAATTTTTTCATCCGGAAATTCAGGGAACTTATTGCAATTAATCTTGTCAAATGGGTGCCAAGGGTGGGTTTTATAAGGCCGGTAATTTTCAAAGTGCTTTCACAAATCTGGTATTCGTATCATGGTTTCAGCCTGGCGCAATCGTCAACCCGCCAGAATCTAAAGTTTGTTTCAGGTGATCGACTTCCTTATTTCCCGGGCGAAAAATTCTATTCCTTGTTCAAAAATCCTTCCTTTCACTTGTTGTGTCTGACAAATACTTCGATTTCTGACATTCAAAAACAAAATCTTCAAGACTCCTTTCCTTTCCATATAAAAATTATAGAACAGAAAATAAATGAGATGTGGAATAAATTAGGCGTAGTTAGTGAATTGTATATTGTAGTCAGGCCTGACAATTACATACTATTTATAGCGGATTCCATACACAAAAACATTCTTGAGCATTACTTCAAAGATTTTCCAAAATGCTGATTCTGATACCCGCATGTAACCTGTCAGAATAATCTTCTGTCTAAGAAACATGGTTTGCACATTTTGATGAAAAGCAAGCAGCTGCATTATCTATCTTTTTAATTATTGGACTTACCCTCCTCGTAATAAAACTTAACAGTCCTTTTGGTTGGATCTTCTGGCTGGGTCTATATCTCGTTGCCACAGGTTTCATTGGGTTATCTTTTTGTCTTGGATTTTTTCTTCTGAGCAAAAGAGCTGGATGGAAATTCTTGATTCTCTGAATGCTGAGAATTAATTTCCCGCTAAGTTATTTTCCCATGAATATTTGATTCCCTGTTTATTCTTAATTGTCAAAATCTGATTATCTCAAAGATTGTTATTGTTTTATTTTAATGCTCTAAAGCGACTGAAATTCGTTACTTTTACTTTGTGAGGAGCATTCAAATTACAATAAAAGATTTAGCAAAGGAACTTGGAATCTCCCCTTCAACAGTTTCCAGGGCATTGAAAGATCATCCGGATATCAGCAAAGAAACCAAAAGACAGGTAAATGAACTTGCAGAAAGACTGAATTACCAACCTAATAACATTGCACTGAGTCTCCGGCAAAGGAAAACCAACACAATAGGAGTAGTTATACCCGAGATAATTCATTTTTTCTTTAGTACCGTTATCAGTGGGATTGAAGATATAGCTTACAAAGCAGGTTACAGCGTAATTATTGCACAGTCAAATGAATCTTATGACAGGGAGCTTAAAGACACTAAAGCTTTATTTAACGGGAAAGTTGATGGTATGCTGATTTCCATTTCCCGTGAAACCAGTGACTTCGGTCATTTTGAAAGTTTGATGGAAAGAGGCCTGCCACTCGTATTCTTTGACAGGGTATGCGATGCTATAATTACCGACAAGATAATAATCGATGATAAGGAGGCCGCAGATCAAGCTACTCAGCACTTAATTGATCAAGGGTGCCGTCGGATTTTACATCTTTCTGGCCCTAAAAGTTTACTGATAGGTCAACAAAGGCTTGGAGGGTACCTGCAAGCTTTGGAGAGAAATAAAATTCCCGTGTCTGATGAACTGATTATCGACTGCGGACATGGAACTGAAATAGAAGCTGCTCAGAAAGTTCACGAATTTCTTCAGAAATACCCTGCATTCGACGGTGTTTTTGCTACCAATGATGTTGCAGCAATGGGTGCTATGATGGCACTAAAGGAAAAAAACGTAAAAATACCCGAAGAGGTAGCAGTCATTGGTTTTGGAAACTGGAGATTTGGCGCATTAACCGATCCGCCACTTTCTACCGTAGAACAACCCGGCTACGAAATGGGTTGCGAAGCAGCGAAACATTTGATTCGCCAGATAGAACTGAAGGATGACGAATCCTTTGAAGCGACTACGAAAATTCTGAAAACCAGGGTAATCCCCAGAAAATCATCGCTACGAAATTCCTAAAACGTAACCGCAATCGTTTGCAAGAAATTTTTGACGTTAATATTCACTTCTAAAGATTGAATATAATTACCTTAAGAGCTTAAAAATTTACCTCCTTTGCAAAAAACGATCACCAGGAATAAGACTTTGAATGATGGTGACCACTACAGGTCTCTGGGAACTCTTCAAAGTTACAGCAAAACCAATTTAGGGATTGAAGGCTCAACCTCACATGGATCCTTTATAATCACTTTTTACAATGAATCAATAGTAAGGATACGGGTTTGTGAAGAAGATTTTGAAGAAGACTTCAGCTATTCTGTCATAGCAATTCCTGAAAATCCGGAATTTATTGTCGAAGAAATAAATGGAGAAATTATTCTCTCCACAGGCAAACTAGTGGTTAAGATCATGAAAGATCCACTTCGAATTTCATTCCTCAACCTGCAGGGCAGCGTAATTTGTGCAGATGACAAGGCATTCGGAACTTCATGGCTGGGTACGCAGGTTACAACCTACAAGGAATTACAGAAAGGGGAAAGATTCATAGGCCTCGGGGAGAAGACCGGACCTCTGGACAAACAGGGAAAGGGTTACGAAAATTGGAATACTGATGCATTTGGATACGGAGTAGATACCGATCCTATTTATTCCTCCATCCCTTTCTACATAGGAATTCACCACAATCTGCAATACGGAATATTTTTTGATAACAGCTTCAAATCACATTTTAATTTCGGTGCTTCCAATAATAGATTTTCAAGTTTCTCCGCAGATGGTGGAGAAATGAATTATTATTTCATTTACGGGGAAACAATAACAGACGTCATTTTTCAATACACAAAGCTGACCGGAAGAATTGAATTACCGCCTATATGGTCATTGGGTTACCAGCAATGCAGGTACAGTTATTCTTCCGAAGAAGAAGTTTTGAGAATTGCCGATACTTTTCGCATGAAGGATATCCCGGCAGATGCTATTGTTTTGGATATCCACCATATGGATAAGTATAAAATTTTCACCTGGAACCCGGCAACTTTCAAAAATCCTGAAAAATTAATTGCAAAACTTAAACAGAAAGGTTTTCACGCGGTAGTTATTTGCGACCCGGGAATTAAAATTTCTGCTGACTACCACGCTTACAAAAAAGGAATTGAAAATGATATATTCCTGAAATATCCTGATGGTGCACTATACGAAGCACAAGTTTGGCCTGGTTGGTGTCATTTTCCAGACTTTTCGAAAGCAGAATGCCGCGAACTCTGGTCGCAGCTTCTGCAACACTATACACAAGCGGGTGTAACAGGTTTTTGGAATGATATGAATGAATTGGCAACCTGGGGACAAATGATGCCTGAAATGATCCAATTTGATTATGAAGGCAAGAAGGCTTCACTCCGGCGAATGAAAAATCTATACGGTTTGTTAATGGCAGGAGCCACACAAACAGCAGCCAGAAAACAACTCAATGGGAAGCGACCCTTTAATCTGAGCCGCTCAGGGTTTGCCGGGATCCAACGCTTTGCGGCACTTTGGACCGGCGATAACACTTCCTCAGAAGAACACATGCTGCTGGGAGTTCGCATGGTTAATAACCTTGGAATTTCCGGTGTTCCTTTCACAGGATATGATGTAGGGGGGTTTACCAGTGATGCAAGTCCTGAATTATTTGCCCGCTGGATTTCTGTTGGCGCTTTTTCTCCATTCTTCCGAGGACATTCCGTCATTAATAGTCGCAGCGCCGAACCCTGGACATTCGGTGAGCGTGTTTTAGAAATTAGCAGAAATTATATAAAGCTCAGGTATAAACTCTTACCGTACATTTACTCTTCGTTTTACGAGGCTTCAATTAACGGCCTCCCGGTTTGCCGATCACTGGTAATTAATTATCCCCATGAGGCCAAAATTTTTCATCAAGATTTTCAAAATCAATATTTGTTTGGTCAGAACATAATGGTTGCCCCTGCTCCCGGCAATCAGGAGTTATCCCGGGTTTTCCTTCCAGAAGGCCTATGGTATGATCTGTTTACAGATAAAGTATTTAATGGCACTGAAGAGATTATTGTAGAGTCTCCTTTGGAAAAGTTGCCGCTATTTGTAAAAGGTTCAGGGATTCTGTTTCTTCAATCTGAAATTGCCTCCACCACCCAGAAACCGGATGACACCCTCGAGGTTCACATTTATAACGGCACCTTAGAATCCTATTTTACTTATTACGAAGATGATGGAGACTCATACCAATACCTCGAGAATGAATTCTTCAGGCGAATGATTCGATTCAATCCGGAAAACAGATCAATTTGTTTTGAAAAATCCGAAGGCGAACTTAATTCGAAATTTAAAACACTCAGGGTATTTCTTCATGGAATGAAAAATATTGATAAAATAAATGTAGATGGCAAAATTCTGGAGTTACAAGTCAGGGATTTTCAATTTATAAGACCCATCTCATGTTTTGATCCGATTCATTCCGGAAAGGATTATGAAATCACCATAAACAATTTACCCTATTTTGACCTTCCTAATAATGGTGGCAAAACCGAAATTCATTATTAGATAAATTTTAATTTATGAAAAGCATAAAACAAATAGTATTTCCCGCATTCATAGTATTTCTTGCATTTAGCTTTTCCTGCACTGCACCAACCAAGGAGAAAGAACCTGTAGAAATTACCTCCACTTATCCTGATAAGATTAAGAATCTCACCATCTATGAAGTTAATGTCCGGCAAATGACGCCCGAAGGAACCTTTAAGGCATTTGAAACTCATCTCCCCAGGCTAAAAAAAATGGGCGTCGGAATTTTATGGTTTATGCCCATTCATCCCATCGGCATTGAAAACAGGAAAGGCAGTTTAGGAAGTTATTATTCAGTAAGAGACTATCGCGGAGTTAATCCGGAATTCGGAACCATTGAAGATTTTAAGAACCTGCTTGAGAAAAGCCATGAGATGGGATTCGAAGTTATCATTGACTGGGTGGGAAATCACACCTCCTGGGATCATGCGTGGATGGCAGAAAAACCAGACTTCTATACCCGCGATTCAACAGGTAATGTAATTCCTCCTGTTGCGGATTGGTCAGACGTGGCAGACCTTAATTATGATAATAAAGAATTATGGGATTATATGATCTCTGATATGAAATACTGGACCAATGAAATAGGTATTGATGGATTCCGCTGCGATGCCGCACCCTGGCTGCCGGGAGAATTCTGGGTGAAGGCAATTCAGGAATTAGAAGCTGAAAAAGATTTATTGATGCTTGCAGAAGGTGAAGGACCCGAATGGCATGAGGCTGGATTTGATATGACTTATGCCTGGGAATATCATCATATTATGAATGGAATTGTAAGAGGAGAAAAGAATGTTGTTGACCTCGCCGAATATATGGAAAAAGAATTGAGCTCTTATCCCAATGGTGGCTACAGATTAATCTTTACTTCCAATCATGATGAAAATTCCTGGGCAGGCACGGTAAAAGAAAGATTTGGCGATGCGGTAAAAACTTTTGCCGCACTTTCATTTACCTATTATGGCTATCCTCTGATTTATAGTGGACAGGAAGCAGGAATGGATAAAAGACTTCGTTTTTTTGACAAAGACACCATCAGCTGGGAGGATCTGAGTATGCAAAGTTTCTACCATGAACTCATACAACTTCGGAAAGATGATCCGGCGATCTGGAATGGAGATGAAGGTGGCAATCCTGAGATCATAAATATTGATAATCTGGAAAACGTGCTGGCATTCTCCAGAATATCCGGGACCAACTCAGTCATTGGTTTTTTCAATCTTTCAGATACTGAACAAAGCTTTAGTGTAAAGGAATCGGTAATTGGAGATTATGTTGATTTGATTTCCGATAATCAGTATTATATTAACGGACAGGCGCCGATAACACTTCCCCCCTGGGGATTTATGATTCTTTCAAACTAGATCATGGAAGAGAAACTTCATGCTGAACAAGAATTATCTTTATCATCTGAAAAACCTGCGCTAAGCTTCTGGCAAATCTGGAACATGAGTTTCGGATTCCTGGGAATTCAATTCGGGTTCGCGCTTCAAAATGCCAATGTTAGCAGAATCTTTGAAACGCTGGGTGCTTCCCAGGACGAACTCCCAATTTTATGGCTCGCTGCACCTGTAACCGGGTTACTGGTTCAGCCCATCATTGGATACTTCAGCGATCGTACCTGGCATCCGCGGTGGGGAAGACGAAGACCTTTCTTTGCGGTAGGTGCGATATTGGCATCATTGGCGCTCTGCATAATGCCTAATGCAGGGTTGTTATGGATTGCGGCCGGAACTCTTTGGCTCATGGATGCATCTATCAATATTAGCATGGAGCCCTTTCGCGCCTTTGTGGGGGACATGCTGCCTGGTCATCAACGCACAAGAGGTTTCGCGATGCAAAGCTTTTTTATAGGAATCGGAGCCGTGGTTGCTTCTATGCTTCCCTATATTCTCACCAATTGGCTTGGCGTTTCCAACACCGCACCTGCCGGTGAAATACCTAACTCGGTTAAATGGTCTTTCTACATGGGAGCAATTGCATTCTTCTCCGCTGTTATGTGGACGGTTAGCCGAACAAAAGAATATCCTCCGGATGATCTTGAAAAATTGAAAGCTGACAATAAAAACCTCAGTTCGGTTCAGATACTTAGGGAATCATTCGAAGGGATTTTTCAGATGCCCAAGACAATGGCACAACTCGCTGTCGTACAATTTTTCTCCTGGTTTGCCCTTTTTTCTATGTGGATTTATACGACCTCAGCCGTTACCAAACATATTTACGGAACTTCAGATACAAGTTCCGCTTTATACAATGAGGGAGCCGACTGGGTGGGAATCATGTTTGCTACCTACAATGGCGTTGCGGCACTGACGGCCCTCATGCTACCCTGGCTGGCAAAAGTAACTTCAAGGAAAATCACACATTTAATCTGCTTATGTTGCGGAGGCCTGGGTCTTCTCTCCTTTTATATGATTAAAGATCCCAATTTACTGATTATGTCTATGGTGGGAGTTGGCATTGCCTGGGCAAGTATTCTCTCGGTGCCCTATGCTATGCTTTCCAGTTCACTCCCCGCTAAAAAGATGGGATACTATATGGGCGTTTTCAATTTTTTTATCGTAATACCCCAGATTGTTGCGGCTGGAATCCTGGGATTTATGCTTCGGAATTTTCTGGACGGAGCAGCAATCAATGCAATAATTGTGGGTGGTGCTTCAATGATTTTGGCAGGTTTCCTGAGCCTGATTGTTGATGATAAGGAAGAAGTACATCTCAGTGAAGAGATTCCCGGAACTCACAAACCGGAATCTTGATTTGAGTGAAGAATTCATTCAGGCCCTACGCTCCGGTTTGGTGTACTACGTGCCAGCCAAATCCGGGCCAGTGTGATATGCAAATTTAAAGCAACACAGCCTGAGAAAAGTTCAATACCGGGCTGGCCATCGTTATATCGGCATTACCGAATTATACTTACAGAATGAAATAGAAAGATTACAAGAAGGAAATTAACCGGTGTCATCCGTTAGGATAGTGGTGGCAAATTGCCTTCAAGATGAAAAAAGAGAGCTATGAAATCATTACCTTTGAGAAAGATCAGAATTATGTCAGAGATCATATTCATTGTGGAAGAGTCAGCTGAAGGAGGATTTGAAGCAAAAGCATTAGGTGAATCGATATTTACCGAAGCAGAAAGCATGGAGGAATTGAAGGAGAATATCCGGGAAGCGATCCGGTGCCATTATGATGAAAATGCTCCCAAAGTAGTGCGTTTGCATTATGTGAAAGAAGAAGTCTTTGCTGCATGAAATTGCCTCGCAATGTATCAGGTCAAGAACTGATTAAGAAGCTAAAGAAACTAGGTTACCTGCATCAGTCGTGATCGGGCTCCCAAACTATGGCCTCGTTTGTAACGAGGTGCCCAGCGAGTAGTGAGATTGTATCGCACACATAAAAATGAAAAATACTTCAACGCTATTGAAGCCAAATAAAATAAAAAAAACTAAATGAATTTAGAATTCAATAATAATTTTACTGCCAGTCGTCTGGCTTTAACCGCATTGATGCATGAACGAGGCTGGATATGCATGGGACTTCCATCCTCGTAAAAACCTCAAACCATTCCCCAATCTCTATACCTATTTTCAGGTGATGTTTTTTTATGAATTTAATAGCCATCTTTACCTGACAAGTTTTTGGGATATTTTTGGCTTCCAGGAACTTGAAGAGTAAGATTCTTCCTGCTGTTTGCTGCTTTCGTAAGACCCGATTTGAGCTCGCTTCATACTTTAAATCAGAGTGTTCTGGACAATCCCACAAGTGAAAGTCAAATTTTAACTGAACTTGTTGCTTTGCGCAACAATTTAGCTCCGGCTAAAGCATTAATAGCTACCTACTCTTTTGATCCATTGATTGGCATGACATCACAAACCGATACGAACAGTCAAACTAAGTGGTTTTACTATGACTCCAATGGCCGGTTATCTTTAATCAAGGATCAAAATGGCGATATCGTAACCCAGCATGAATACAACTTTGTAGTAAAATAAAAATTCTGCGCAACATTTTTCAAACTAAAATCAAAACAGATATGAGAGAATAATTAACCAATCAAAAACTTCGTAGAATTCCTGGGAAAAAATTTTGTGAAACGTCTAAACCAATTTAACAATGTGTAAATTAATTTTTTCCAGAGCTTTTTTTATAATTCCGTTTTTACTTTTAGCGGTTGCTTCCTCTTGCCGCAATGAAACCATGGATGATACCGACCCTACGGTTTCTATAACAAACCTGATGGAGAATCAGAAGGTAAGGGGAAAAATTACCGTGAATTTCTCTCCAATGGATGAGCATCTCGATAAAGTTTATTTCTTTATTGATAATGTGTCATTGAAAACGTTAACCCATTCTCCGTGGATAATGGATATTGATACCGAAGATTTCGAAGATGGTAATCATGCAATAAAAGTAATAGCAGCCGACGCTAATAGTAACTCTTCAACGGCCGAAGTTAATGTAGAATTCAAAAACCTGATGCTGACTGTTGAAATTGGCAATTCCTTTGAAGAAGGTCAAAACAGTTATATAATAATTTATGATATGGAAGGTGATGCCGTAGATTATCGCCTGATAGAAAATAATTCAACATTTAAATTTCCATACCCGGATGATTATGAAGGATGGGATTTTAATGCAACTTATTTTACAGTTAACAACGACAATTTCGGGCAAAGTTTTTATTCAGAAACCATTCAGCGTTGCAGTGCGCCTCGCTGGGTTTTTCCTGATCTTACCGATGATGAAGATTATTACGAACAAAATATATCGCTCATAAATGTTCCTGACCACGACGAAATTTATGCAAGCAACGGGTTTCAATACAATGGAATCGGTTCAAATAATACTACAAAACTTTATACGCTGGTCGAGCCTGATAATTTATTCGTTGGTTTAATAGAGGGCCAGGCAGCCAGGTATAAATGGATTCCCCAAGTAGCCGCCGGCAGCATAGAAATTGATTTAACTGCAATGCAGGAAATGCTGACCGGGAGTGTGAGCGCCCAGGTGCCTGTTTCAAGTTTATATGTTAAGGGGAATATAAATAACCCAGGAGGTTTGCTCTCTTATTTCCTTTCCAGTTCAACCAATGAACACTTTTTTTATGCAGATGTATTTGATACCTACTCAGTTTCCTTACGCTCTGTCATGCCAAATCTTAAAACTCTATACCAGGTAATTACGGATGATTTACCTATCTCTTTTCAGGCTCCGTCATTTGATGCCAACCTAACCTCCGCCAACCAGGAAATCTTTAACTTTAATACTGCCGGAGATTTTGATTATTTTTCAGTGTATTGGTATCATTATGATTATGATCCTATGACAAATTACCAAAGCGCACATTTCGAAACATTCGGAGGCCCGGGGGATGAGGCCAAATATTTTCCTCTGCCTGAAGTTTTAAAAAATGTATATCCGGATTTCGATCCTTCATTACTTGTGCCCGGTGGAATTTCATTTCAAGAAAATAATGTATTATCAGGATATGCGCACTTTAGTTTCTTGTATAATACTGATCAGAATTACCCGGTGCCGACACGTATTGATGCCTACTCAATTGAACCCGATCCCAACGGCGGGCGCGTTAGTAAACCGGGATATGTAAAAGTTAAGCGATGGGGCAAATCTCGAAGGTTTAACCAGACATTTTAAATCGGGCTAATCAAAAAACCTGCGAGGTTTGCTTAATTTAAACTCTGCATATTTCCTACATATACCAAAACCTGAGAGAAGTTCAGTACCCGGCCGGCCATCGTTATATCGGCATTACCGAATTATACTTACTGGATAAAATGGAAGGATTACAAGAGGAAATTAACCGGTATCATCCGCTAGGAAAACTCAAACAATTAATTAAATTGTTAACTTTAAACAGAGAAATAATGAATAGTATGAAAGGAATAACATTCATCACTGACGAGACACACAAAAAGCGCTTTGTTCAAATTGACTTGGAGCAGCTTGAGAAATATCAGCACGAAATAGAGGATTTACTGGATGTAATCATAGCGGAGAGCAGGAAAAATGATGAACAAGTAAGTTGGGAAGAGATTAAAGCACAATTGAAAGCTGAAGGGAAGCTGTAGTGTATCAAATCACCTTCAGGAAAAAAGCGGGCAAAGAGCTTTTGAGGCTATCCAGTCAAATAGTGAAGAAAGCGGCCAAATCCATAGACAGTCTGTCCAAAAATCCCCGCCCCAAAGGAAGTAAAAAACTTAAAGCTAGTGATGAAAATATGTGGCGGATCAGGATCGGAGATTATAGAGTCTTGTATACGATAGATGATCAGGTGAAGATTATTGATATTAGGAAAGTGGGGCATAGAAAAGACAGAGGGTGTTCAACGAACTGTGTCAAGATAAAAAATTATTAACTTGATGCAAATTATGAAAGAAAACATGAACATGGAAGAGTTTCGCAAACAAGCAGTGGAACTTCTTCGACAAGGAAAACCGTTAACGGGAAAAGATGGGGTAATGACGCCCCTGATAAAGCAGGTTCTGGAAGCTTCGTTGGAGGGTGA